>CAZMCN010000008.1:0-29287 GCA_964564845.1 uncultured Pirellulales bacterium | reverse complement strand
GCACCCGTAGCAACCACAAGGGCCAAACAAATCATTAGAAAATAAGATTTCCGGGGTGTTCGTCTCATATAGTGTCCCTGCCTGTTACTCGTCTGCCTTCGGCCTGTTTGCCTGCAGCTTCCCTGGCATTCTCCAACTCCCGCCGAGCTGTGATGTCGTTCGGGTCAATACGCACCGCCTGCTCATAATGCTTTATTGCTTCAGGGATATTGCCCCGCTCCATCAGTATCGTCGCTAAGTTCATATGCGCACCGAAATAGTCCCAATTCAGCCGCAACGCCTCCTGAAAATGTCTTATCGCTTCGGCGTCATCACGCTTAGACATCAATACTGCACCGAGATTATTGTGCGCTCTGAAACTGTCCGGCTGCTGCTGCAAAAACTTACTATAATGAAGAATCGAATCGTCATATCTGCCCTGATGTGAAAGGGCTACAGCCAAATTGTAATGGATACTCGCATCATCGCAGCCGGCAGCAAGTGCCGCTTCATAATGCTCCACGGCCCTGTGATAACCCCTCAGCCGAAAGAGTGTATCAGCCAAACTCGTACGTGTCCTGCAGTCATCCGGCGACCACCCCACAGACTTACTGTAATAAAAAAGCGCCTCTTCAATATGCCCCTTTTCCACCAGAACCCGAACCAGATTGCCGATGACCTTGTAATGGTTCGGATTTAGCCGTAACGCCTGCTTCCACTGCTCAATCGCTTCATCGACTTTACCGGCCCTATCCAACGCCATCCCAAAGTTATTATACGCCACATAATTGCCCCCGGTTACATCAATTGCACGAGCGAAAAGCGTAACTCCGTTCTGCCAGTGCCGTATCTGAAACACTGTACAAACCGACAAAAGCAAAACTATCAAGATGCCCGCCGTTGCTAACGCACCTTTAGGATAATGTTTAGCTTTGGCCAGCTCCGCAGCACTCCAGGTAAGCATAATGAACAGGCCAATCAGCGGCACATAGCTGTACCTGTCGGCCATCGAATGATTGCCTATCTGCACAAAACCTATCACAGGTATCAGCAAGCCTATATACCACAACCATCCCACCACCAGATATGGCCGCCGACGCCCCAAAAAAATCACCACTGCCGATATACAAATCAATACGATTAACGAAATCACCATCACGCCGACCTCTATCCTGTTAGGATGCAGATAAATCACTGCCAGCCCCCTCGGCCAAAACATCCTGCCTATATAACGGCCATAGGATGCAACTACGTTGGCCAGCTGTACATCAAGGTCCAAATCCATAATCCCTTTAGTGCTCTTGTGCAGCAGGTATGTAACGAGACATAAAATAACCGTCAAAACAAAAAGGGGCGCCTTCTCGAACACCAAAAGCCCTGCCGCCTTCCTCGTATTTTTCCCTTCTTCACCTCCGGCGGCCAATTTACCCGGCCGGAAACGCCCCAACGGCCAATAATCCAGAAGAAGCAGCGCAAACGGCAGCGTTACAAGCATCGCCTTGGCCAGCAGGCCGAGTGCAAAACACAACACCACCGGAACATATCTGAAAAAACCCCGCCTCTCGACATAGCGTATATAAAACAGTATTGTCAAAAAGAAGAAAAGCGTGCTCAGCACGTCCTTTCTCTCCGAAATCCACGCCACAGACTCCACGTGCAGCGGGTGCAGTGCGAACAGTGCCGCCACAAACGCGCTGCACCAAAACGCCGACGTCATCCGCTTCAAAACCCAAAACAATAACAACGTATTTGCAATATGAATCAGCACGTTGGTCGTATGACAGCAGCGCGCCAAATTCTGCGATAATTGACAATCGAGCATAAGCGACAGCCACGTCAACGGATGCCAGTTACCGGTCCTGCCTGTGGTAAAGGCCCACACAAAACCTTCCCGCGTCAGCCCCCTTTGTACAATCTGATTCTCCTCCACGTAAATATCATCATCAAAATCAACGAAGTCAAACCCCGTCACCTGCCAATAGACCATAATGGTAACAATTGCCAGCGCAGCAAAAATGAGTTCCGATTTCCGGGATGCTCGTTTCATATAGCGTTCCTGCCGAGCACCAAAAGCCCGGCAAACAAACTTAAACCGCTCAATTACCTTTTGGTTTTACGTGTCCTCGGAAGCCACTTGATTTTCTTAAATGCTATCCAGCTCATCTTAAGCAGCAGCCAGCCGTGTCTGAATCGGCTGATATTCGTCGAACCGTATGTCCTTGCACGATATGTCACCGGCACCTCAACAACCTTAAAGTTCTGCTTTACCGCCCCGAAGATAAGGTCAAAATCACCGAACGGGTCAAAATCACCGAAGTATGAACGATTGGCCGCTATCAACTGGTAATCTCTTTTGCGAATCATCTTAGTTCCGCAAAGGGTGTCCCTGAATCTCTGGCCCAGCAGCCAGCTAAACAGTGAGCCGAAAAATTTGTTGCCAAGCAGATTCAAAAAACGCATCGCCTGCTTTTCCATAGGATAAACAAGCCGTGAGCCGTTGATATACTCACCCCTTCCGTCGCGCAGCGCCCTGAAAAATTTCGGCAAATCCTCAGGCGGCGCCGTCAAATCCGCATCCTGAATGACCAGAACATCCGCCCCAGCGGCTGTAAAACCTTTCCTGACAGCGTCTCCTTTGCCGACACCGTCACCCTGATGAATCAGCCTTATTTTGCGCTCCGGATGCCTTTTTATCTGGTTTTCTATCTCCTCGGCTGTACCGTCCGTGCTGCTGCCGTCAACAAAAATTATCTCAGTCTGCCTGCCCATTTTAGGAATCCGTTTTATGGCGTCTTCAATGTTGCCCCGCTCATTTCTGCACGGAACTATAACTGAAACAGACAAATCTTCATCACGGCAGGCAACGGGCGCCGGACGAGCTACCACAAGATTCACCAAATTGAAAAAACAAAATCCAGGCAGCAAAGAAAGAACGTAATTACAAATACTTGTAAAAGGCCAGATACGCTTCGGCAACAGCACAAAAGAGTCCGACCGAATAACGTCAAAACCGCTCAAATCAAGCAGATTTTCAATGTCCTTCGACGGCAGCCAGTTTTGATATCGATGAGGCCGACGAATTCTAAGCCACGACCCCAATCGCAAAACACTCTCCCAAAAATGATTGTAATAAGTTATCACAATCCGTGTACTTTCGGTCGTTGCCGGATGAATGCGCTCAAGAACCTCCTGGATGTCACGCCACTGACCCAATGAATTGCAAATCAGAACATAATCGAATTTTTCATCGAGCTGCAGCTCGTGTGGGTCGGCTGTGCGAAATTCCAAATGGCTGAATCGCTTTTTCGCCAGTTCAATAGCATCGCCGTCCGAATCTACGCCCAGGCCGTAGGACGGCTCAACCGCCGCCAACAGGTCTCCGCATTCACAACCGACATCCAGAACCCGGCTGTTCGGGCGAACAACAAACCTGTAAATCCGCTCCAGCCAGCTATAGTAATAACTATTTCGCCTGCGCCAGCGAAGCAATGACTCCTCATTCGGCTGCGCTGCGGCAACTGCCGGAGCCGATTGCGAATTTTGACTCTCTGCTTCTGACATAAGTCTTTCACCTCAAAAACCTGGAAATACTGTCAACATTGGGGCCCTCAATTACACCCTTTTCTGTAATTATTGCGGTAATAAGCGAGGCATCTGTAACATCGAAAGCCGGATTATACACGTCAACGCCTTCAGGAACAATCTGCTCTTTAGCAAAGGTCGTTACCTCTTCGGCAGCCCTTTGCTCGATGGGTATCTCGTCTCCGCTTTTTATACTCAAATCAAATGTGCTCGACGGTGCAGCAATATAAAAAGGTATGCCATTAACTTTGGCCAGAACACTCAGACTGTAAGTGCCGATTTTATTAGCCGCATCACCGTTTGCAGCGATCCTGTCGGCGCCGGTTAGCACCATACTGATTTGCCCCTGTTTCATAAGCGCCCCTGCCATATTGTCACAAATAACCGTAACATCAATTCGGGCCTGCTTTAATTCCCACGCTGTCAATCGTGCTCCCTGCAATAAAGGTCGGGTCTCATCGGCATAAACCTTGAATTTCCTGCCCCTTTTATGTGCCTCAAATATCACCGACAAAGCCGTTCCCTGACCGGCAGTTGCCAGCGCACCGGCGTTGCAGTGTGTCAAAACGCCGCTGTCATCCCTGATAAACTTTTGGCCGTTTTCTCCAATCCGTCGGCACATATCAATATCTTCCTGACAAACAGCGTTGGCCTCGGCCAGAACAACCTGACGCAGTTTCGTCAAATCCGCCTTCGCTGCTGCCCCGGCAAATTCCTCAGCTTTTTGCCTGACCCTTTCCACCGCCCAGAACAGGTTCACCGCCGTCGGTCGTGACGAGGTCAGATAGTCACCGGCCTCCTTCAGACAGACAAGTCCGGCACGGACACCGCTGCCCTCATCCAACTTCTGCAAACTCAAAACCAGCCCGTATGCTGCACTAACCCCTAATGCCGGAGCGCCGCGCACAGCAAGGGTCTTTATCGCTTCATATACCTGGCTGATGTCCCTGCACCGCAGCCTGACAAAATCAGCAGGCAGCAGCCGCTGGTCCGTAAGCTCCAGAAAACCGTCAATGTCACCAACCCATTTAAGCGTTTGAGCAATCATAAAAATTCGCCAAACCCTTCCTTTTATTCTCGCTTTTTTGTTTTTGTCCTTTTTTTCCTGTTCAGTTTGTCCCGCAGGTATTTTGCTGTATAACTCTTTTTGTTTTTGACAATCTCCTCCGGCGCTCCTTCAGCAACGACTCTGCCGCCCGAATCACCGCCGCCCGGACCGAGGTCTATTATATAGTCCGCCATTTTAATAACATCAAGATTATGCTCGATTACAACGATTGTATTACCCATATCGGTCAATCTCTGCAGGACATTTAAGAGATTACGAATATCGGCAAAGTGAAGCCCCGTTGTCGGCTCATCAAGCAGATAAAGTGTCCGGCCGGTAGCGACCTTGCCCAGCTCGGTTGCCAGTTTCACCCTTTGCGCCTCACCGCCGGAAAGCGTCGTTGATGACTGGCCCAACTGCATATATCCCAGACCAACGTCATAGAGCATCTTCAACAAACGTACAATGGTCGGAAAATTAGCAAAAAATTCGAGCGCTTCATCTATTCTCATATCAAGCACATCGGCGATGTTTTTACCCTTGTAAGTAACCTGCAGCGTCTGGGGATTATATCTTTTACCCTTGCAGCTCTGGCAGGTTACATAAACATCAGGCAAAAAATGCATTTCGATTTTCTTTGTCCCCTGCCCCCTGCAGTACTCACATCTTCCGCCCTTGACATTGAAGCTGAATCTTCCGGGCTTGTAACCGCGAATCTTCGCCTCCCGCGTCATACTAAACAGTTTTCTTATAACGTCAAAGACTCCGGTATATGTCGCCGGGTTACTGCGGGGCGTTTTGCCTATAGGCGACTGGTCTATCTCTATGACCCTGTCAATCTGCGAAGTGCCAAGAATGGTTTTGTGTTTGCCGGGCCTTTCGCGGGATTCATAAAGCCGACGTTTTAAGGCCCTTATAAGAATCTGGCTGACCAAAGAACTCTTGCCGGAACCCGAAACGCCTGTCACGCAGATAAAAACACCAAGCGGAAATCTCACATTTATATTTCTTAGATTGTTCTCCGCAGCGCCCTTTACCTCGACACATTTTCTCAAATTGTATTTGTGTCTTTTAACCGGCAGGCTTATTTTCTTTCTGCCGCTCAGATATTCACCGGTCAAAGATTCTCTGCATCCGGTAACGTCCTTGTAATCTCCCTGGACAACAATCCGTCCGCCCTGTGCGCCTGCAGCCGGGCCTATGTCGATAATATGGTCCGCACTTTTGATAATATCCTCATCGTGCTCGACAACTATAACGGTATTGCCGAGTCTGCTCAGCCGGTGCAGTATCCCGAGCAAACGGTCATTGTCGCGCTTGTGCAGACCTATTGTCGGCTCATCAAGAACGTAACAGACCCCAACCAGGCCGCTGCCGACCTGTGTCGCCAGCCGAATCCGCTGCGCCTCGCCGCCGGAAAGAGTGCTGCTTCGCCTATCCAGAGTCAAATACCCAAGCCCGACATCGACCATAAATCTCAGCCTGGCCTGTATCTCTTTCAAAATCTGAACGGCAATCAGCGACCTTTCTTCATCAAGCTCAAGCTTATTAAAAAATTTCTGGGCCCTTTCAACACTCAACGAAGTCAGCTGATGAATACTGCTGTCTCCTACGGTTACAGCAGTGGCTTCAGGTCTGAGCCTCGCACCACCGCAGCTCTGGCAGGGCTGCTCAGAAAGATAACTATGCAATCTGGCCTTAACATATTCACTGGTGGTCGTCCTCCATCGCCGCGCAAGGTTCGGGATAACCCCCTCAAACGACAGGCTGTACTTTTGCCTCTCAGACGGCCCCGTCCCGTACATCAAAATCCTCTTTATCTCGTCAGGTATCCGCTCAAACGGCATCGATTTGCTGATACCCATATTCCTGCAAAACTTCTTTATAAGCCGATTATAGAATATGTTCATTCTTTTACCGCCCCCGCGCCAGGCAGCAACAGCACCGTTTTCCAGCGACTTTAGTTTGTCCGGAACAACCAGGTCGGGGTCGAACTCCAGAATTGTCCCCAAGCCGTCACAACTTCCGCAGGCTCCGTAAGGACTGTTAAAGCTAAACAGACGGGGCGAGAGCTCCTCAAGACTCGCCTGCGGATGCCTGGGGCAGGCAAACTTCTCACTATAGACAAATTCCTTCCACTGATTGTCGTTGTTCTTTGACTTTTCGCTTTTAGGTTCGGCCGCCAGCAGCAAAAGAACCCCGTCGCCAAGTTTAAGCGCCGTCTCCACCGAATCAGTCAGGCGAACTCGCACCGAATCATTAATAATCAATCTGTCAACAACCGCCGCAATGTTGTGCTTTTTGTTCTTATTCAAATCAGGAACATTATGCAAATCGTAAATGACCCCATCCACACGCACCCGAACGAAGCCTTGATGCTGTATCTCGGAAAAAATATTTCTGTGCTCGCCTTTTTTACCGCGAACCAGCGGAGCGCAAATCTGCACCTTCGTTCCTTCAGACAAGGCAAGAATCGAATCTACTATTTGCGACGGGGGCTGGCTGGTTATCTCTCTGCCGCAAATCCAGCAGTGGGGCTGTCCCGCACGGGCAAACAGCAATCGGAAATAATCGTAAATTTCGGTGGTAGTGGCCACCGTCGAGCGGGGATTGCTGGCCGAGCTTCGCTGCTCAATCGCAATTGTGGGAGGCAGCCCCGTAATCTCACCCACCGCCGGCTTCTGCATCTGTTCGAGAAACTGACGTGCATAGGCACTGAGCGATTCGACGTATTTTCTCCTGCCCTCGGCGTAAATCGTATCAAAGGCCAGAGAGCTTTTGCCCGAACCGCTTATACCGGTAATCACCACCAGCTTATCACGCGGAATACTAAGGTCGATATTTTTTAGGTTGTGCTCAGATGCCCCGGTTATTTTTATCGCTTTTTCTATCCCTTTCGCCATCTCGTCCTCACTGTTAAGGGCAACAGGCTTTTTCAAAAATTCCGCAATTACCCAAGCTAACTATTGTAACAAAACCACACAAGAAGGTAAAATCTTTATACCTATCAAATTTTAGAGAGGAAAAAACATTAACACCATACCTTCTTTTGAGACACTAAGGCCAAATTCCCCAATTTGGACACTCCCTATTATCGGAATAACCGCTACGAACCTGCTTTGTACTAATTTAATACTAAAATATTTAAAATTAGTATTTGACAGAAGCCGACCGATATATATATTAAACTTTAATAAATTAGTATATGATTAGTAGATACGTAAGGCCTTGTTAATAAAGGTGATATCACAATGAAAATGCCGAAACACCCCCCAGACCTCAATACGATTTGGTCGCAAACTGTAAAAACTCCGGAGCAAGTTGTAAAAATCTTCATTATGGATCCTGAGTCAGCCACCGATGGAAAGTATCTTCATTGGGACAAACTTAAGTATTATTCGCCGCCAAAAGGATTCTCCCACGAAGAGTGGTGGCTCGCACTCAAGATGAAAAGACAACGGTTATATAAGCAAGTTCCCCTTCTGGATGAGAGGGGCACACCATTTAGATATACGATAGTCGATCCAATCCCTGAGAGACTGCATAGTATTGATCAAGGTGCCGGTGGATTCATCCGAATGCCGGAACAAATTATAAATCCAGACACAAAAGACCAATACTATGTAGGTTCGCTAATCCAAGAAGCGATTACTTCAAGTCAGCTTGAAGGAGCAGCAACAACACGTGAAATCGCAAAGGAAATGATCAAAACGGGCCGAGCCCCCCGAGACAAGAGCGAACAAATGATTCTTAATAATTTCAAGACTATGCGAAGAATAGGGAAACTCAAGGACGAACCTTTGTCCAAAAAGTTAGTATTCGATCTTCACCGAATAATTACTGATAAAACGCTGAGTGATAAATCCGCAGCTGGTCGTTTCCGTAAAGCCGATGAACGCATAGTTGTTGGTGACATGTACAATGAAATCTTTCACAATCCACCTCCCTCCAAACAACTCGAAGAAAGAATGGCAAATATGTGTGCTTTTGCCAACTGCAAAAGCCCAACAAGTTTTATACACCCTGTGATCCGTTCGATAACCTTACATTTTTGGTTGGCCTATGATCATCCATTTGTTGATGGCAATGGTCGGGCAGCCAGAGCACTATTTTACTGGTCAATGCTTCACTATGGTTTTTGGCTTTTCGAGTTTATCTCGATTTCTCAGATTATTCGAAAAGCACCTGCAAAATATGGCCGTGCTTTCCTCTATACAGAGACGGACGACAATGATCTCACGTACTTTATTCTTTATCATCTTGATGTAATTCGACGAGCTATCATAGAGCTTCACGAATACATTAAACGCAAAACTGAACAACTAAAGACAATCGAACACAAAATGCGCGGAATAGCAGCACTGAATCATCGTCAGCAAGCGCTCATCAGCCATGCCCTGCGGCATCCATACCAACAATATACTATCAGATCACATCAAGTAAGTCATAACATCGTGTATCAAACAAGCCGACTTGATCTTTTTGATTTAGAACGGCGAGGCTTACTCAAATGTCGAAAAGTAGGAAGAACGTGGCATTTTACACCGGCAGATGAGTTGGAAGAAAGACTAGCAAAGTTAGCTTAGTTGTTGCAAAAAAAAAATTATGCAAATAAAGAAACTGCATAGCTGGAACTTGTCTTATTCGCAGGCAATAACTCTACAAAAAGACCTCGCCCCAAAGGTTCAAGTAATTGAGCTAAAGAATCAGCCTAAGATCATTGCCGGCCTGGATTGTGCCCTCAGTAAGGATGGGCAAAGAATCGTCGCTGCCGCCGTTGTCTTAAAACTTCCAGATACAACCGTTGTCGCCGCACAGCCAACAAGGGCCTGCGAGATTGTCGAAACCACAAGTGCAGCTCGAAAAGTTCCTCTGCCCTACATATCAGGGCTGCTTTCTTTCCGCGAGGCACCAGCCTGTATCGCAGCCGTAGAAAAACTCAAAACCTGCCCCGACCTGTTCATCGTCGACGGCCAGGGCATCGCCCACCCGCGCCGACTCGGTCTTGCGGCGCATCTGGGGCTGTTTCTCGATAAGCCGACCATAGGCTGTGCAAAGAGCAGATTGACCGGCGCCTTCGAACAGCCGCCACCCGAAAAAGGTACCTACACTTTATTAAAAGATAAAGATAAGGTCATCGGCGCGGTAGTCAGAACACGCACCAACATCAAGCCGGTTTTCGTGTCCGTCGGCAACAAATGCCTGCTGAAAGATGCAGTCAAAATCGTCCTTGACTGTGCGATTAAATATCGTCTGCCCGAACCTACTCGCCTTGCGCACCAACAGGTCACCAGACTAAGACTAAAAACTTAGCTTATTACAAACCCTATCTTCCAGATACAACCCTCGCTGATTTTATGACTATCGGCTCGACGGGAACGTCGCGCATGCCATTACGAATCGTTGTCTTGGCCGCCGCAATCGCATCCACAACATTCATACCTTCGACCACTGCGCCGAATACCGCATATCCCGGCTTGAGCTGTCCGGCATAATTCAGGCTGTCATTGTCTTTGTGATTGATAAAAAACTGAGCCGATGCGCTGTCAGGGGCATTCATTCGAGCCATCGTAATACTGCCTCTATTGTTTTTCAAACCATTTTTGGCTTCATTGGCAATCATCCCATGCGTTTGTTTCCTCCGCATATCCGCCGTAAACCCGCCGCCCTGTACCATAAAGTTTTGTATAACCCTGTGAAATATCGTCCCATCATAAAAACCTTCCTCCACGTACCGAAGGAAATTGGCCACCGTGACCGGCGCCTTCTCCTCGTTAAGCTCAATAATAATGTCACCCTTACTCGTTTCCAGCTTCACTTTCTTTGTCATTCTCTCACTTTCCCGGTGTTTACAACCAGCAACAAAAACAACCGTCACCAACAATAAACTAATCCGGAATTTACGAGCCATAAAACAATCCCTTCACAAAACAATATTAATTACCCATCCCATTTATGTTTTTTTACGGAGGCCAGAATCCTCTCTGCACACTCCATTGCCGCCAGTCCATCCTCGGCCGTAACCTCAGGCCTGGCCGCTTTATCCGCACAGGCACTCAGAAACGCCTCCTGCTCAAGACGCAGCGGCTCCTTATCATCAATTTCAAGCTCTTCGATGTGCAGCAGGTCAGGCCAGTTAACACTCAGCAGATTAAAATCTCCCGCTTCTCTGCGCTCTCTTATCCACTTGACAACATCAATATTCGGTTCTGCCTTAATCACAATGCCGTATCTTTTGAAATAATCCAGACTCAGATACCCCTGCCGACTAAAGACACGTATCTTTCTTTCCGTTTTTAATGCAAGTCTCGAGGCGGTAACATTTGCAATACAGCCGTTCTCAAAAACTATTCTCGCATTACAGATGTCTTCCTTTTCATCGATAACGCCGACGCCCACCGCATCTATTCTTTTTATTTTGCTCTGAGCCATAGATAGAATAATATCTATATCGTGTATCATCACATCCAGCACAACGCCCACATCCATCGAGCGAAACGGATAAGGGCTGACGCGGTTCGCCTCAATAAATTTCGGCTCAATATTGAGACGTTTCATCGCCTGTACAACCGGATTGCAGCGCTCGGAATGGCCCACGCCTACAACAACACCCTTTTTCTTCGCAAGCCTTACTATTTTTTTGCCTTCTTTAACATCAACCGCCAGCGGCTTTTCAATCATTACCGGCACATTGTTTTCGATGAAGAATTCCGCCAGTTCCAAATGATGTATCGTCGGAGCAGCTATTGTTACCGCATCAACTTTGCCCAATACATCGGCACAACCGGTAAAAGCCAAACAGTCATATTTCTTCGCCAGACGCTCAGCTTTCCCGGCATCGATATCCACCACCGCAACAAAATTGCTTTGCGGAAGCTGGTCATAGACCCTGGCGTGAATCGTCCCCATCTTGCCCGCGCCAATAACCGCCGTACGTATCCTGTCCATACCTTCTCGCTTTATATAAATAAGCACATAAGGAAAAAGTGCTCTCGTGCTCTTTCTTAATGCCTTAACGTCTCGAGGTATCTGCCAAACCGATGTTCACTGCTTTTTATTATCACATCAATCATAGCCCGAACGTTCTCGTCAAGCTCATCCTCGGCAGCCAGTGCCTTCGCATTCTCCAGCATTGTCCCGCCGCAGCGGTAAAGCTTTCTGTACGCCTCGGAAATTTTCTGCTGCTGCTGCTCGCTCAGACCGGCCCTTTTCATACCCCGCTTGTTGACGCCCCGAATCCTCGGCGGATAATGACCACCGACAATCAAAAACGGCGGAATGTCGTGATTTATCCCCGCAAGACCGGCAGCATAACTCCACCTGCCGACAGTTACAAACTGATGCAGCGCAACTATACCGCTAAACCAGACGCCGGTCTCAATTCTGCAATGACCGCTTAGCTGAACATAATTACTCAAAACTATTTTGTCCTCAAGCGTACAATCATGCCCAACGTGCACACCTATCATAAGCAAATTGTCATTTCCTACCTTCGTAAATTTGCCGGGACAAATACTCGGATGAATGGTTACCTGTTCCCTGATAGTGTTGCTGTCACCAATTATAATCCCTCCAACTTCGCTGTTCGAATCCAGACCAAGCACCTGTGGTATACCGCCAATCACACAATTGGCAAAAAAATGATTGTTCCGACCTATCCTGACACCTCCGCCAATCACCACATTGGCGCCGAGTTCCGTGCCGGCGCCAATCGAGACCCCGCCGCCTATAACACAATTAGGCCCGACTGTTACCTCGTCAGCCAATTCAGCATCTTTATGAACCACCGAGCTGGGGTGTATCTGACCCATTTTGTATCCGCTTTTGCCTCCATTGAAATTCTAATCTAATCGCTCTCAATTTCATATCTTCTCCTCGTCCACAAGCATAAACTTAATTAGCGCCTCGGCAACTGTCTGCTCGCCCACCATCGCTCTGCAGCGGCATTGTGCAGTCCTCTTTTTCATCCTCACCGTCTCGGCGACAAGAACAAGCTGGTCGCCCGGGACAACCGCCTTTCGCAATTTTACACCGTCCATACTCAAAAGCACCGCAAGCTTGCCCGCATGTTCGAGCTTCTGTGCAAACAGCAGACCGGAAACCTGCGCCATCGCTTCCACAATAAGAACGCCCGGCATAATAGGCGTGCCGGGAAAATGACCCTGGAAAAACTGCTCATTAAAACTCACATTCTTTATGCCTTTTATTCGCTGGTTACCTTCTATCTCAACTACTTTGTCCACCAACAAAAACGGGTATCTATGCGGCAGAATCTTGACGATTTGCCGTATGTCCAGAAGGGCATCAGTCCCTAATTTCGCCATTCTCTCCTGCCTCTCGGCCGCTTCATACAGCTTCTTTACGAGCCGCTGGTTCAGCGAATGCCCGCTCCTGTAGGCCACTATTCTTCCTCTGACGGCCCGACCGACCAACGCAAGGTCGCCAATCAAGTCAACCACTTTATGCCTGGCGCACTCGTCGGAAAAACGAAAGCTGTTTTTAATAGGACCTTCTGAATTGATAACAAGAATGTCGCGAGGGCCAAGATGTGTCCCCATCCCGCGAGCCTGAAACTGCTTGGCTTCGGCCTCAAGCAAAAATGTCCTCGCAGGGGCCAGATTCTTCTCGAAATTCTCCGCTGTCACCCGGCAGCCGAAAATTTGCCGACCAATACCGGTATGGCCGCCGTAATCCAAATCATAAGTGATACTTAATCCACCATCGGCATATGGAAGGGCGTATATTGAAGCGCCGCCGTCCGACATACTTATCGGCTCGGTGATAACGAACTCCCTGCGAGAAGCCCGCTGCTCAGCCAGGCCGGAACGCTTCAATGCCCTCACATAGCCAACACTGCTGCAGTCCGGTGCCGGAAGCTCAGCACCCTCAACCTCTACAATCAGATTGTCAATTTCCATAGCGCTTACCGCCGCCAGACAATGCTCCACCGTCTCAACGCTGACAGTGCCCCTCCTTATCGTCGTTCGCCTGCTTCGCTGGGCAAGATTAGGTGCAACAGCGCTAATCCGAACCGGCTCCGGCACATCAGTCCGCACGAAAACCAACCCGGAATCAACAGGAGCAGGACGAAAAAACACCTTCGTCTCCTTGCCCTCAAACAAGCTTCTGCCGGATATCCAGCCTTCACTTTTTATCGTCTTTTGCAGATTCAAGTTTTTCAACCCTCGCATCAAGCTGCTTTAACTGCTCGGCCAGCCTCGGTAAACGAAACACCAAACTAAATATCTTCAATTGCTTTTTGTGGTCAATCGCCGGCGAGCCGACTATCTTCCTGCCGCCTGCAACACTGCTGGCAACACCGGCCTGAGCACCGACTATTACACCATCACCTATTTCTATATTATCCGCCAGTCCGACCTGACCGGCCAAAACAACACCGTCGCCAAGCCGACAACTGCCGGCAATACCAACCAGACCCGCTATCAAACAGCATTTGCCTATCTCCACATTATGAGCAATCTGAACAAGGTTATCTATTTTTGTCCCGGCTCCGATTATGGTGTTGCCGAACTTTGCCCTGTCAACGCAGCAGTTGGCCCCTATCTCGACAAAATCTTCTATCACCACCCCGCCATTGTGCGGAAACAGTTGATGTCTGCCGTCAATAAATGAATACCCAAAGCCCATCGAGCCGATTGTGCTGTTTGCCTGGATGATTACATTGTCGCCGATGCGGCAGTTGTGATAAACAACAACGTTACTGTCAAGACGACAATTTTTACCGAGCTTTGAATTCTCGCCGATTCTGCAACCGGAGGCGATTACGGTATTTGCCCCGATTTGGACTCTACTGTCAATTACCACGCCAGGCCCGATAGAAACACCTTCGGCGACTTGAGCATCATCGGCCAGACGCGCAGCAGGGTCAATCCCTTTGGCAACACCTTTCAGAGGCACAGCAAAAACACTCAACGCATCTATCAACGCTTTATCAACATTATCAACGACAAGCTGCGGCCGGGTTAAACCCTCTATTCTGCTGCCGACAATAACAGCACCGGCCAGTGACTTCTCCAGGCCGGCCTTATATTTATCATCCGTAACAAAAGTAACCGCACTGTCATCGGCGGCCTCGACTGAACCCACAGAACTTATTGGCACGGTACCGTCACCAACCAACTCAGCCCCAAGACGTTCAGCCAATTGTGCAACTGTCAATCTCATCTGAACCCAAAACTAAAAACTATTTTTCCGCATCCAGCCTCGCTATTACCTCGTCGCTGATGTCCACGCCGCCGCCGCTGTAGAGAACCTTGCCGGTCTTAATAATCATCGAAAGCTCGTTAAGATTTACCGCCGGAAGCTCCGGCTCACTCCTCTCAAAAACAAAGGCCAGACCCTTTTGCTCGGAAATCTCACCGACTATACGCAAAATATCTTTATAGAGGCCCTCTATCATCCGCTGCTCTTTTAACATTAACTCCTGCTCATAAAACTTTTGTCGCGCCTGGATACTGGCCCGCTTCTCAAAAAGCTCTTTCGTCCGTGCCATCCGGTCAGGGCTCTCCGGCTTCAGCGTCTTTAGCCCTGCTTCTTCGGCCTCAACTTCCTTCATAAGCTTGTTCAATTCCGCCTCCTTCATATCTCTGCTGGCTACGGCTTCTTCCCGGTAATTTGCACTTCTTTGGCAGTTCCTGATGACTTTCTCAATGCTGACAACCCCGATTTCCAATCCACCCTTCTCAGACTTCGCTGCCGCCGCCGCCAGCTTAATTCCTCCGCCCACCAAAAAAACAACCACTGCCATCAAACAAATCAAAACTGCTGCTTTAATCTTCATAATTTCCCTTTCCTTATTCACCTTACAGAACATTCTATTGCGTTTAGCTTTTCGTTATGCCTATACACTATCAGCTCCTTAAAACAGTCTTCCTACAGAGAAACTGAAAACCCGCACTTCATCATCACCTTCTTTCATAAACGGTGCGGCAATTTCGAATCTCATCGGCACCGGCCCGAACCACTGAGGAATCATTATCTGAACACCCACACCGGCGGCGGCGCGTAAGCCGCCTGAATCAATCATCCCGCTGTCAACAAAAAACAACCCCGCAAGGCTCTCACCCACCAATGGAACCGTAACCTCGGCATTGGCCAGAAATACCCAGTCACTGCCTATCGGGTCGTCGATTTTACCGGTGATGGTATTTCTGCCTCTCGTACTCACCCCGCGATAATCAAAACCCCTGATGCCGTAAAGGCCCGTGCCGCCGGCATAAAACTTCTCGAACGGCGGCGCATCGCCGCCCAGCACCGTCGCCGCAAACAACCTGGTCGCCAGAACGGTCTTGCGCTCGGCTAAATCCTCATAAAGTGTCGTGTACCTGCCGTAACTGCCCCTCAATATCCCAAAAGTATGGTCACCTGTAACCTGCTCGTAACTGGCACTAAAAACGTCACCACTGCCCGGTGTAAACCTGTTATCGGTAAGGTCCCTGCCGACACCAAGCCTTATTCCCATAAGGGCATTCTCACCCTTGACAGATGTGATTTCCGTCGGCGCCCCGGCATCGATACTGGTAACATCGACGTTTTCAGCCCGAAAGCCTATATTGTGCCGCCAGCGGTTCTTATACCGCTTCTCAAAACCTACATACCCTTTTAATCTCTCCTCGTTGTAACTTTCTCTCTCTCTTTCCCAGCTTGAGGCGACCACGTCCAGCGAAATCGGCTTATCCATAAAATATGGCTCGGTAAAACTAACCAAATACTCGCTGACTATCGTACCAGGCTGCAGCGCTATCCTAAGACTTTGGCCGGCTCCCTTGAACGCCTGGCCGGTAATAAACTCCCCAAAGCTCTCAGGCCAATCCGTAATGTCGAAATTCCTCTGGTCAAAAACAAGCTGACCTATAAGACCACTGTCACTGGCAACCGCACCGCCTAACATTATCGAGCCGGTCTGGCCCTCAATAACACTCACCTGCGCATCCCTCTGGCCGGCCAGCTCACCTGTCGGCGTAATGGTCGCCGACTCGGTTAATGCCATCTGCCTTACCATTTTCTCCAGCTCGCCGGTGCCGTCACCGCGCGCCATATCGGCATTGTACCATTGCCCGGGCAGAAAATCATATTCGTCAAGCACACGCCGAATTACCTTGTCATGTGTTTGTTCGTTGCCGGTAATGTTAATCCCCCCAATTCTAAAACGCTCCCCCTGGGTTATCGCAAATTCAACATCTACTTTGTCTTTCGAAACGAACTTGCGCTTCTGCTCCACCCTGGCGTCAATAAAACCTGTTTCGCGGTAAAGCTTAAGCAGCCGTTTCACGTCCGATTTGCACCTGGCCTCATTATAGACCTGACCGGCCTGAAGCCTCAACATCCCCACCAGCTTCGTAACGTCGAAGTATTCGTTTCCCGTAAGAAAAATGTTCTCAACGGTATAAACCGCTCCTTCAATAATTGCAAAAGTAATCCGGATTTTGCTCTTGTCCTCATTGAACTGCCGTCTCGCTGTTATGTCGGCATCGAGAAAACCCTTCTTCTGATATATCTTTCGCAGCTTTACCAGGTCAGCCTCCAGCACCTCTTCGGTGTAACATCTCGGCCAAAAAAAGTGCTTTTTCTCACTGCTCTTTACAGCGTTCCTAAGCGGCCCTGTCTTGATGGAATTATTGCCGCGGAACTCTACCGAATCTATCATCACTCTCGGACCTTCATCGATTTTATAAACCAACGCCCCGTATGATAACTTCTCCTTCTCAAGAGCCACCCTGGCAAAAGCATAGCCGTTTTCCAGATAAAAATCATTCAGTACTTTTCTGCCCGCCTCAGCCAGAGCAGGGGCAAGATAATCGCCTATCTTCAGGTCCAGTTTCTTTTCCAGCTTCTTGCCTTTATAACTGCGGTTGCCGAAAAAGCCGATCGACCTGACGAGGTTCCGCTCGACAACGACAAATATCAATTGGATTCTGTCATCAACGATTTTTGTGTTATAATAGCAATATTCCACGCCGGCCAACTCGGCGATGCGTTTTGCATCTTCGGCCGCAACTCTCTCATCAAATAACTGACCGACTCTGCTGCGAACCACGCTCAATATCCTGCCGGCGGCTATCGTGCGGTTACCGGTTGTCTTGATACTGTCTATCTCGTATTGGCCCGCAGCCCAAACGACGCAAACCGGCGCCAATGCCAACAGGCAATACACCGCACAAACTACACACAAAAAACACCTCTTCTTCATATCGTTTGCCCCATTAAAATTTTAATACTCCATATCTACAATTGCCTCACACCAGGGCAGTGAGGAACTAAAATGGCACCTCCTGCTCTCTTGCGTAAGAGGCGTTTTCAAACCGTGTAATTCTCTCCCTGAAGACAAGGTTTATACTGCCTGTCGGGCCGTTGCGCTGCTTGGCTATTATCAAATCCACCTGATTATTCGGCTCGTAGTCCTTCTCGCCGCGATGATAGTAATCCTCACGGTGCAGCAGCATCACAACGTCGGCGTCCTGCTCGATACTGCCGCTCTCACGCAAATCGCTCATTCTCGGCCTGTGACCTTCTCTGCCCTCCGGAGCACGATTCAACTGGCTCAAAACCACCACAGGAATGTTCAACTCCCTCGCCAGCGCTTTGATATATCTGGAGATTGTACTGATTTCCTGCTGTCGCGATTCAACCCTGCCCACACCCAAATGCATCAACTGCAGATAATCAACAATCAAACATTTTATATCACGCTGGCTCTTTAGCCTTCTGGCCTTGGCGCGAAGTCCAAGCGGCGTCAGCCCCGCCGTATCATCCACATAAACCGGCGCCTCAGAGAGCACCCCGCACGTCTCTACCAGTTGCTGATAATGCTCGGTATCAAGCATACCCTTTCTGACCTTCTGAGCGTCAATCCGGCTGCTGCTGCATAAAAACCTCTCCGCCAATTGCTGCCTGCCCATCTCCAATGAAAATATCGCAACCGGCAATTCCTCTACCAGGCCGATATGCTCGGCAATATTCAACGCCAAAGACGTTTTTCCCATACTCGGCCGACCGGCAATAATTATCATCTCCCCGTTCTGCAGCCCGCACGTCAAATCATCAAGCTCATAATAACCAGTCGCCAGACCGGTAACATGGCTCCCCTTGCGCTTTTCGATAAGCTCAAAAGCGCTAACAACCAAATCCTTCAACACAACTGCCGCTCCGCTTATCTTCTTGTCGGTTACGGCAAATATCTTTTGTTCGGCCTCGTCAAGTTTCGTGCCCGGCTCACCCGTCTCTTCGTAGCCCATCTCTAAAATTTCGCTCGCCACCGCGATAAGCTCACGCAGAAGCTGCTTGTCTTTGACAATTCCGGCATAATACATCACGTTCGCCGACGAAGGTACCGAGTCCATAACCCTGGCGATATATTCAACACCGCCGAGAGTTTCGAGCTGCCTGCGCTTCTCAAGCTCATCACGAAGCAGCACCGCATCCAGCCCCTCGCCTTTGTTCTTCTCGTAAAGAGAAACTATGGCATCAAATATATATTGGTTCTCTATACGGTAAAAGGCCTCCGTCTTTAGCTGCTCGACAACCTCGCTGATGCACGCAGGGTCAATTATCATCGACCCTAACACCGCCGCTTCGGCCGCTAACGACTCCGGCATGCTGCGGCCTGCATATACACTACTCCGCGGCTGAACCGCACCGTTCACCGCCGTCCCCATCGCTTCATTATTCACCGCCCTGGCCATTGCAAATCCCTTTCCTTAACTGGCCCCCTCGGCCGATTCAGTATCTTCTTCTTTTTTCTCGGCAACCACAATAACATTTACTGTAGCAGTCAAATCATCAGCAAACCTCAATTCAACCGTATGCGTACCAACCCGCTTAATATGCTCCCCGAGCTGCACTACCTCATCAGCCACCTCAAATTGCTGCTGTCTAAGATTAGCCGCTATTTGTCCGGCCGTAACCGAGCCAAAAAGATGCCCCAGCTCATTCGCTTTTGCCGCTATAACGGCCTCAGCCCCATCGACCGCTGCCGCCGCCGCCTCAAGCCGCCGCCTATCAGCAAGCCGCTGCTCGGCACGACGCCTCTTCTCCTCTGCCAATGCCTTTATATTGGCCTCGGTCGGTACCTTCGCCAGACCCTGCGGCAGAAGATAGTTCCGCGCATACCCCGTGGCCACCTCTACCACCTCGCCCAGCCAGCCCAATCTATCAACGTCATTAACAAGCAAAACTTTCATACCTAATCCCTTTCCTTACTCACACTGTAAAACTCACCAGAGACCAACTGCCGACTCATGTGGTAAACGGCAACAGCCCCATATATCTGGCTCGTTTAATTGCCGTCTTTACTTTCCTCTGGCAGCCGGCGCAGTTGCCGCTGCGCTTGCGGGAGTATATCTTGCCGCGATTGGTCAAAAGTCTCTCAAGAGTATCAATGTCTTTGTAGTCAACGTATTTCTCACCTCTTCTGCAAAAACGGCATTGCGTCTGCTCACGAGTACCCGCTCGTGTGCTAGTTTTTCTTCTGTTTCTATCCATTGTTTTCAACACTTACCTTTCAAATCTTACACTTGGTCATCGGGACTTCGGGCCTGGGGCAGGCTCGTGCACCGACCATCAAAACGGTATATCATCACCTCCGTCGCCAACATCCGCCTGGTCTTCTGCCTCTCCAGCAGCCGGACTCTGCTCAGCCTGCCGTACGCCCTGTCCCCCCGCCGACTTGGGCAAAAACTGAAAATTCTCAACTGTAACTCGGTGCTTACTGCGATTTGTGCCGTCCTGGGCCGTCCAGGTATCGAAGGTCAGTCTGCCTTCGACAAACAGTGCTCTGCCTTTGCTCATATACTTATTTATATTCTCAGCCAAACGACCGAACGCCCGGCAATCCACAAAACAGGTCTCTTCCCGTTGACCGCCGTCCCGTCCCGTCCATCTGCGGTTCACCGCCAAACCAAAATCAACCACCGCCGTCTGGCTGGGCAGGTACGTTAATTGCGGGTCACGTGTAAGATTACCCATCAGCAAAACTTTATTATAACTAGCCATCCTGAAACTCCCATCCTTACTTTCTAAAGAACTTAAAACTCAACATCAAAAACTTTAACCTACAATTTGTCCTGTTCACCAGACGCTCCGCTTCCTTGCTCTGACTTAACCGGGCCAGGCCGTTTAATTTTCTCCGAATCTTCCACCACAACTCTTGCTTCTTTCTCAAGGTCCTTGTCTTCTTTTGATGCCTCGACAGCTGTCTTCTCCGCTTCGGCATCTTTGGCAATCTTCTCTCGCTGGACCTCTCGAACAGCTGCCTGCTCTGTCCGGTCTTTTCCGGCTGCTTCCTTTAGCACCTGCCGCCGGCGATTTTCAGCCTGCTCAATAGGTGTTTCTTTATCAACATCTTCCTGGCTCATCGCTTCAGCGCTCAATATCAAAACCCGCATAACCCGCTCCGATAGCTGAGCATCCCTTTCAATTGCAGATATCTTCTGGCCGTCGGCCCTGAAATAACAGAGAATATATGTCCCGCGGCTCTTCTTCTTAATCTCGTACGCAAGCCGCCTCTCGTCCCATTTTTTCATTGAGACAATTTCCGCCTCTGCCCTCTTCAGTATTGTCTCAATGGCCCCTATAATCCCGTCCCAATCCGATGCGGCCTGGGCCGAATCAACAAGAAACATCGCCTCGTAAAGCTTCTTCACAATAGTTTCCAAGCTGACTACCTCCCGTCAAATGTTAAACAATCTCTCTTTAATTCACAGCTTACCTATGACCAATCACCGGTCACCAGCTATGTACCTACGGCTCATTAAAATCATTCATCGCTCTTTCAATTCCGTATTCAATCCAGCAAAGCACGGCGTCACGCGCTTTCTCAACCGCCTTATTAAGCAGCGGTTTCTCTTCTGCCGTCGGCTCACCAAGCACATAATCAACCGCATCCTGCCGCTCGCTCCGCCCGACACCGACGCGCAACCGGTTTATGTCCTCAGTGCCGAGCTTTTCCAAAACATCCACCAGGCCGTTATGCCCGCCCGCCGAACCCTTCGCCCTAATCCGAATCCTGCCCGGCTCCAACGCCATCTCGTCACTTATGATAAGCAAATCCGACAGCATTATTCTGTAATATCCCGCTGCAGTCGCTACCGCCTGACCGCTGCAGTTAATAAACTCAATCGGCTTTAACAATATTAACTTGTTATCTGCAAATTCGCCCCGGCCAAATAAGGCGCCGAACTTCTTCTTCTTCACCTTTACTGCCAGCACCTCAGCCAACGAATCTATCACCTTAAAACCGGCATTATGCCGCGTATTAACATATTTTCTGCCCGGATTACCCAGGCCTACGACCATTTTTATCCCGGCCATAGTATCTGTCTCATATCTGCCCAGACACTTTCGAGTTCACACTATTCAGCCTTTTCTTCGGATGCTTCATCCTCGGCCTCACCAATAACTTCCGGTGCAGCCGGCATCTCCTCCTCAAGCTCCTCTGTACTCTTGGCCGCCGCTACAAGACCACAAGTTACAAGAAGCATCGACCCATCACTTACCAATTTAACTCCTTCCGGAAGCTCAATATCGCCTGCATGCAGCGAATCGCCCACTCCCACATCCTTGACCGAAACAAGTATCGACTCCGGAATATCCGTCACCTTACATTCCACCTCCAGATGGTCGGCATGCCCCTCAACAATACCCCCCTCGGGCACGCCCCGGGCCGTCCCTTTAAGTTCAATAGGAACCGTTACCTTAATCAACTCGGTAACATCAACTCTCATCAGGTCCACATGAATAATCTCTTTACCCAGCTCATCGTATTGCAAATCCTTGATTATCGTCTTCTCGTTCTTTTTCCCTATCTGCACATCAATCAGCCGATGCCCGCGATGCAGTCCCTCAACCAAAGCACGTTCATCAAGCGAAACGGCCACAGGTTTTTCCTTATGTCCGTACACAACCGCCGGCAGCCGACCCTGCCCGCGCAGCTTCACCGCCGATTTTGTACCGGTATATTCCCGAATTCCAGCCTTCAAACTCAACGTTTTTTCCATAACATCCTCACTTCTTTGCGCTCAATATCACTGATTGCTGTCTCTATATCCTTTTTGGTTTCCTCAAACATTATTAAACAAACTGCTTACCGATTGGTTCCTGTGAATCCTCTTTATCGCCTCACCTAACATAGATGCGACCGTTAAAACCTTTATCTTCCCGAGCTTTTCTGCCTCGCTGGTCAAGGGAATCGTATCGGTAACGATTATCTCATCAATCGGCGCCTTACTGAGCCTCCTCAGTGCCGGCCCTGCAAGAACACCGTGTGTTGCCCCGACATACACTTTCTTCGCCCCTCGCTCCCTAACAAGCTTTGCAGCACTGCTGATTGTCCCTGCGGTAGCAATAATATCGTCGCACATCAGCACATTCCTGCCCTGCACCTGCCCGATTATCTCCTGAGCCTCCACATCTTTGCCGCTCACTCGCTTTTTACGCACTATCGCCAGCTCCCCGCCCAAATGTGATGCATACCGAGATGCAGTCTTCATATTACCTACATCCGGCGAAACCACCGTTAGATTAGCTATCTTCATATTCCTGAAATGTCTGCTCAAAACCAGCTCGCCGGTCAAATGGTCAACAGGAATATCGAAGAAGCCCTGAAGCTGTTTGGCGTGTAAATCTATCGCTACCACCCTGTCGGCACCGGCGGTGGTAATAAGATTCGCAACCAGCTTTGCTGTAATAGGCACTCGTCCTTCATCCTTGCGGTCCTGACGGGCATAACCAAAATAAGGGATAACCGCTGTTATACGCGTGGCACTGGCTCGCCGCAGACAATCCAGATAAATCAACAGCTCAATCAGGTGCTCATCAACCGGAAAACAAGTCGACTGCAAAACAAAGCAGTCTCTGCCGCGAACATCGTCCTCAACTCTGATGAGCTTCTCACCGTCCGGAAACTTATCTATCTTAGCTCCGCCTAACGGAACATCCAGATATTTGCAAACCGCACCCGCCAGCGCTACATTACTGCTGCCGGAGAATATCTTAATATTTTCACTCAGAAACATAACTGCTTACCTTAATTGCTGACTTTTGACTTTACATTTTCCGCCAACCTTGTCCGCATAACCTCGCTGACCCGGTTAAGCTGCGCTTCGGTGTTGATACTCATCGCCTCCTCAGGCCGCATCGCCGCAACCGCCACAACTTTGTGGCCTGACGATATGATAATCGAAATCGCATCCGTCAGATAGTATTCATTTTTAACATTATCACAACCAACCTTATCCAACGCCTCAAAGAGAACTTTATTATTGAACAGATAATAACTTGGGTTGACCTCCTTAATACCCAGTTGCTCGCTTGTGCAGTCGCCGTGCTCTACAATACCTTCGATATTACCATCTTTGTCTCTGCAAATTCGCCCATACCCCGTCGGGTCATCCAGAACAGCCGTTGCAAGTGTTGCCGCCGACCGCTCGGCTTCGTGCTTTTGGATAATTGTTTCGAGGGTCTTAGCCCGAATCAACGGCCCATCACCGCAGAGCACAAAGGTCTCACCATCAAAACCGCACAACCGCTCCTTACAGCACAGAACCGCATCAGCCGTCCCCTTCTGATGCTGCTGGTGAACCCATACAATATCATCCGCACCGTCGAACCTTTTCTTTACCTCTTCGGCGCCGAAACCAACCACGACATATATCTTTCCAATACCGGCCTCTCTGCAGGCATCGAGAACATAAGCAAGCATCGGCCGACCGCAAACCTCACGCAGCACCTTGGGAACATCGGCATTCATCCTGCTGCTTACGCCCGCCGCTAATATTATCGCCGCCCTTTCTGACATTTTTCTTTTTCAATAATCAATAATCATTTATCAATAATCAATTCTAAAGCTACCCGGCCAGGACTCGAACCTGGAATGTAGGCACCAAAAGCCTATGTGTTACCATTTACACCACCGGGTAATCCAAGCGGCTTTGCCGCAGAGCGGTTGAGCAATAGACCGTAGAAAGGTGAGCATATTTTTATAGGTTGCTCAACTGCGTTCTACTGCTCTACTGTTCACCTGTTCAGAAGCTCGACGCCGAAAATATCGCCGTAATTCTCGGCACTAAGCTTTTCTGCATCCTGTTGTCACGGTGACCGTCTTGTATCGGCCCGACCTGACCCTGTCGGAGGCTTGAGCCGGCCACGCCGTGATACTGCCGGCCCCAGAGAAACTAAAAATGAAAAGCTGAAAACTAAAAACCACAGTGTAAAGTTCAAAAGTTCTAATTTTTTAATTACGGCTTTGCACTTTAAGCTTTAAGTTTTTACTTTCCCAAGCTACCCCGTGCGACAGGGTTTTTTCTAATCCGCAAACTATAGCCGATCCACCACAACGAAGCAACCTTTTTTATTTTTTTGCTAAAAAAACCCGTATCAGCACAAAAAACCGTCTTTATGACCTCGCACGCCTGGCTGCCCTTATACTCACCAAGAATCCCACCGCCGCCATTAATGTGAGAAACAGTGATTATTCATTTTTATCAATAACCTCCGGCTCTTCGAACTTACGCACAAGCGAGCCGAGTCTTATCTTGACCGTAACAATATCGTACGTTATGACCATTTGAATTTTGCCCTTATCAAAACTAACGTGGTCAAACTCAAGACCGGCCGGCTCATCCAGCCTTGACGCCAGAGCAGGCGAAGAATCCAACTTAACCAAAACCGTCCCCAGCGCCTGATTAACCACCATCCCGCCGCCATCGAGCGTCTTGTTATCCTGGCCAACCTCGGCAATATCACTGCGGAACCTTTCCAAAACGCTTTTCAGTATTACTATTCGTCGCGTCCTTTCGTCCGCATAGGGTCTGTCGAGCACCTCGCTTTCGATAACCATTTCACAGTCAAAGCTGAGGTTTTCCCTCGGCCAAACAAACAGTATTTTGGGTTTTTCATCGACCACTAATAAATACTTTCGTTTCGCCGTCGAGTCGTTCTCGTCGAAGGCAACCATATTAAACCAGCTTTTGTAGCCCTTTTTCTTTTGCCCTGCCGAAGCAACGACCCTTTTGCTCTGGCTAAGTAATTCATACTCAGGCAGATTAATCGCTCCCAGGACGTCAGCGGCGCTGCTCGTATTCAGGCTTGTACTGTCGTAGGCGGCATAAATCTGCTCATAAGAAGGAGGCTCATCCGGCTGAAAATACTCAACAACAGAACAGCCGCAAAACAGACACAAAGTGATAGGAAAAAAGTAAAAAACCCAGGATAGGAAACCCCCGCCTTTGCTTTTTTTTGCAGCCCTCATAACATTGCCCCTTTCCTGTTTCGCGGCTCGATTCACACCTGCTTTGCATCAATCCACTTCATCATTCCACGCAATCCTCTGCCGACGGTTTCCAGTTGACAATCATAGTCTTTTTTGTACAGCTCGTTAAACTTTTTCAAGCCGCCCTCGTATTCGGCAACCCATTCTTTGGCGAATTCTCCCGAAGTAACTTCCGAAAGTATCTTTTTCATTTCCGCCTTGGTCCGCTCATTGATAATCCTTGGTCCGCGGGTCAGGTCGCCGTATTCAGCGGTGTTGGATATGCTGTACCTCATATAGCTAAGCCCCCCTTGATACATAAGGTCAACAATGAGTTTGACCTCGTGCATACACTCGAAGTAGGCAATTTCAGGTTGATACCCCGCTTCTACTAAAGTTTCAAAACCTGCTTTAATAAGCGACGTAAGCCCGCCGCAGAGAACACACTGCTCGCCGAACAAGTCCGTCTCGGTCTCTTCTTTGTAGGTAGTCTCAATAACACCCGCTCTGGCTCCGCCGATTCCATTTGCCCATGCAAGAGCGATTGCCTTTGCATCGCCGGTGGCGTCCTGTTCGACGGCTACCAGGCACGGCACGCCGCCGCCTTTTTCAAATTCACTGCGGACCAGATGTCCGGGACCTTTCGGAGCAATCATCACAACATTAACGTCCCTGGGCGGAACAATATATTTGAAATGAATATTGAAGCCGTGACAAAAACCAAGCGTCTGAGACGCCGCTAAATTTGGGGCAATCTGGCTCTGGTAAACTTTTGCCTGAACCTCGTCCGGCAGCGTTACTATAATCAGCACCGCACCTTCCATAGCGGTCTTTATATCGCACGGTAAAAACCCATGCTCCTGGGCAAGCTTAAAATTGTCCGTGCCCTGCAGTTCAGCCACCGCCACCTCAATACCTCTGTCACGCAGATTAAGACTATGTGCGTGGCCCTGACTGCCATAGCCGATAACCGCCACTTTTTTACCCCTTAACACATCCATCGGTGCGTCCTTTTCGTAATAAATCTTTACAGCCATAATATTTCCCTTTTCATCCAGTTTTTTCAAATTGTTTTATTATTCGACATTCTCCCAGCAATTATATTAAACTGACATTTCCATTTAAACGGCTACAGAACATAATTTTCTCCGTACGGTATCAATAATCCTATACAAATCACTTTGAACTATCAAGAATTTTCTTTTCCGAGGCACTGTTTAAGTAAAAAGGAGAGAACAGCTTGTATCGGTAATGGAAATTCCGGCAAGAACCCGAAGCTATTCAACGTGAAAAGAGCGTCAATAAAATCACCCACCTAAACAAAATCGTCGTCGATACTAACCTTTGCTGCGAGAACAAATCCACTTCCAGATACGTTTGGCGATTTCCTTGATATTAACAGTTATTCCGAACCAGCCCGGCTTGACCCCTAAGATTTCCTCCTGCCTTGTTTCTGTCGGCCTTTCGATTGCAAAATCAGTTCTGATGTTCCCCTCTATGCTTCGCAGTAGTTCTGTCAACTGAAGTCTAAAACCCTTTTCGTCAGCCACAAAAGGGTTATCGTCAAGGTCTTGAGAAAGAACTGCGTTCCCTGCCTGATATGCCCCGCCAGTCCGGTGCGTTTGCCGGAGAAGTGATTAGGGTTCTCACATGGTCTATTGAAAGCGTCCTTGCCGGTCGTTTCGGATTGTTCAACAGACTTGACTTTATTGATTCCATACCCTGCTATTATCGCAGAAACAGCGGAGTTTGCAGGGGATTTTTGCTTGAGCGGCTGCGGTTTTTTATTTGCCGTTTTCGCAGGCTCCTTTATAATCGTGAATATGAACGGTATGGATTGTGAGCTAATACCAAAGTTTAGTCGCCCGAAGGGCATATACTACTCTGCGAAGCAGCACTTCGCTGCGAAGCACGAGTCTTTCACAATTCACGCCGCTCATACTTCAGGCGATTTTTTCTTAATCTTTCAACAATTGCGGGACGCAAGTTAATGAAACAGCTAATCTTTATGTCAGCCTGTGCGGTTTTAGTCGGTTCCGCAATCGCAGTTGCCGACGAAAAACTCGTCGATTTAGTCAAACAGATAAAGCCCGGCGTTGTTCTTATAAAAACTTTCGATAAGGACGATAACCCGTTAGGCCAGGGCAGCGGTTTTTTTGTGAACAGCAAAGGCCATATCGTGACAAACTACCACGTTATCGAAGGCGCTTATAGCGCCACAATCAAGACTTTCTCCGGTAACGAATATCACGTTGAAGGCATTATTGCCAGAGATACCGAGGCGGATATTGTCAAACTCCACGTCAATGTGCCGAACGCCGATATAACATTCTTAAATCTCAACACGAATGTTCCCGCCGAAGGCGAGGACATATTTGTCATAGGTAGTCCGCTCGGCCTTGAATCAACCGTATCAACCGGTATCGTGTCGGCTGTTCGAGATATACCTGCTTTCGGCAAAATAATTCAGCTCACCGCCCCCGTCTCAGCCGGTTCGAGCGGCAGTCCTGTTATAAACAGCAAAGGCGGGGTAATTGGCATAGCGACCCTTATCGTAACCTCAGGCCAGAATCTCAATTTCGCAGTTCCCAGCGACAAAATCATCGCTCTGAAAGAAATCGCCAGGACACCGATAGCCGCAGAATACGCCTCACTGACCGCTGATTCAAACGATGTTCAATCGTTTTATGACAAAGGCTTAAAGGAGCTGTGGCAGGAAAACTGGGATGCCGCACTTGCATACTTCCAAAAGGCAAAAGAAAAGAACCCGCAGGACGCTGATGTATGGTTCCAGCTTGGTTATTGTTACGGCAAACTTGGCCGCTGGCAGGATGCGCTCGAGGCCTATAAGCAGTTCATCAGAATCAAGCCCGATTACGCCGATGCACACCACAATCTCGGTCTTGCCTACGGCGGACTTGGCCGCTGGCAGGATGCGCTCGAGGCCTTTAAGCAGGCCGTCAGAATCAAGCCCGATGATGCCGAGGCACACCTCCTTCTCGGCTCTGCCTACGGCGTACTTGGCCGATATCAAGATGCGCTCGAGGCCTTTAAGCAGGCCGTCAGAATCAAGCCCGATGATGCCGATGCACACTGCAGTCTCGGTCTTGCCTACGGCAAACTTGGCCGCTGGCAGGAGGCCTTAGAGGCCTGTAAGCAGGCCGTCAGAATCAAGCCCGATTTCGCCAAGGCACACTATGGTCTCGGTCTTGTCTACGGCGAACTTGGCCGCTGGCAAGAGGCGCTCGAGGCCTGTAAGCAGGCCATCAGAATAAAGCCCGATTATGCCCGAGGCACACTGCAATCTCGGCGGTGCCTACGGCAAACTTGGCCGCTGGCAAGAGGCGCTCGAGGCCTTTAAGCAGGCCGTCAGAATAAAGCCCGATGATGCCGAGGCACACTTCAATCTCGGC
>CAZMCN010000007.1:0-29847 GCA_964564845.1 uncultured Pirellulales bacterium | reverse complement strand
AATGCCTTTGGCCCATTGGGTTCTCCAAATCGGAACAGTCAAAATTAGCTTGAATGGCATCCATAAGCTCTATACTATCAAATCAATATCAAATGCGCTACTTTAATATGGGAAATGCGGGATAAGATAATATGGACGAAATAAGAGAGAAACTGAGCAAACTTGTATGTTATGCTCACTCAATCTCTTTTTGTTGATTGTTCCCATTTATAGGTTCCTTAGTTCCGGATGGCAAACCTTGAAAATCGCGAATAAATCATACACAATAACCGGCAGAACGTCAATATTCCAGTTTTACAAAAGGCGTTTTCGATTTAGTATTGAATTTTGGACCGGGAATAGCGGATAGATTCCGTGTCAAGAGCGGAATACCCCTGAACTACGTTGTGTTCGTGGCAGGCCATTTCATTTTACTATTGACAATTGATGATTTAGGGTTTATAATTTCGGGCGATGAGTGAGCCGACGATAAAAGAGATACGAGAGGCGGCGGAGAGGATTAAGCCTTTTTCGCATCGGACGGCGGTACTTAGCTGTGAGACGCTGAATAAATTAACAGGGTCGGAATTATTCTTTAAGTGCGAGAATTTTCAAAAGGCCGGTGCGTTTAAGATACGCGGGGCGACGAATGCGATATTCAGTCTGTCCGATGAAGAGGCGGAGAGAGGTATAGCGACACATTCATCAGGCAATCATGCGGCGGCGGTGGCATTGGCGGCGCAGTGGCGAGGGGTCAAGGCATACGTTGTTATGCCGGAGAACGCGCCGGATGTGAAAAGAGCCGCAGTGGCCGGCTACGGTGCCCAGATTATACCGTGTAAGCCGACACTGCAGGCGCGCGAGGAAGGACTTGCAGAAGTGGTTGAGGGGACGGGGGCGACTTTCATCCACGCCTACAACAACCATCGAGTAATTGCGGGGCAGGGGACTTGCGCGCTGGAACTGTGTGAAGAGATTGAAGGGCTCGATGTAGTGATGGCGCCGGTTGGCGGAGGGGGACTAATCAGCGGGACGGCAATAGCGGTCTCGGCGGTACTGGACGGCGGAAAAGTTATCGGCGCCGAGCCGGAAATGGCTGACGATGCGTATCAATCGCTGCGGGCGGGGAAAATTATACCTATAAAAAATCCTGATACGATTGCAGACGGGCTGAGGACGATGTTAGGCGAACTGACCTTTCCGATTATAAGAAAATACGTCGAGAAAATTGTTACGGTCAGCGAAGATGCGATAATTGAGGCGATGCGGCTTATCTGGGAGAGAATGAAAATTATTGTGGAGCCGTCGGCGGCGGTGCCTCTGGGGGCGCTGCTTAGTAAACGTAAAGAGATAGCAGGGAAAAGAATAGGAATTATACTTTCGGGGGGCAACGTTGATTTGACTATGCTGCCGTGGAACCGGTGAGCACATAAGACAACGGGATTTTGGTTTTATGTGTTATTGAGGAGTTTTAAGACGTCGGCGGGGGTTTTTACAAGTTTCTTTGCGCCGTTTTGAAGGAGTTCATCGGCTTCTCGAAAGCCCCAAAGGGCACCTACAGGATACATACCGGCAGCAATTGCGGTCTGCATATCAGTTTTAGTATCGCCAAGATAAAGAAAACGGGATGGCGGTATTTTAAGCTCATCAGCAATTTGAATTGCGGAAGTCGGGTCGGGCTTTCTCTTGGCTGAGGGGAGCAGGCCGCGAACAACTTGAAACGAGAAGTCGGAGAGAAGCGAGTTGACAATGATTTGAGTAAAATCATCGGCTTTGTTGGAGAGAATTGCCTTTGGCAGGCCGATTTTCTCCATGGCCAAGAGCATCTGAGGTATGCCGGGATACGGCTTTGTATTGTTGGACCAGCGTCGGTTGTATTCTTTGAGCATAAGAGCCAGGCATTTATCGACCATTTCGTCGGTGATGCTGTCTTTGGGCAGGACACGTTCTGTGAGGTTTAAGGTTCCGTCGCCGACAAAGTAACGGTAGGCATCGGTCGGGTGCGGAGGCAAGCCCAATTGGGCGAGGGCGGCGTTCATCGAGTTTGCAAGGTCGTCAAGGGAGTCAAGCAGTGTGCCGTCCAGGTCAAATAAAATCGCTTTGAACTCTATTTTATGTTACCTCCGTATTAATTTTTTACAATCAAATACTGATAATGGCACAAGTGCCATCTATGCAGCTTAAATAAAGAGCGTCTGATTATAATAGGGGTGCGAGAGATTATCAATAAAATGGTGAGTGACCGTGAGCGAGTGAGCGAGGGGGTTGAGAAAAAATGTTTGTATTTGAAGGACAGTATGATAGTTTAAGGAAAGCAGGGTGCTTTAGAAAAAGGTGAAAATATGAACGAAATAACAATGGAGCCGATTGGTATAATACACTCGCCATATAAAGAGAAGAAGGGCATACCCATCCAGGGGATTTTTAAGAGAGAAGTTGAGGGATGGATTGAACTGAGAGAGGAATACGCCGGTGGGCTAAAGGACCTGGATGAATTCAGCCACGCGATAATAATACATTATTTCCACAAATCAGAAAAAGAAGCCATCGAAGGTGTGCCATTTTTGGAACAGACTAAACATGGGGTATTTGCGATAAGAAGTCCGCATCGGCCTAATCATATTGGGTTTTCCGTTGTGAAAATTGGAAGCATAGAGGCAAATAAGTTGTATTTTACAGAGGTGGATATGCTGGACGGCACGCCGGTTCTCGATATAAAACCCTACGTGAAATACTTCGACAGCAGAGATGAAGTTAAATGCGGCTGGCTGGATAAGCACTTTAAGAATGGGAACGTTTCCAGCAAAACCATCATACATTAATAGCTTCGAGTCTTTTGAACAGCGGAATTGGTTCGTGTTGCGTATAAAAGAATGGAGCTTAACCACGGATTGAGATGGAGGGAAATTAAAGGTTAAAAAATGTTTTTCTTTGTCTTATTTTGCAGTTAAAATGGTGCGGCATTTTAGTCGTTAGTATTTGGTGAATAGTCGTTAGTTGGCGGAGATTGCTTCGTCCGCCGGAGGCGGACTCGCAATGACAACTTTTTTAATGGATTCCTCCTTCGCAGGAATGACGAAGAGGGGCGAAAACATTGATGATTGATGATTGATTATTGGGGTTGAGAAGGATTATTTTGTTTTAACGACCGGGTTGCGGAGGTAGGTTGGGGTTAGGGTCAGTGGGTTGGCGAATTGGTTGGCCCGGGCCAAATGCCGGCCGAGCAGGTGAACCTTTCTGGCGCTGGGGGTCCAGTACTTCTGGTCGAAGAAATAAATGCCATCGGCAGCAAATTTGTCCTTATGGTAAACGAGGCCTTCACCGAGTAAGCCGAGCGGCTCGGCGGAAGAGGCAAAGCTATCGAGGAACTGCTGAGGGGTCATTAAGGAATCGGGCGCAATTTTCGAGAGCGGATAACTGACGGCGGATAGCGGATTTTGGGAGGAATCGGCCTGTGTGATGTGTTTGTAAACGGCGATGAAGAACTGGCCACGCTTTGCGTCGAGGATAGCAGCGATTTTTTTATGAGATTCTTCACTTCGTTCAGAATGACAAATTTTAATAGGTTCCTCGGCTTCGCTCCGCTGCGCTCGGAATGACATACGGGATGCGGCGAAGTCGATTATGTTGGCGGCGATTACGTCGAGGGTATCGACGGCGACGATTTTTATGCTGTTATTGGCCAGGTGCATCGACTTTGCTATTGTGGCGGCGATTCTCAGGCCGGTAAAGCTGCCCGGGCCAATAGATATGTAAATGTGCCGGATTTGTGCCGGTTTTCGGTTGAGTTTTTCCAGCAGGGCGGCGATGGCGGGGAAGACCTCGGCGCTGTGTTTTAAGGGAGTGGTAAAGGAGGATTCGTCTAAAAGTCTGTCTCCTTCGGCGAGGGCGACCGAGCCGAGCCGGCCTGAAGTTTCAAGGGCCAGCAGCAGCGGATGATTGAGTTTGTCAGTATTTTTGCTCATTTTTTTACTTGACTTGTCGAGGTTAAAAATATAGGGATTACGTAAAGATAATGATATAACCGGAACGAAGATAAATCAAATTTTTCCTTGATAGAATGATTATGCAGGAGGCGAATTTTGGACGGAAGGAACGTAAGAAGCAGGTCTTTTTTCAATATGGGCGGGTCGGCATTGTTATTGTTGGCAGTGGTGTCGGCAGGTGTCTTTTGTGGGGCGGCGCAGCCGGATAAAAAGGAGGTATTCGGCAAGATAGCCCGTGAATGGATTCAGGTAGGGCAGAGACAATATGAGCGCGGTTTCTACGGCCAGGCGGAACAGACACTTCTTCGGCTTGAGAGCGATGAGTATCAGCGGTATATGAGCAGTGCCGAACGGAAGGAAGTAGAAAAGCTTTTGGAAAGGATACGAGTTGCTGTAACTGAGAGAAGACTTTTTATTGAGCGTTCGATTTATACGGCTGAAGATATGATGAAGCTTGGTAAGGTTGCGGAGGCGAGAGCGCATCTTGAAAGGCTTAAAGCCGATAAGTCATTGAGCAAAGCGGAACTGGCGTTAGTGGAAAAAAGTTTTAAGAAGCTTGAGTTAAAGTTAGAAGAGCAGAAAAAAGAAATTGCCGGACTTTATAGGAGAAGCGTGGAATTGTACCAGGTGGGAGAGTTCGAGAAGGCTCGTGAGGGTTTTGCCAAGGTGGTCGGGAGCGGCTTTTCGGTAGAACCGGCAGGAAAGGCAGCAGAACATTACCTTATGACAATAGATAAAATCATTGCACAGCGAGCTGAGTTTAAGCTCTCAAAGGAATTGGAGGTTGAGGTGACGCCTGGAACGAAGGCCGCTGATATTGAAGATAAACTGCTTGGTATCAGGACTGAGGATTTTGTTAAGGCCGAAGCGCCAACAGTGCGAGAGGAAGACAGGCGGGGCAGAGTTGGTTATGCAGAGCGGGCAAGAGCAAAAAGCAGATATATCGAGGCCACAGACAGTAAAAGAAAGATACTGCAAAGTTACCTCAATGCTGTACTGAGTGATGCGGCGGATAAAGTGGAGAATTACCTGAGGCGGGAAGAATTCGGTAAGGCGAGAAAAGCGGTTGAGACGGCAGAACAAACGATAAAGGCCAACCGAATTCGGCTTGGAGAGGATGATTTTGAATACTACAGCGGGAGTTTACAATGGTTGGGAGAGAAAATAGTACAGGCAGAGAGCGAGCGGAAACGTCGGCTGGATGAGCAAAGACGGCTGGAAGCCCTTGAGGCCAGGCGTCGGCTCAGAGAACAAAGGGCTGAGAAGGTGATGACATATCTGAAAGCGAAGCGCTACAAAGAGGCTCTTGTGCTGCTTGAAATGCTTGTTGCAGAGGCATTGGACGATGTTGATTTAGAGCCGAAATAATCTTTCAGATTTTAATAAAATTTTGCCTAAATCCCCGATTTCTCCCATTCGCCCAACATTCTTAATTTGTCGGTAATAGTGGTTTTAGTAGTGATAATATAGGACTTGGTGGTTTTTCAAGTGTAGAGAATCGGCTGAGCATTCATAAAACAAATTTTTTGCTTGCAAAAGAACTCATTTCTTTGTAAACTGAATTCAACATAGGTCTAACCTATCTTAGAACCATTGGGTGTTTTTAAGGCAGGTGGTTGTGATTTCAGGGAAGGCGGGTGGCTTCACGGAAGGCGGGATTTTAACTATAGAATTGCTAAAGGTTTATACAATTTTTGGCGGGAGGTAAGTTTTGAATACTATAAGATTTATAATCAGATTGTTTAACGGTAAGCTTTTGTTGATTATTTTGTCATCTGTTCTTCTTTTGATAATGCTTTTGCCGGAAGTTGCGATATCCGGGCCGAAAGAAGATGAGCGAAAGGCGGTCAAACAGGTAGCTCAAAACTGGATTCAGATAGGTACAAAGCAATATCAAAAAGGCCTTTATCGGGCTGCGGAACAGTCCTTTCTTTATGCTCTTGATTATCGGGAATATCTAACAGATGCTGAGCGTGAGAAGCTAAGCGAGCTTTTGGAAAAGACTCATATAGCTGCGGATGAGAGAAAACGTATCTTAGAGAGTATTCAGACGGCAAATGAATTGGTTAAGCGAGGTGAATTGAGAAAAGCCAGGGTCTATCTTGAGAAGGTCAAGGAGAATGCGTTTTTAACTGAGCAAGAGAAGAAACTGGTTGCCGAAGGGCTGACAAAAATAGCGAAGCAGTTGGTCGGTCAGGACAAAGAAGTGAAGGCAATTACCCCGCCGGAGGTGGTTTCGACATCGGAGGCAAAGGCAGCCATAGAAAGAAGTTCTCGAGCAATAGCTGCAGCAGTTGAAAAGGAGAAAGAATTAGTTAGTGTTGACTCCAAGCCGGCAGCGATTGCCAGGCCAGAGGTTAGAGAATTGAGGGTTGCTGAGCCGGTAGTGGAAAATAAAGGCGGCTACATTGAGGTAGTTAATCGTCAGAGGAAGATTCTGCGAAGCCGTACCGAAGCGGTTATCAATGATTCGGAGGCCAGAGCGCGACGTTATATCGAGCTTGGTGAATTTGAAAAGGCGCGAGAAACAGTCGAGAGAGCTCATCGGACGGTGCACGAAAACCAAATAGCCCTCGGAGAAGAGCTTTACAAAGAGTATAGAGGTCGATGTGAAAAGTTGAATGAGGCCATAGCTGCCGGAGAGAAGGCATTGGCTAAGGTGGAAGCAGAACAAAAGGCAAGAGAAGCGGATGTGCTTCAGCAGCAGCGCAGGATAGAGATGGAAGAGGACAGGAATCAAAGGATTGAAGACCTGATGGTTAATGCGAAGGCCTATGCGAAAAGGCAGCGATATAAAGAGGCACTTGGTCAGTTGGAGCTTCTTCTTGCGTTAGACCCTCTTGATGACGATGCGCTGATTATGAGGGATATGCTTGAAGATACTGTTAGCTTTCGCCAAGAGCTGGAGATCCAGAAGGAAAGAAGGAGAGAAAAAACAGATATGGGTTTGAGGCTGGATGAGGCCACAATACCCTACGCGGAGGAGATTACTCATCCGAAGAATTGGCGTGAAATCGTCGAGAAGCGCATACCCGAAGAGGCTGTCGGTGTTGCGGCGGTTGATGCGGCGGTTTATAAACAATTAGATGAAATAGTTGACCTTTCGATGTTGACGTCGGAGACGCCTATTAATGAGGCGATGGATGAATTGCGTAGAGCAGTTGAGCCGCCACTGAAGATAGTTGTGCTGTGGCGGGACTTGTATGAGAACGCTGATATAGACCAGACTACGCCGATAAATATGGATGGTCTTCCTGCAATTCGTTTAGGCAAGGGATTGGAATCATTGTTAAAGTCGGTCTCAGGGGCATTTGCCGAGTTGGGCTATGTTGTTGAGGACGGAGTAATAACAATAGCAACAATAGAGTCACTTCCGAGCAAGATGACGACTCAGGTTTATGATGTTACTCATCTGGTTGGCAGGAAGGCTGATTATCAGGCGGTTGGTGGCGGTAGCAGCATGATGGGCGGCATGGGCGGCGGCATGGGCGGCTATGGCGGCGGCATGGGCGGCGGTGCGGGCGGCTATGGCGGCGGTGCGGGCGGCTATGGCGGCGGCACGACGGGCGGCATGATGGGCGGCTATGGCGGCGGCACTACGGGCGGCTACGGCGGCGGCATGATGGGCGGCATGGGCGGCGGCATGATGGGTGGCATGGGCGGCTACGGCGGCGGCATGGGCGGCGGTATGATGGGTGCGGAAGAAGAGTACCTTACCGGAGGCGGAGATGAGTACGAATCCGTAGCCGAACGAGAGGCGAGAGCGAGAGACCGAGCGCTGGCATTGATTACGCTCATACAGGAGTCCATTGACCCGGATAGCTGGTATGATGTCGGAGGAGAAGGGACGATAACAGCCCATGATGACAGGAAACTTATCGTACTGCAAACACGGGAAGCTCACAATAGGATAAATGAACTGCTTAAGGAGCTGGGGAAAAATCTTAAGGAAGAGGTTTCCATTGAGGCGAGATTTCTGCTTGTAAGTGAGAATTTCATTGACAGTATCGGCCTTGATATAGGTTTTGCCCTCAGCACCGGCAAGTGGGATGTCATAAGGTATGACCCGGGTATCTTAAAAGTTGCCACACCCGATGAAACGGGTGTTGCTGGGACGCTGGCGAAATCTATACCTTCACGACTTAAAGGGGTTTGGGGGTCTATACTTGATGATTTAGAGGTTACTTTCCTTTTGGAGGCGATTCAGGCTCACCGCGATGGGACATCTCTGACAGCACCGAAGGTTACGGTTTTGAGTGGAGAATCTGCAATTTTACAGGTTCAAAAAACTATTCGCTATGCTTTGCCTCCGGTGATTAGTGCTCGGGATATAGTAGGCGGAGTCAGCGGCATCAGTTCGAGCTGGAGTTTCGAGCCGCAACAGGGCAGGGTGCGCAGCGGTACAACCCTTAGTGTTACGCCGATAGTTACGCCTGACAAGAGGCATGTACTGCTTAATATAACGGCGACGCTGCAGGGTTACTTTGGGCTTAAACCATATACGGTTGATACAATAGCTCCCACGGGTACAGGCGAGATAGTTGAATACACGATGAGTCTTCCTGAGACAGAGATATCGCGGGTTCGGACCAGGGTGAGCGTTCCGGACGGTGGGACGCTGCTTTTGGGCGGCCAGAAGATTACCGAAGAAGTAGAGAAAGAAGCAGGCGTTCCGGTTCTGAGCAAGATACCGATAATTGGAAGAGCATTCAGTAGCCGCAGTAAGATTAAGGATAGTAAGATACTGTTGATACTGGTTAAACCGACTATTATTCTTCAGGAAGAAGTGGATGCTGAGGCGATAGCGGCGCTGGAAACGGGTTTATAGGTATCATCAGGTTAATAGATTTTTAATAAGTTTTGGTTGTTTCGGCGTTTTTGCGAGATATGAGAATTTGCAAGTTTCAGCCGTTTGAACACCATAATAGATGTATGTTGACGGTTTCAGGGAGTAGTTGGGCGCAATTTTTGGAGGCGGAAAAATGAAGAAGCGACAGATTCTAATTAGTTTGTTGATTTTGTTAAGCACGGCGGGTTTTGCCGCAGCGGCTGCGATTAACGTACCGGCTGATTATCCCACAATTCAGGAAGCGATTAACGCTTCGGTCGATAGCGATGAGATAGTTGTTGCTGACGGCATTTATACAGGTGTGAACAATCGCGACCTGGATTTTGCTGCCGGTTTGCCTTTTGGAGTTACCAGAGCAATAACCGTTCGAAGCGCAAACGGACCAAATAACTGTATTATCGACTGTCAGGGTCTGGGACGAGCGTTTTATTTCTTCAGTGGCGAAACCGCCAACTCCATTGTGGAAGGTTTTACCATAAAAAACGGATTTGATTTTGACTACGGCGGCGCCATAGAATGCGAGAACGCTTCGCCAACAATTTCCAACTGTATTATATATGACTCTTTGGCTTATGACGGCGGCGCCATCGATTGTTATAATTCCGAACCAAATATTATAGACTGTACCATATATAATAACAGCGCTGATACCGATGGGGGCAATGGCGGCGGTATTGAATGCTACAATTCTTCGCCTGCAATTATAAATTGTCTGATTTATGGCAACTCGGCCGGGCTTGACGGCGGCGCCATAGATTGCTACAACTCTTCGCCAACAATCGTAAACTCTACAATAATTGATAATTCGACCACATATTATTCCGGTGGAATCTACGCGGGTAATTCTTCATTTGTGGCAATTACCAACAGTATCATATGGGGCAATACCGCTTTAAGCGGCTCGGAGCTATATGGAGATTTGACCAGTTCGGCAGGTGTTAGCTACAGCGATGTTCAGGGCGGCTGGCCGGGGCCAGGCAACATCGGTGATGACCCGATGTTTAGAACAGGGCCTTTGGGCGATTACTACCTGACTCAGCAGCCCTGTCAATTGGCTGATAGTAATTGTGTTAATAATGGAAGCGGGTTGCTTTCTGGCTTATCTCTTCTGGGCTCGGCCGGCTACACGACGCGAACGGACAGTATCGCAGATTCGGGTACCATTGATATGGGTTACCATTACCCTGACAGCGGATTGGCCAACCAGTTCCAACTGACTACGAGTGTGGTTGGCGGCAACGGTTCGATAGACCCATCTGCCGGAGTACACGATATCAATGAATTTACGGAAGTTCTGCTTACTGCCCTGCCGGATACAGGATTTGGGGTCAAGCAATGGCTTGGAACCGATGACGATTCGTCGCTGGAGCTGACCAACACCGTAACAATGACCGGTAACAAGAGCGTTTCTGTTGAGTACAGGTCTCTGGTGACTTACGAGCTTACCACGGTTGTGATTGGCGACCACGGCTCAATCGAAGTTTCTCCAAATTCAATCGACCCGAACACAGAGTATTTATACTACGAAGGCCAACTTGTCCAGTTGACAGCGGTTCCGGACACCGGCTATGTGGTCAAGGCGTGGACGGGCACTGAAGATGATAATTCGATAAGCACTGATAATTCTGTTATAATGGACTCGGACAAGACGGTAACCGTTGAATTCATACCTGATACGACAATGTTTCATCTTGATGCCCGTGTAGTCGGCGGCAATGGAACGGTAAGCCCCAGACGAGGAGATTATACATTTGGGACGATTGTGCCCCTTGTTGCGACGCCGGATGCACACTATCGAGTCAAGGCCTGGACCGGAACTGATGACGATACTTCCACAAGCAATAATAATGCGGTTACAATGACGGCTGACAAAGACGTTACCGTTGAGTTCGAGCTGGTTCCTCAGTACTGGCTCGAGACGCTGGCAGTCAGTGACGGCGAAATCGTTCCGGGTGGAATCAGTCCAGACAGCGGCTTGGTCTATGATGGGACGGTGGTGGACCTTACCGCCTCTCCGGGGCCGGGACTGGAAGTGAAGCGATGGCATGGAACCGATGATGATACCTCAGTTGCTTTAAGTAATACAGTAACTATCGACGGTACTGACGCATACGTCATAGTTGAATTTCAGACGCTTGGAACGGGAATGGCTGTGGGCACCATTAACCTCTACAACGACGGTGTCCCCTCACCCAGCAACCCATATCCCACGATTCAGGATGCGATTGATGATGCGGACTATGCTTCGGCGATGCCCGACCCTTGCGACCCGAACATAATGATTCCCCCTGATGTCATTCCGGTTTCGGAAGTTATAGTTGCAGACGGTGTCTATAGCGGGACGGGCAATTATAACCTGAATCTTAAAAATGGTTTGGATCCGGTTAATGACTACAGGACTCTCACCGTGCGAAGCGAGCAAGGACCGCAAAATTGTATTATTGATTGTGATGGATTGGGCAGGGGTTTTATATTCGATGCCAATGAGGACCCGAACTATGTCGTTGACGGTTTTACTATTACCGGTGGTCTTGCCGGTAACGGTGGGGCTATTTATTGCGGTGAAGAAACTTCGCCAATAATCACCAATTGTAAGATAATTAACAATTCCACTTACCTTTTGTATGAAGATAACGGCGGCGGAATCTATTGTAACAGTGCATCTCCGATAATTACTAATACCGAAATCAGCTACAACCAGGCGTGGAAGGGCGGTGGTATCTATTGTGTGGGTGAGTCAACTCCGCAGATTATCAACTGTCTGTTCACCTATAACCATTCTCTTGATGCCGGTGGTGCAATATACCTGTATGAGTCCGACGCTGAAATTGTTTTGTGTACGGTCGCATACAACAGCAGTGCGCTTATCTATGACCCTCTCGACGGTATGCTTGGCGGGATTTTTGCCAGGGACGCCGACCCAGCGATAAGTAACTGTATTATATGGGGCAACGGCGACGACCTTTACGAGTGTGATGCGACATATTCCTGCATTGAGGACGGCGACGGCGGAACCGGCAACATAGCCGGTAATCCGCTGTTTGCGACAGGCAGTTTCGGCGATTTTTACCTTAGTCAGATACGGGCCGGGCAGCTCTCCGACAGTCCGTGCGTTAATGCCGGCGAACAATATATTTTGCTGAATTTGCAGACTGATTATGACCTCGGTTATGACATAACAACTGCCATTATCAACTTATATGACAGCGGATATGCCGATATGGGTTACCACTATCGGTTCAATTACGGTCCACCTGTCCGGTACAAGTTAAAGACATTTGTTGACGGCGGTCACGGCGGTATCTGGCCTTCCCCGCTGCCGGTGGTTCATTACTATGACCCGGGCACAGTGGTATCACTGCTTGCAACGCCCGACCCCTGCTATCGTGTTTACCAGTGGACCGGGACTGATAATGATTTTCAATATTCAAATTTCGGCACGGCAACGATGTACAGCGACAGGATAGTATCTGTAGAGTTCGAACTGATACAGCCGCGAACTCTTGTAGTTTCAGTTGGTGGCGGCCAGCCGGGGTATTACGTGGATATCTCGGATGCGGTTCACGATGCACGCACCGACGATACAGTTGTTGTTCATGCCGGCACTTATTACGGCGCTGCAATCCAGGTCAATAAATCTATTGAAATCAGGTCTCTGCATCCGGACGACCCGAACTACGTTGCAGCTACCATCATCGACCGGCAGGGATACGGTGAACGTGCCTTTGATTTTCAATACGGTGCTGAAAATACTATCCTTAACGGCTTTACAATCCAAAATTGCAGGGGGAGAGCTTATAATGGTCGCAATGGCCAGCGGCCGGGCCGTCCTAACGGAGAAGACGGCGGCTTCCCGGCCGGAGGCGCGATTTTCATTCAAGCTTATGCAAGTCCTACCATCAAAAACTGTATAATTAGAGACAGCGATATTCGAGGCGGCGATGCCGGTGACGGCGTCGATGCTACCAATGATGAGAATGCCGGCCGGGGCGGCTGGGGCGGTGGTGCGTTCGGTGGCGCAATATACTGCGACTTCCTCAGCAGCCCGACGTTTATAAACTGCCGGATTCTTGATAATGTGGCCCGCGGCGGCAACGGCGGCAACGGCGGTGATTATGATACAGACGGCGGCTCCGCAAACTATGGGGGAAACTGGAGCAGAGCCGAGTGGTATTACTATGACCCTGATAGTCTGGTAGCGACATTTGTGAATGATGACCTGTACACAGTTTTTCGGGCTGACGGCCAAGGGGGCTATCTGCTCTACTATTCTTTCTTTGACCCTTATGACCCGAATACCTGGGAGCCGAGCATACCGCCGGCCGGTTACATTCGGGACTATCGATGGTATTCTGCATACGGAGGCGCAGTGTTCTGTCAGGAAGGCAGCAATGTAACCTTTACAAACTGTGTAATCAGCGGCAACCGTACTTATGGCGGTATGAGCGGCATAGGCGGCCTTCAGGCCGGTCACAGGTTCGAACCGGGTGTTTCTTATGAGCTGCCAACCTTTGGGGCCGGCATCTATTGTGCGGCGGACTCTACAGTAACTTTTACCGGTTGTACATTGACAGATAACATTGCATCGCAAGTCCAGTTCGTTGACCCGAACGACCCGAACAGCGGAACAAGGTATCGGCAGGAATCATACATTGGGCATGGCGGAGGTATATGTGCGGAAAATACCGCTAAGGTGCTAATCACCGACTGTAACTTTAGTCAAAATGCCGCATCTGTCGGCGGAGGGGTAAAGTTTGCAGACGCTAATGTAGTGCTCACCGACTGCGACTTTTTGTCTAATACCGCATATCACGGCGGCGCGTTGGCCGCCCATCAAGGTGAGGGAATTATTATCGGCTGCCGGATAACCAACAATCGAGCAGCAATAGATGCTAATGATATTGGGTTGGTATATGGGCAGGGCGGCGGACTTTATTTGTGGGATGCAAATGTCGGCGTTTTTGACTGCGACATCAGCTACAATGAGTCGGAGGCTTCGGGCGGAGGTGTATATATCGGCGGTGAAAGCGGGCCTTTGCTCAGTAACTGTCTGATTTCACATAATATGTCTGCCAGAGACGGCGGCGGAGTTTCGGCCAATATTTTTGCCTGGCCGATGCTTTTCAACTGTACGATAGCCAACAATGTGGTTACAGGTGACGGCTTCTCCAGTTACTATGGCGGCGGATTGTACTGCTCTTATGACAGTAATACTACCATTATTAACAGCATACTCTGGGGTAACATAGCATACAACGGCCGCCAAATTGCCGTCGGGACCGGATTTGAATTTGACCCGGCCCCCTCGGTAGTCAACGTTTTCTTCAGTGATGTTCAGGGCGGAGGCGCCTATGTTGCAGCCCCTGCTACGGGCGGCGATACCTGGGTTGACCAGACCTGCTCATTGGTGTGGGGTGCGGGCAACCTGTCCGGCACCAGTGCATCCGAGCCTGACTTTACAAGTGGTTATTTTGGAAACTATTATCTAAGCCACATTGACGCCAGCCAGGGCACTGACAGTCCGTGTATTGATAGGGGAGACGGTGAGGCGAATTCGCTTGTTCTTGGTCGATATCGCTATACTACGAGGACAGACAACGGCGATGATGTCTGGGATATCGATATTGGTTTTCATTATTACAAGAGCGGAAAGTTTTCAGATGGTGATATTAATTATGACGGCGAAATTAACGATGATGATTTGATTATTCTTATATCTTACTGGCTGAGTGAGTGCGGCTTCCCCGACTGGTGCGAGGGCAGCGACCTTAACCAGGATGGGATTGTGAACTTTATAGACCAGGCGATTCTGGCTGCACTTTACGGTACAGGTGATGTAGAAGCTCCGGTGCCTGACCCGAGCACGTGGCGATTTCCGCCTCACTCGACGGCAGCAAAAGTGATAGAGATGACAGCGACAGAGGCCGCGGACAATTCCGGCGGGACGGTTGAATATTACTTTGAATGCGTAACAAACAGCAGTCTCGACAGCGGCTGGCAGGATTCTCCGAGCTATGTTAGAAGTGGACTGACAACCAATAATGAATATGGCTTTAAGGTAAAGGCCCGTGACACATCGCCCGGTCAGAACGAGACAGAATGGTCGCACATAGGTTATGCTGTTGCCGGCGACGTTGTAGACATCACACCGCCTTGGCCTGACCCGATGAGCTGGCTGGTCTGGCCGGAGGCGATTTCATCAAGTTCAGTTTATATGGAGTCAGTTACCGCCACCGACTCAAGCGGTGTTCAGTACTTCTTCGAAGAGACTACCGGCGGCGGGAACGACAGCGGCTGGCAGGACGGCAGGGTTTATACGGATACAGGACTTGACCCGAATACTCTCTACATTTACAGGGTCAAAGTGCGTGATAAATCGATCTATTGGAATGAGACCGGCTGGTCAATCGCGGCGGGTATAGTGACTTTCCCGGAGGGAGTCGAGCCGAATGAGCCGAATGAGTGCTATGATGATGGTCTTGCGCCGGCGCCTAATCCATATATCGACCCCAATTTAAGTTATATGAGTTATGATGATATAAACGACGTATATTTCCATCATTTAGAGTCATCCATAGCCGAGGATGCCGGCGGCTGCGAGGTAGAATACTTCTTCCAGTGCTACACTAACACCGGTTTCAACAGCGGCTGGCAAACGTCCAATGTATATCAGGTTGACGTTTCCCATTACCCGGTTGATTATTACTGGCGGGTCAAAGCACGCGACCCCTTCCGTGAGACACCGTGGTCGGGCTTCTTTATGCCGAGGTAGCCGGCGGTTCTTTAAGGTGTTTGTGGTTGTGTTTTTGATACTGAAAAAAAAGCCCCGGTTTTAGCCGGGGCTTTTTTGTTTGTGCCGAATCAGCTCTTAAGTTTTTATGTGAATATCAGGTTTTCCTCAGTGTTTGGTAGCCGTGATGTGCGAGCAAATGGTCGAGTATTACTATTGCGGTGTAGTTTTCTGCAACGGGCCATATCCTTCCGACGATGGTGGCGTCCCGTCTTGTGATGGCGGCCAACTGCTTGTTCTCAAGAGTGTATTTGTCGATGGTTTTCTGCGGTTTGTCAATTGTTGGTGTCGGCTTGACTGTAACTCTTGCAATGACAGGTTCGCCGGTGGTGAGGCCGCCGGTAATGCCGCCGGCGTTGTTCGACTCAAAAATAACCCTGCCGTTTTCGCAGCGCATCTGGTCATTGTTTTCGAAGCCGGTCATATCCTTAACGGCAAAGCCGGCGCCGATTTCGACCGCTTTGACGGCGCCGATGCCGAGCATTTTGCCTAACTCGGCGTCGAGTTTATAAAAGACCGGCTCTCCAAGACCTATTGGCACTCCGGTTACGACCACTTCAACAACACCGCCGCAGGAATCGCCTGTTTTGCTGATTTTGTTCGATGCGTCAACCATTTCCTGTGCGGCTTCGATGTCGGGGCAGTTTAGTATCGGGTGGACGCCGTATTTTTCCCGAACCTGGTCGGCAGTGGCTTTGGGGGCCTTGTCCCGAATGGCATCGATTTCTTTTTCAATTTCGGCTAAAACTCTTGTCTTTTCCAGGAACCTCATATCCATATTGATTCGGCCTTTTTCGTAAATTTCCTGGTAGAAGGGGTCGAGGTCCCGCCGCATTTTTCTGTACTCGGTGGTGGATTTTAGCGCTTTGCCATAAGGGACGTCTGGACATCGAACCGAGGCGAGCTCTTTGACGTAAGAGAAGACATCAATGCCGCATTTTTTGAGGATTTTTTTTGCTATATAGCCAGCGGCGACGATGGTGGAGGTGTAACGTCCGCTGAAGATACCGGCACCGATTGAGTCGTCGTCCGGGCCGTATTTTATGAACGAAGCATAGGAAGCATGGCCCGGGCGCGGGGTGCGGTTGGTGTCCTGGTACTGCTTTATGTGAATGAAATGGCGGTCGAGGTTGGGGATGAGAATCGAGATTGGTGTTCCGTTGGTGTGGTTTTTGTTGCCGGCATTCTCGATGGTGTCGGCGGCGTTTAAGCCGCTGTAGATAATCGGCAGGTCCGGCTCTTTTCGCGGACTGCTCAATTCATCTGCGCCGGGCTTTCGTAATAGTAAATCGCCGTAAATTTCCTGCTCGGTCAGTAACATTCCGGGCGGAGCACCGTGTATGACCGACGTTAGGCCCTCCTGGTAAGAGCCGCCGGCAACGGTTACCTGAAATATGCGTCCTATGTGACAGCCAATCATTTTTTTCTCCTATGTTAAAAGTCTACTCCTTATTTAAGTTCCATATTTGCACCGATACTTTTCATCAGTTCCACATAGTCGGGAAAAGTAACGTTTATTGCCTCGGCGGTGTCGATGGTAGTTTGGCCTTCGATAGCCAAACCTGCCAGCGACAAAGCCATAACGATTCGATGGTCGCTTCTGCCGTCGAGGTTTGTGACCCGTTGCCCGTGACCCGTGACTCGTAAATTATTAGTCGAGCGACGTATAATAAGGCCGTCGGGCAGTTCTTCGATATCGACGCCGATTTTTTCCAGCTCTTCGGCCATACATTTAATTCGGTCGGTTTCCTTACTGCGTGCCTGGGGGACGTTTACAAGGCGAGTTGTGCCTTCGGCGAAGGCGGCGGTAACGGCCATAGCAGGCAGTGCATCGGGCGTTGCGTTCATATCGATTTCGAGTCCTTTCAGCGGAGCGGCCTTGATTGTTATTGAGTCCGCTGCGATAGTGATGTCGGCGCCCATTGCCTTTAGATATTCGACGACGGCCTTGTCCGGCTGACTGTCGGAGAAATCCAGGCCGAGCAGGGTAACCTCGTCTGCGAGCATTGCAGCGGCGCAAAGGAAAAACGTGGCGCTGGAAAAATCGGCCGGTATCGCAGAGTCGAAAGATTTGTAGCTTTGGTTGCCCTTAATCTTGAATTTGCGGAAATTTTGATTTTCGTATTCAATGCCCTGTTTATCGAGCCAGTCGAGCGTCATCTGCACATAGCCCGGCTCGTTGAGCAGTGTAACGTCTATTTCGGTACCGCTGGCGGCCAGAGGTGCACACAAGAGCAGGCTGGAGAGATACTGGCTGGTTGAAGCAGCGATGGAGGTTTGTCCGCCATTGATTCGGCCGGTAATTTCAAGTGGGGCTTTGCCGTTGTTTTTTAGGCTGACGCATTTTGCTCCCAAACCGGTCAGGGCGTTCATTAACGGGCCGACAGGGCGGGTCTGGATTTGCTCATCGCCGGTGAAAGATATGGTTTGGCCGGGCCGGGCCAGAGCCGCTGAGCCTATTGCAATACGCAGGGTGGTGCCGGAGTTTGCGACGTCGATAGTTTTTTCCGGTGCTTTGATTTTTCCGCCTGTGCCGCTTACCTTCCAGAGCTTGGGGTCGGTTGTGTCAATCTCGGCGCCAAGGGCACGGTAGCAATCAACGGCTGCGTGTGTGTCGCTTGAAGAAAGAGGGTTGCGGATGGCGCTTTGGCCGGCGGCTAATGAGGCGATTGCGACCGCACGAATAGTATGGGACTTGGAGGCTGGGATTGAAACACTGCCGTTTAACCGGGATTTACCTGCAATTAGATTCATTGCGGTGCTTTTACCAGAAATGACGGGCAATTAAAAGAACTTTTTTCCCCGGGTGTAATTGGTGCTGGACGAAGAATCTCAACAAAATCATCAATTATCAATTCATACTTCGTAGCAGTGCTTCCAGCCTTCGCAGCCGCTACGGCGGAGTAGGCACTGTGAAGAATGTATAATCCATAATCAATAATCAATGAAATGGCTTCCGCTTACCTGTGGTTCGATAAAACCAGTCTCGCGCAGCGGTTCCCCTTCCGACTAACCACTATTCACAAACGACTAACGACTAAAAATGCCGCACCATTTTAACCGCAAAATAAGACAAAGAAAAACAATTTTTAACCTTTAATTTCTCTCCGTGTCCGCTGTGTCCTCTATGGCTTCTTTTCTTCGTGTTCTACGTGGTCCAAAAAAGCCGCAGTTCTACTTACCTGCGCAAATGGTTCGAATCAAACGCGCAGGTATGCCGAAAAAAAGTGGTACAAAACGGTACTCTTTTGGCACATTTTGGCACATTTTTAGTCACTTTCTTGCGATTTTTGCCACCTTTTTGCACTTTTTCTCACTTTTTTTCTTACCCATTCTACCCAATCGTTACAACCTAACCCCCTCATCTCTCCTTTTAAGCCACCAGCAGAGATTTGCCCTCGAAATTGCTGAAATTTCGCCCCCCTAAAATTCCCAAATTTTAAAAAATAATCTTAAAAATTATGCCTTAATATACATGCGCAAATGATTCGAAATTTCTCGCCTCTTGTATCTTTGGTCTTGCATCTTTGGTCTTTTTCTCTGACCCCTCGGTGGCTAATTTTTTGTTTTTTAAAGCCCTATTAATCTGCCGAATTGATAGACGCCAAAGGTAATTATATACGCTAATATAGTCAGCCCTGCAAATTGAAACAGTGCCCAGCCCCAGGAATTTGTCTCCTGTTTTGTCATTGCAAGCGTGGCAACACACGGCAGACTAATCAAACAAAAGAGCATAACACAAAAACCGGTCAACGGCGAATAGTTCGCCTGCAGTTTCTGGCGCAAAGTCTCGCTTTTTTCATCTGCGCTGCCGACCGCATAAACTATTGCTAATTGTGAAACGAACACTTCTTTTGCCGCCGTTGCACCGATAAGTGCCGTTCCTATTTTCCAGTCGAAACCAAGCGGCTGTATAATCGGCTCAATCGTTCTGCCAATCCTGCCCGCAACCGAATGTATAAGTTCTGCCTGCCGGACCTCCTGTACATTTAAGCCTGCAAGGTCTTTTTCACTCGGTTTCGGATAGCTTGTCGCTGCCCAGAGCAAAATCGATATGGCAAGAATTATTGTGCCTGCCTTCTTCAGATACACCCACCCCCTCTGCCAGGTATGCATGCAAATGGCTTTCAGCGTGGGCATACGATAAGGCGGCAGCTCCATAACAAACGGTGTGGTTTCGCCCTTGAATAACGTCAGCCGCAGAACCTTGGCGCAGCTCACAGCTAAAATAATACCAGTCAGATAAATAATCCACAGCACCGGCCCGCGCCACTGCTGAGGGAAAAAAGCCGGTATTATAAGAGCGTAAATCGTCAGTCTCGCCCCGCAGCTCATCAGGGGTATTACCATTATGGTCGTAAATCTGTTACGCCTGTTCTCAAGTATGCGCGTTGCCATTATAGCCGGCAGTGAACAGCCAAAGCCAATAAGCATCGGTATAAAGCTTTTGCCGTGCAGCCCGATTTTGTGCATTATGCTGTCCATAACGAACGCCGCCCGTGCCATATAGCCGGAATCTTCGAGAAACGCTATCGCCAAAAACAGCAGCAGGATATTCGGCAAAAACACAATCACACCACCGACACCGCTGATTACGCCGTCAACCAAAAGGGATTGCAGCCAGTTTTCACTGCCGGCCGGCCAAAAGCCGGTTATCGTTTTACCGAGCTGGTTGAAAAATGTATCGAGCAAGTCCATCGGCCACTCACCAAGTTTGAATGTCAGAATAAAAACCAGAAACATCAGTACCAGAAAGACAGGCAGTCCGAGTATGCGGTTTGTTACTACGGCATCTACCGCATCACTGATGCTGTGACGCAATTCAACGGTGCTTTTGATGGTTTCCTTGCAGGCGCCGGATATAAAGCCGTATCTTCTGTCGGCTATTATGATTTCCGGCTCATCACTAAATATAGTTCGAAGATGTTCAATGCAGGGGCCAACCACATCAAGAATCTCTTTACGTTCCACATTCGAGGTTATATCTTCGTCCTGTTCGAGTAGTTTTAGAGCCAGCCATCTGGATTCATATTTCTCAAGCAAACGACACTTTTTATCAATGACAATTGCCTCGATTTTCGCCAGTTCCTCTTCGATTTCGTCTCCATAACTGACTTTATGTGTGCGTTCTATTTTGCCCCGCTCGGCCGTTTCAACAATGGCGTTGAGTAATTCGGTTTTGCCTTTACCTTTATTGCCGACAGTTGGGACTATCTTCGCTTCCAGAAGTCTGGATAGCTGCTCGGTATCGAAAATCAACCCTTTTTGTTTTGCGATATCGCTCATATTGAACGCCAAAACCAAGGGCACATTCATTTCAATCAACTGTGTTGCTAAATAAAGATTGCGTTCGATATTTGAGGCATCGACAATGTCAACTACAACGTCCGGCTGTTGCTCGATTATGAAATTTCTCGCCAGAAGTTCTTCTATTGAATATGCTGTTAAGCTGTATGTCCCCGGCAAATCCACGAATTTTATTTCATATCCGGCGTACCTGCGAAGCCCCTCCTTCTTTTCTACCGTTACGCCGGGATAATTGCCCACGTGCTGATGTGCACCGGTGAGCATATTGAATATGCTGGTTTTGCCGCTGTTGGGATTCCCGGCTAATGCTACAGTAATGTTCTTCATAGTCACAACCACTGTCTCGGCAGGTTTCGTTTCGAAGCAACGACCTGTTTAAAACAAGCCATTGATTTTTACAACACTATAATTTTGTTGGCCATTCCTCTGCCGAGCATCATTTTTGAATTCTTAATGCTGAGCATAAATGGGCCTCGTTGTCTGTTGCTGATGACGGTTATTTCAACATTCGGCACAAGCCCCATCGAGGCAAGTCGGCTGTTGAGACCCCGTCCGGCGTCTATTCTGACCAGCTTTACTTTTTCGCCGTTCCTGACCGTTGATAACGGTCTTAATTGCTTCTGTTCGCCTTTTTTATTTTCGCTGCTCATATATTTACCCGGTCGGTGTTACTTTTTGCCCTTTTTTTATAAAACTTCTCAAACTCGCCTGCTACGTCATAGCCGTCTTTGGTGTTTTGCGTTGCAAACTCAATGAAACACAAAAGTCTTTCGGTAACTTCCCTTCCTAATATATGCTCGGCTTTGCAGGCGGTCTGCCCGGCGGTATCCGCATCAACGCCGAGGACATTGACAAAAAATGACTTGATGACGTTGTGTTTTCTGGCAACTCTGGCAGCTTCGGTCGCTCCTGAGCCGGTAAGGGTTACAAAGCCATAAGGTTCATAATTGACCAAGCCCTTTTTCGCCAGTAGCTGTAATGCTCCGGTTACTGAAGATTTAGCCACTTTAAGAGATTTAGCAATATCCTTGCTGCGGGCAATTCCGGATTTACCGGCAACATTGAAGATGGCCTCAAGATAATCTTCCAGCGATGCGCTTAAATTATCATTTTTTACAGCAGCCATTGGTTCGATAAGCTCACCATATAACTCTTTTTCCTTTATTAAGTAAGTTATTGCTAATATAGTTAGTTTGGTCTAACATTGTCAAGACTTTTTAAAAAATTAGCCAAAAACACGGAGGGAAATGAGCCATAGAGAGCACAAGAGCATAAGAAAACAGACTGATAAGTATCGAATTCGCCACCGAAGGAGAACCTTTGGCGGCGGACGTGGAGTGTCGAATTGACTTTGTGTTAAGTTCGATTTCTCAGCCAGTTGGTGAATTTTTTCAGGCCGGTCTGGATGTCGGTTGAAGGGTTGTAGCCGAGCTGTTCAACGGCTTTGGTAACATCGGCATAAGTTCGTTCGACATCGCCGGGCTGGGGGGGCAGGTATTGCCTGACGGCCTTTTTGCCGAGGGCATTTTCAATCTCAATAATCAAATCGTTGACCGAGATAGGCCGTGATTCGCCGAGATTGTAGATATTAAAGCCGCTGCAATGGCGGATAGCTGCTGCTGTGCCGTCGATTATATCGTCAATATATGTAAAATCCCTCATCATTGAGCCATCGCCAAAGACGGGAATTGGTTTTGCCTGCTCGATTAGCCGTGCGAATTTGTGTATTGCAAGGTCGGGTCTTTGACGCGGGCCGTAAACGGTGAAGTAGCGAAGGCAGGTTATGTCAATATTGTAAAGATAATGGTATGTATGGCAGATAAGCTCGCAGGCCTTTTTGGTTGCGGCGTAGGGCGAGATTGGAAAATCGACGTTGTCGTCTTCAGAGAAGGGCACTTTCTTATTATTGCCATAGACGCTCGAGCTTGAAGCGAAGATGAATTTGTTAATCTTATGCTTTTTAGCGGCTTCGAGCAGCACCATTGTGCCGTTAATATTGACGTCGGCATAAAGGGCGGGGTTTGTGATTGACGGTCTAACGCCCGTCCGAGCGGCTAAATGCACGATTATATCGAAGCCGGAAGTGATGGTTTCGTCCATAACTGCTGAATCACGGATGTCGGCTTCTATGAGTTGGAAGTTATCGTTTTTGAGGCAGTTTTCAATGTTGCTGCGTTTTACCTTTGTCTCGTAAAAGTCGTCGAAGTTGTCAATACCGACAACGGTTGAACCGTCAGCGAGAAGGCGTTCTGTAAGATGTGAGCCGATAAAGCCGGCAGAGCCTGTTACCAATGCTTTCATAGAGAATTCTCCATTATGCAAAGTAGATAATGAGCGCTCCGATAGCTAAAGCGATTAAGGCCAGAATCCGCAGGAACAAGGCTGATTGTTTCAGATACCATTCGAGCATAGTTCTAATTTTTTCAGCGCCGATAATGAAGATGAGCAGGCCTGAAATTATAAATAGAATTCCAAAAGCGGCTATTATTTTTGGAAACCTACAGTTCTGCGCGCCGAGTAAAAAAACAATGGCTAATGCAAACCTTATCAGTGCTGCAAAATAAATTCGTTTTCCATTTTTGGCGAATTCAAGCAGCCATTTCATGACATCCGGTCTTATGAAGTACAAAATGGCCATCAAAATTATGAGTATTCCTATGATTTTAATAATTGTTGCCATAATCTTTTCCCCTTTATATTTTTGTTAATATATTTTGTAATTAAGGACTTGTTTCATCGATTGGTTCTATCATATCGAGGTCAATTTCGACGCTTGCGGCCTGGCCGAGCATATCTATCTGGAGGAGGAGGCGAGTGGCGCCTTTTGTAGTGACGACAATCCCCTGTAAATCAGCTAACGGTCCGGCAATAACGCGGCATCGCCGGCCCGCTTTGAAGTACTTATGGGGTATAAGTGGGGCGTCGGCACGGAGGGCATTCTGGATTTGCAGCAGCTCGTCAATTAACCTGTGCTGGTCCCTGACTTCGATTAGATTGGCCACGCGATTTGTTCGCAGCACTTCGAGTCGCTGGTTTTCTTCACCGCAGAAGAACAAATAGCCGCTAAAGAGCGGCAGGAGCGAGCGTATTGTCCTGCCTCTTGTGCGGCGTACTTTCCGGTGCATCGGGAGGAAATAATTGATGTTTTTGCTGACTAAGTGATGTGCAAGGGCTTTTTCGTTTCTGCTTTTAGTGTGCGCTACCCACCATAAGCCGAAAAAATCGGCGACGGATTTTTCGTCAGGCCAGGTCATAGGCGGATTGTCACTTTCTTTTAGCAATTTATTCTCCCATATCAAATGATTATCAGCGATTGGTCAATGCAGTAATATTTAAGGGGACCAATAGAAAATAATCAATAAAATTCAAGTATGGCATTAGCGGCATATTCAATTTGCTCTTTTTTTAGTTCCGGATAAATCGGCAGTGAAAGGACGTCTTCACAGAGTCGTTCAGCGACAGGAAAATCACCTTTGCTGTAGCCGAGCTGTCTGAAACATTCCTGCAGGTGCAGTGGGTGTGGATAAAAGATTGCGGAACCGATTTCTTTTTCGGCCAGATATTTTTTCAAACGGTCTCTTTCGGGTACGGTAACAGTGTATTGGTGATAAATACTGACATTGTTTGAATCAATTTTCGGCAGCTTGACCGCTGAGCCGGTAAAGAAATTATCATAAAGAGCGGCATTTTGTCTTCTTTTGGCGTTCCATTGGTCGAGATATTTTAGTTTTACAGAAAGCACCGCGGCCTGGATACAATCAAGACGGAAGTTTCCACCGATTATTTTATAAAAGTATCGCGGTTTTTGGCCGTGGTCACGAAGGCATTTGATTTTTTCTGCAAAACTTTGGTCATTTGTTGTTACCAGTCCGCCATCGCCAAAGCCGCCGAGATTTTTGGTTGGGTAAAATGAGAAGCATCCGCAGAGCCCGAAGTTTCCACACTTTTTTCCATTCTGTGTCGCACCTATTGATTGTGCAGCATCCTCGATAACGGCAAGGTTGTGACGTTCGGCAATTTCCATAATGGGTTTCATCTGGGCGACCTGGCCGAATAAATGTGCGGGAATAATAGCCCGGGTTTTTTCAGTAACTTTTTCTTCGATAAGGGCAGGGTCGATATTGTAAGAGTCAGGGTCGATATCAACGAAAACCGGCTTTGCACCGAGCCGGGCGACAGAACCGGCTGTTGCAAAAAAGGTGAATGGTGAAGTTATTACTTCGTCACCCGGCTTTATTTCCAGTGCCATTAAGCTTACAAGCAGGGCATCAGAGCCGCTGGAGAGTCCGATGGCATATTTGCTTTGACAATATTCAGAGATTTTTTCTTCAAATTCCGCTAAGGCAGGGCCGAGACAGAACAACTGGCTTTGGCAAACCTGGTTTATTGCGGGGTTAATTTCATCTTTAATAGCCGCGTACTGTGCCTTTAGGTCCAAAATTGGTACTTTCATAGACTACCTCAAAAATCCGTAAAAATCGCCGATAGCCATCTCTTTGGAAGGGCTAAACGGACATGCCTTTTCAATCGATTAGTTAAATCTGTATCTGCCAAAGCGGATGTCGGAGTGAATAGTTTAGATAGATGTGTTCGAAAAGTCAAAATAATTGGTGATTGTGCGGAGTTTTTTTTCGATTGACGCTCAATAGTTGACGATTTACAATTAAAGTTCAGGATGAATTACATAATGATTCTTAGTTGGCGATTTTGAACTTGGGAATGGAAGATGAATAGCCTGAGAGTTTTATTCACGTGCATTGGCAGACGTGTTTCCTTATTCAGGAGCTTTCGCCGGGCGGGCAATCAACTTAAGGTAAAAACTTCATTGTTTGGCACTGATACCACCGAGCTAAGTTCGGCCCTGCAGTTGTGTGATAAAGGTTTTCTCGTCAAACCCGTAACCCACCAGGGCTATATCAAGGAGCTGCTTAAAATTGTCGAGGCCAACAGGGTGAAATTGCTTATACCTACCGTTGATTTGGACCTGAAACTTTTGGCCCGGAACAGGCAGAGATTCGCTGCTCTGGGCTGCCGCGTACTCGTATCGGCTCCGGAGGTGGTCGATATCTGTCAGGACAAAAGAAAGACCCGTCGCTTTCTGCTCAAAAACGGTTTTGACAGTCCTGTTACGATGAGTGTTCGAGCGGCACTTTCAAAGAAAAAACTTGACTGGCCATATTTTCTTAAACCGTGGGATGGTTATGCCAGCAGGGGCAATGCCGTAGTAAAAAATCGCAAAGAGCTGTTGTTCTTTGCCAGGAAAGTGCCGAATGCCATCTGCCAGAAACTTATCGAAGGCACCGAACATACATGCGATGCTTATGTCGATTTTAATATGAAGGTTCGCTGCGTTGTACCGAGAAAGCGCATTGAGGTGAGGGCCGGCGAAGTAAGCAAGGGACAGGTTGTAAAACATCCTTACATTATGAAAGAGACTGCAAGACTGGTCGAGACCCTCGGAGCCGGTCCCGGCGTTATAACTTTGCAGTTGTTCCTGACCAAAGACGATAAAGTGAAATTCATTGAGGTAAATCCGAGATTTGGAGGCGGGGTGCCGCTGTCGATAAAAGCAGGTGCAAATTTTCCGAAGTGGATACTGCAGGAGATGCTCGGCAGAAAAACAAATATTCGGTTCGACAATTTCAAAGACAGGTTGATTATGCTTCGCTACGACGGCGAAGTCTGGTTATAAAATTCCAAATCAGAACAGTGCAGAGATGATATTCGAAAATATAATTGGTCCTGCCAAACCTGTTTCGTGGTTGTTTCGTTTTTGGCCGGTACTTGTGGCCTCTTTTGTCGGTTCTCTGTGCGCTACGTGGCTGTGTAAACAAATAGCCATAAAATTTGGTATTGTCGATAAGCCGGACGACCTGGTCAAAACACACAAAGAGCCAATAGCATACCTCGGTGGTGTCGGAATGTTCATTGGTGTGATGGTTGGGGTGTTGGCCGGTATAGGATGTTTGAGAGACGAGGAAATTTTCAGTCCAACGTTGAAATGGCTGCTTGGAATACTTGCAGGGGGGATGTTAGCGTGCTTTGTCGGCCTTGCCGATGATATATTCGACATAAGACCGGCGAAGAAATTTCTCGGTCAGGCTGTGGCCGCTATTATTTTACTGCTGGTGGGTATTACACCGGGCCTGCGTTATATTACTGAGCCTTTAGGTTTACCGATGCCCGGCGGTTTTGAAATGGTCTTGGAAGTTTTGATTGTGATATTTTTTGTTCTTGGAGCGACCAATTCATTAAATCTTCTTGACGGCCTTGACGGACTTTGTGCTGGTGTTACAGCTATTATTACGGTAGCTATGTTGATTCTGTCGATACATCTGATGACCTGGGGATACAGTGAAGTGGGCGACCCTGTACGGATTATAATCTGTATTGGTCTTGTAGGAGGAGTTTGTGGTTTTTTACCCTTCAATCGTTATCCAGCCAAGATATTTATGGGTGATGCCGGCAGTATGCTGCTTGGGTTTATGATGGCTGCCTTGATGATTTTATTTGCTGAGGGGGTTCCGCGATGGTGGATGGCGTCGGTAGTAGTTTTTGGGCTGCCGATTCTCGATACGGCAGTTGCTTTAGTGAGGAGATTGCTTAATCACAGACCGCTGTTTGTTTCCGACCGCGGCCATATTTACGACCAGATGATAGACAGGGGGATACCTCTGAAAAAAACGGTGGTAATTTCTTATGTGCTTGCCGGTGTTTACGCAGCTATTGGTTTGACAATGAGCCAGATAAGAACAAGATATGCCGCCATTGTACATATTCTTGTATTTGCGGTTTCCGCCTTTGTCGTATGGAGGAAAGGTTACCTGAAGATGGAAGGCCTGCGGGGAGCGGTTCAGAATAAAGTTGGCAATTCAGATTAAGTAGTTACTGTTAGGTATTGGGTGTCGCAGGCAAATCGCATCGAGCCTTGATAAGCAGCTGGGACAAGTAAGCAATCACCCGCTTCGAATTCAACGCCAAAGCCATTTGTTCCTATGATTGTACCAAAGCCGGATACAATAATCAGAGTTTTCATTTTTTGCGGTGAAAGAAGCACTTCAGAGCCTTTGCCCTGAGTGCCTTTATCAATTTTAAAATACTCACAATCAACCAGCCGACCTGCGCTCGTAACCGAAAGGTTATCACCGGAGGCATCGAAGTGAATACTTTCGAGGGCCTCTTCGATGTGGAGGTCTCTTGCTCTGCCGGCATCGTCAACTCTGTTGAAATCAAAAACACGGTAAGTAGTGTCGGATGGGGTTTGAATTTCAGCGATTAGCAGTCCTGCACCTATGCTATGTGCGGTGCCGGCGGGCAGGAAATGACACTGGCCCGCCCTGACAGGAACTTTTTCCAGCAACTCTGCGACACTTCCTTTTTTTATGGCTTTGGTAAATTGTTCTTTGCTTGTACCTTTTTTTAGTCCTTTATAAATCACCGCCCCCCGCTCAGCATCTATGATGTACCAGCACTCGGTTTTGGGCTCTCCTTTGCCCATTCTGCGGCAGGTTTGCTCGTCGGGGTGGACCTGTACGCTTAGGATATCTTGAGCATCGAGGAATTTAATTAAAAGCGGAAAAGGAGGTGTGAAATTTTCATCGCCGGTTATTCCTTCTGGATATTTCTCGATAATGGAATTTAGAGTTTCTCCTGCGAATTGGCCGTTTGCGATTACAGATTTATCCTGGGGCAAATCGGCCAGTTCCCAGCTTTCGCCGATTTTTTCACCTTCCGGCAGGTCTTTACCGAAAAAGTCTTTTAGTTTTTGACCGCCCCAAATCCGCTGTTTATAAATCGGCTTGAATTTCAATGGATACAACTGCATAGAAGTATTGTAGTAGTAACAGTGTGATTTGTCCAGATATGGGTTTTAAGAAACTTTTTGTGGTGAACAGGCAATTATATGTTTGGATTGCACCCGGGGCAGAGGCCTTCGAGCTGGACACGCTGATGTCGGATAAGAAAACCTTTGTGCGGGCTCTTTGCCATAGGAAATATAATGTCAGGAAGACAATGTGTATTGCCGCAGTTGGTGCAGGTAAAATGTGGGTGGCACTGGGTTTTGGTACAATTTTGGGCCGGTTCGAAGTACCACGTTCTTTCCTGCAGAAAAGCCTTGTGGACGAGTCCGGCTTTGACAAAATTTTCAAGTGTGCGGTAAATGGTAACTTTGTCCGGCCCGGCCCGCCCAAGCTTTGTAGCAATCTGTTCTGCCGTTATTGGTTTGCCCGCGCCCAGCAGAGCGGCTAAAATTGCTGCCCTGGGCCCGGTTCGCCGCAGCTCAACGGAATTCAACAGCTTCGCGACTTTTTGCCTGATGTCGGATTTCATTGCTGCTGTTCCTTTTGTCCTTGGCAGTTATCCGAATGTTCGTGAATATGCGGATGGCTGTGGTGAATATGGTCTTTACAGACGCAGGTATCTGTCAGTTCCATGTCGCTCTTGACGAACAACAGTGGGAAAATTATATCGCTGATACAGCAGGGCAGCCAGACAGCTATGAACAGCGTTGCAAATATTCCAATGGCGGCGGCAATCGTTATTTCAGAACGTATATTCATCAGCAGATATGATGATGACGCCCAGGTGCTAATCAAAACATGTCCGGTGTGGGGAAATTTAGTCCGCGGTAGGAAATATGCAATGAGAACACCGAGCAAAGCGGCAGGATTAACTATGAACCACTCCTCGATAAAACCAAGATGAATCGAGTGCTTATGTTCTTCGTTGGTATCAGCCGCTGTTTGTTTATGTTCTGAGGAATCCTGTTGATGATGAAGCTCGGCGTGTACTGGAATGTCCAGTCCCAGCAGACGTGCGCCGATATGAGGTATTATAACGTCGCTGAGGGTGGCGATACCTACAGAGCCAAAATATCCGACCAGCAAAACCAAAAGAAACCGTTTCTTTACAGCGTGCATTTTGAACATCGACGC
>CAZMCN010000006.1:0-30379 GCA_964564845.1 uncultured Pirellulales bacterium | reverse complement strand
GACTTTACAGACAAGGAAGGGAGGCCGTTTGTTCATGGCACTATCAAAAGGAAAGATAAAGATGAACCGACCAAGAGGCCGGCAAAAACCGGTTGGGTGGCTCTGAAGAGGAACGGTGAAATTGCGATTCTTGATGAGAAGAAACGTGAGCTTGAAAAGTATAAGGTTCCATATGGGGGCCATATAGTAGTCAACGATGGTCAGAAGGTTAAGGCCGGTCAACGTTTGGTCCGGTGGGACCCGCATCGAACGCCAATTCTGGCGGAGGTGGCCGGTCGAATTGCGTTTATAGATATTGTGGAAGGCGAAACGATTCGGCTTGAAGAAGAGCGAATAGGCCAGATTGGCAAACCCGTGGTAATCGAACATAAAGGAGACAGGCATCCACAAATCATAATTGAGGATGCCGACGGTAAAATACTTGACGTTCATTATTTGCCTGCGGGAGTAAGGATTGAGGTTGTAGAGGGTGAAGGGGTTAGTGCGGGGCAGTTGCTTGCACACCAGCCTCGAGCCACGGGCGGCACGCAGGACATTACAGGTGGTCTGCCGCGAGTTACCGAAGTATTTGAAGCCCGCAAACCCAAGGACCCTGCTGCGATGGCAGAAATAAGCGGTCGGGTGGAGCTTCGAGGCGATAAGCGCAAAGGTAAAATGACGATAATAATTCGTGCCGAATCCGGTATGGAAAAAGAACACCATGTTCCTCGTGACAGGCATCTGAATGTTCACGCTGCTGATGTGGTGGAAGCTGGCGACGCCTTGACGGACGGTCCATTGGTTCCGCACGATATTCTTCGAATTAAAGGTGAGGAAGCGTTGCAGAGATACCTGATTTCAGAGATTCAAAACGTTTATCGTTCGCAGAATGTCAATATCAACGACAAGCACATTGAAATTATAAGTGCTCAAATGATGCGGAAGGTTGAAATAGAGTCGGTCGGCGACAGTGTATTCCTTCCTGGTGATGTTGTTGATAAATTTGTATTCCGAAGAGAGAATGAGAAGCTGGCCAACAGCATTAAAATTACCAGTACCGGCGACTGCCCTGATTTGGAAGAAGGTCAGATTGTCAGCAAGGAAGAGCTGGCCGGTGCTAACGAAAAGGTTGAAATGATAGGCGGTACGCCTGCAAAGGGAAAGAAACCGAAACCTGCGACGGCTAAGACATTACTTTTAGGGATAACCAAGGCGTCGCTGCAGTCAGAGAGCTTTATAGCGGCAGCGAGCTTTCAGGAAACAACCAAGGTCTTGACGGAGGCATCTTTGTCTGGTAAAATGGACAGGTTGCGTGGTTTGAAAGAGAACGTGATACTCGGACATTTGATACCTGCGGGTACGGCTTTCAAGCCACATCTGGATATAAGGGTTAAGCACCTTGCCGAAGCTCCGCTGCCGAAGGGATTTGAAGATATTGGAGAAGCCAAAGAGGCCGAAGCAAAGGTGGAAGCTGCAATTAAGGAAGCTCTGGGAATTAATCGATAATTTCAACTGGAAACAGAATATGCCGACAACAAACCAATTAGTGAGGCGTCCCCGGTCGAAGACGAAGGGGCAGAAACGTGTATCAGATATCAGCGGCTCACCCCAGAAGCGGGGGGTATGTTTGATTGTGAGGACTCAGACGCCAAAAAAACCGAATTCTGCATTACGGAAGATCGCTCGTGTCAGACTGACTAATGGCAAGGAAGTTACAGCTTATATACCTGGTATTGACCACAATCTTCAGGAGCACAGCACGGTAATAATTCGCGGCGGTCGTGTCAGGGACCTGCCTGGCGTGCGTTATCATATCATCCGCGGCGTGCTTGATTGTGCCAGCGTGATTGGTCGTAAACAGGGCAGAAGTAAGTATGGCTCCAAGAGGGCAAAATGAGCGGTGTGAGGCACAATGTTTCAGGAAATGAGGTACAGTAATGGCTAAGAAATTTACCGCTTCAAGTCAGCAGTTGAAGGCGGACCCCAAATATAACAGTAAGCTGGTTTCGAAGTTTATTAACTGTTTGATGTGGGACGGCAAGAAAAGCGTTGCCCAGCGGGTTTTCTATGACGCTATGGATGTCATATCCAGGAAGGTCAAAAACGTCAGTGAGCTTGAGGTTTTCGAGAAGGCGGTAAATAATGTAAAACCAATGATAGAGGTTCGCAGCAAACGTGTGGGTGGGTCGAGTTATCAGGTTCCGATGCAGGTGAACGCAAAACGTCAACAATCCCTTGCTTTTCGGTGGATATTGCTCTCTGCCAGGAGCAAAAAAGGTAAACCAATGTGTGAACGGCTGGCTTCGGAATTGATTGATGCATATAATAAGCAGGGCGGAGCAATGACAACGCGTGAAAATATTCACAGGATGGCTGAGGCGAATAAGGCTTTTGCTCACTTTGCCTGGTGATTTTGTAGCGGATAGCATATAGCGGATAGCGTGTTTTTTTACTGTCCGCTATTTTTTTATATTTATTAACCGTTGGATGATATACGTTAAGGAATATGTCGAGCATATCGAATAAATTACGTAATATCGGGATTATGGCTCATATCGACGCCGGCAAGACGACGGTAACCGAGCGGATGCTGTATTATACGGGCAGGACATACAAAATGGGGGAGGTTCACGACGGAACGGCGGTTATGGACTTTATGGAAGAGGAGCAACAAAGGGGTATTACCATTACTTCTGCCGCCACGAAATGTCCCTGGAAGGGTTTTGAAATCAACCTTATAGATACGCCTGGACATATTGACTTTACTGCAGAGGTCGAAAGGTCGCTGCGGGTACTCGACGGTGCCGTGGCGGTCTTTGACGGCAGCGAAGGCGTACAGGCCCAGAGTGAAACCGTCTGGAGGCAGGGACAGAAATATGATTTGCCCTGTCTTTGCTTTGTGAACAAAATGGATAAAGTCGGCGCCGACTTCGGGATGACAGTTGAGAGCATTTACAATAAGCTCATTGCCAACCCGGTTGTGGTGCAGATACCTATCGGAGCCGAGGATGATTTTGCGGGCATAATCGACCTTATAAAGATGCAGGCGGTTTTCTACAAGGCCGAGAAGCTTGGAGCAACTTTTGAAGAGACTGAAATTCCTGCCGAATTGCAACAGGAGGCAGACGAGAGAAGACGTCAGATGATTGAACTGGCAGCAGAGTATGACGAAGAGCTGATGGACAAGTATGTTCACAATAAGCCGGTCAGTATTGAAATGATTAACAGGGCGATTAGAGCTGGGACTTTGCGGAACAAGCTTAATCCGGTGTTTGCCGGCTCGGCGCTGAAATATGTCGGTATTCAAAGATTGCTTGACGGGATTGTTGCATATTTGCCTTCGCCGCCGGAAAAAGCTGATATAGTTGGACACAAGCCGAGTGATGAAAAGAAGAAGGTATTGGTTAAGTGTGACCGGGGGGGCAAGCTGGTTGCCCTTGCATTCAAGATTACCGGTGATATGCACGGTGACCTGAACTTTTTAAGGATTTACCAGGGGACATTAAGGCAGGGTAGCCGAGTGTTAAACGCAAATCGCAACCAACGTGAAAATATTACGAGGATATTTGAGATGCATGCCAATGAGCGCAAAAGCCTGGATTCAGCCGGCGCCGGCGATATCGTCGCAGTTGTCGGGCTGAAGAAGACCCTTACAGGCGATACGATTTGTGATACAAAGGCCCCTGTTTGCCTGCCAAGCATTACATTTCCCCGGACGGTTATTAGTATGTCGATAGAGCCTAAAACTACGGCAGATAAGGCAAAGCTGTCGGATGCACTGGCGGGGCTGAGGCGTGAAGACCCAACTTTTGAGTGTAAAGTTGATAGCGAAACGGGCCAGACGATAATCAGCGGGATGGGAGAGCTACATCTGGAAATACTGCAGCACAAGCTGGTGCGGGAAAAGAAACTTAATGTTAGAGTTGGCAAACCGAGGGTGGCCTACAAAGAGGCAATCACCCGGGCCGGCGAGGCTGAGGGCAAATTTGTGCGCCAGACAGGTGGTCACGGTCAATATGGGCATGTTGTTTTGATGGTTGAGCCGTTGCTTACGGAAGATGGTCATTGGAAGGATGAGATACTTTTTGAAAGCAAAGTCGGTTCTGATAAAGTGCCGAAAGAGTACGTTTCTTCGGTGGAAGCCGGTGTCAGGGACGCTTTGGGCAGTGGCGAGCTGAGCGGTTATCCGGTTGTAGGCATTAAAATTACATTGATTGGCGGCTCATTTCATCAGGTCGATTCTTCCGGTTTGGCATTTGAACAGGCGGCGGCGATTGCAGTGGCAAAGGCGACCAGGCAGGCAGAGGCGGTATTGCTTGAGCCGATAATGCGGCTGCAAATAGTGGTGCCGGAGGCCAATTTTGGGGCTGTGCAGGGCAATTTGCTTGGCAAAAGAGGCGTAATTACGAATACACGGGTGCATGGGGCTATGCGGGTAATTGACGCAAAAGTGCCGCTGGTCGAGATGTTCGGGTATTCGAGCGAAATAAGAAGTGCCACAGCAGGGAGAGGTACCTTCACGATGGAACCTTTAACCTATGAAAAAGTGCCTGAACAGATCGCAAAAAAGGTTCTTTTTTAGTTTCAAACTGAGCAATTCTATTTTAGAGGCGGTTAAAAACGACAGAAGTGATGAAAAAGTGAAAATTTTGTTATCTTTTTTTTAAGTCGTTATCTTCTTTTAAGTAAAGTGCTTATATCGAGATATCACGAAAAACCAGTTTATTTGACAAAAAAATGTTAATTTTTTGTTTTTTGGCAAATTTTTTTGACATTTTGTTGACAACATTTGTTTTTCGTGGTAGATTCCGCTATTTTCAGCCGTAGCGAGCATTGTCAGGGATGACTTTGCGAAAAACCAGTTGGGCTGTGGCATACCTGTAAATTGGTAGTCAGGGATGGTAGTTAAGTACTTAGGGAATACCAGCGCCGTCAAATGGCTCTGGGAGGGTCGTAAAACGGTCCCTACCCCTTCGGCTTCGCTCAGGGCAGGGGCCTTTTGGATTGCTCAACGCAAGGCCTGTTCAGCTTTGCTCAGGGCGAGGCTGAATCTTTAAGGAAGGCGAGGCGAGTTTGTAATTGATAATTGAATATTGACTATCGAAAGTGAAGGTTGGAATTTGAGAGGAAAAGAAATAGTAAATAGTCAATAATCAATTGAAAAACCTTTCCTGCCAAAATTAAGATAAAAAAGTATCTTGAGGCGTGGATATTGTTTCTTTTGAGGTGTGAAAAGAGTAATTAGGGATTATGGCTGCTGAAACCGAAAGAATAAGAATTAGAATGGAAGCCTACGACCACAGGGCACTTGATGCATCTGCGAGAGAGATAGTTGAGCATGCCCGGAGGACCAACGCCCGAGTAAGTGGTCCTGTTCCGTTGCCGACGCGAATCGAAAGATATACCGTTTTGAGAAGTCCTCATATCGATAAGAAATCTCGCGAGCAGTTTGAGTTGCGAACTCACAAGCGTCTGATTGATATTCACGAGGCGAATGCGCGAACGGTTGAGATTTTGAACCGTTTGGTGGTGCCGGCCGGTATCTTCGTAAAGATTAAGGCGTGATAATGTGGTTTGTGGTTGATTTGTGAGCCAGGATAAAATGGTGATGTTATTGGGAAAAAAGGTTGGAATGACCCAGGTGTATGACGAATCGGGCGAACTGCTGCCTGTTACGGTCATACAGGCCGGTCCCTGTACCATTACGCAGGTCAAGAGAACAGAGACCGACGGCTATCACGCAATTCAACTGGGATATGACGATGTCAAGGCCTCTCGGAGAAAGAAGCCGCAGGCAGGTCACGCCACCAAGGCAAATGCGGTACCGAAGAAATTCGTCAAAGAGATGCGCCTGCCTGACGATGCCGAATCTCAGTACAAAGCCGGCGATACCCTTACGGTCTCGGTTTTTGTGGAAGATAAATTTGTCGATGTCATTGGTACAAGCAAAGGCAAAGGTTTTGCCGGTGTGATGAAGCGTCATGGCTTTGGTGGTTTCCCGGCTTCTCACGGCACGGAACGTAAACACAGGGCTCCCGGCTCGATATCGAGTTACGCCAGCGACGCCGGTCATGGCGGGAATATTAAGAAAGGCAAGAAAATGCCCGGTCATATGGGTAACGCTCGTGTTACAACCAAAAGCCATAAATTGGTATCGATAGACGAAGAAAAGAATTTATTAGTAGTTAAAGGCTCGGTACCTGGTCCAGCCGGCGGTTATGTGATAGTGCGCAGCGGACAAAAAACATCGGCTACCTGAAAAACAAGAATTCAAAAATGATTGATTTGGCTGTTTACAACAGAGAAGGTGAAGAAATCGAGAGCTTACAGGTCGAAGAGTCGTCTTTCGGCGGCTCGGTCAGGTATCCTCTGCTTAAACAGGCGATAGTTATGTACCACGCCAACAAGCGTGTAGGTACAGCGGCGACGAAGGGCAGGAGTATGGCAGTCGGCTCAGGCAGAAAGCTGTTCAGGCAAAAGGGTACTGGAAGGGCTCGTGTTGGTAATATAAGGACGGGCAAGCGTGTCGGCGGCGGCGTTACCTTTGCTAAAGAGCCTCGAGATTTCGGCAAACGTATGCCTAAAAAACAAAGAAGACTGGCGAGGAACTCGGCGATATTGGCGAAACTTTTGAGTAATAATGTTGTGGTTGTTGACGAACTGACCTTTGAGAAGCCGCATACCCGTGATTTTGTGGGTGTTCTGGCGAAATTGAAGCTTTTTTCAAAGGGAAGCTGCCTTGTTACGGTTGACTCTGCAGATGATAAGCTTTATAAGTCGGCCAGGAATATCCCAAGGGTGTCCGTTATGGCTGTTGAAGATTTGAATGCCGGCGATATCTGCAACCACAAAAAAATGCTTTTTACTAAAGAGGCGTTTTTGAAGTTGCTGCCGAAGCAGTCAGACGCAGGGTAGTGAATAGTTATTATTGGATTATCAGTTAATTATGGATGACTATCATACAATAATTCGGCCTTTGATTACGGAGCAGGGGATGCACTTTGCCAATATAAAAGGTGCGTATTCCTTTGAAGTAAATAAAAAGGCCAATAAGACGCAGATAAAAAACGCTGTGGAAAGGATATACAACGTCAAGGTGAACAAAGTCAGGACCGCTAACAGGCACGGTAAGTATCGTCGCAGAGGCAGGCACTTTGGGATGACGCCGGCCTGGAAAAAAGCGGTTGTTTTTCTGGAGCCGGATTATCATATAGATTTGTTCTAAACGCAATACGAGATACGAATTATGGGTATTCGAGTTTATAAACCGACAAGTGCCGGACGCAGGAACAGTTCGGTGAATGATTATGCTGAGCTGACGACGGACAGGCCGGAGAAGTCGCTTTGCAAACGGATAAAGAAAAGCGGCGGAAGAAATCACCACGGTGTTACTACAACTCGGTTTAGAGGCGGCGGCGCGAGAAAGATTTATCGTACCATCGATTTTAAGCGTAATAAAGACGGTGTTCCGGCGAAGGTCGCAACGGTTGAATATGACCCGAACAGGAATTGCTTTATATCTCTGCTTCATTACGCCGACGGCGAGAAGAGATATATATTGTCGCCGCTGGGAGTAAAAGTTGGTGACGTAGTGGAAAGCGGTGCTGTTTGTGAACCCAGGATAGGTAATGCGATGCCTTTGGAATCGATACCTGGTGGTCTTGAGATTCACAATATCGAGATGCGGTCTGGGCAGGGCGGGAAGATGGTCAGAGGTGCCGGCGGCGTCGCGAGAATTGTGGCTAAAGAAGGTAACTGGGTTTCGATTGTTTTGCCGAGCGGAGAGATGCGAATGATTCGGAAGGAGTGCCGGGCGACAATCGGTCGTCTGAGTAATCCCGACCATCAAAATATCAGGCTGGGCAAGGCCGGTCGAAAACGCCATATAGGCCGAAGGCCTCATGTGAGAGGAACAGCGATGAATCCTGTTGCTCATCCGATGGGCGGCGGTGAGGGCAGGTCGCACGGCGGGCGACATCCCTGTTCGCCCACCGGTGTGCTGGCAAAAGGTGGAAAAACAAGAAATCCGAGAAGTCCAAGTAACAAAAGAATTATTCGCAGACGAAGGAATAAAAGACAGGGACAATTAGTTCTGTAATTGATTATTGCGAGGTGATTATCGAGAAGAGCTGCTGTTGGGTAATTAAGAGGAAATTTAATGGGAAGATCTTTTAAAAAAGGGCCGTACGTTGACGAGAAGCTGTTTATAAAGGTCAGTAAGCGGATTGAATCAGGTTCTCGTGAGCCGATAAAGACATGGGCGAGAAGGTGCACAATAATTCCGGAATTCGTTGGCTTTACGTTTATGGTGCATAACGGCAAGATATTTCATAAGGTTTTTGTTACCGAGGATATGGTTGGTCATAAGCTTGGTGAGTTTTCTCCGACGCGCACTTTTAAGGGTCATTCCAGCAAGAAAATAAGATAGTTCATAGTTTGCAGTTTATGAATTTTTAGAAGTTTTTTTGTTATGTTAAGTGCTAATAAGTTAACAACTCTTTGTCGGCAGCGAGGTGTGAGTATAGAGCGGTTGGCGGAGTATCTTGTTCGTGGAGGGCTGAACAAGAAAGAGGCGATAAGCGCTGTTAAGAACTGGCAGAAGGGTCTTTTTAAGCCCGAGCCTCGCAGGGATGACATCAAGCGTTTGGCAGGTTTTTTATCTGTTGAGGTAAACGACCTTGTTGACTGGCGTTCTTCTTATCGTTTTGCACCGGGTTCAGCGAGTAAGGCCAGGTTGGTTGCGGAATTGATAGTCGGGCGAAGTGTCCAGGATGCGATGGATATTCTGAAGTACACAAGGAAGCGCGCAGCAACCATGATTGACAAGGTTCTCAAAAGTGCCGTTGCTAATGCCGATGAGCAGCAGGCTGATGTTGACAGACTATACGTCAGCGAGGCCCGCGTTGATGATGCAGGAATTCGAATAGGCACAAAAAGATGGATACCAAAGGACCGAGGCAGAGCTCATCCGATTCACAAAAGGGCCTGTCATATTCATATAACAGTAACAGAAGCTTAACTGCGAAATATAAGGTTAAAATTTAAGAAACGAAATTATGGGTCAGAAGACGTCTCCAACAGGATTTAGAACGGGCATAACGCTTGGGTGGCAGAGTAAATGGTTTGCGCCGAAGGCTAATTACGGTGATTTTCTTGTCGAGGACCAGAAGATTCGCAGATACATTGACAACAAATATAACCGTCAGATGCCGAAAGGTGCGGTTGCCAAGATAGAAATAGTCCGTACCCGCAGCGAAGTAAAAGTAACACTGCACAGCGCCCGTCCTGGGGTGGTGATAGGTCCGCGAGGGGGTGAGGTGGATAAGCTTCGTGAAGAGCTTGAAGAAATGATAGGACGCAAGCTGAGTGTCAATGTTATCGAGATAAACGAGCCTGAGTTGAATGCCACTTTGGTAGCCGAGTCAATTGCCGAGCAGTTGTGTAAACGAGCGTCTTTCAGACGCACGATGAAGCAGTATTGTGAGGCGGCAATGAATGTAGGTGCAAAGGGAGTCAAGATTATTTGTTCCGGCCGTTTGGCCGGTGCGGAGATGGCGCGCAAGGAGACGCAAAAGCTCGGGAGCATTCCGCTGCATACTCTGGATGCGGATGTAGATTACGCCAGAGCGACAGCGAGGACGACGTACGGTACGATTGGGATAAAAGTGTGGATTTATAAAGGCAAATTTGGAGAAGAAATTGATGCGAGGCGTATTCGTCGCCGACCGCCGGCTCGTCGTGGCGGTGTTGGCGGGCGAGGCGGCGCCAGGGCTAAGAAAGCTGCGCCTGGGAAAAAGAGCGAAAGCGGAAGAAAAACTAATGTAAAAGCCCCTTCTCCTACTGGAGGTGATACCGATAGTAAGAAACAGACAGGAGCAAAGGGAAGCTGATTTTTGAAAGAAATCACTGCTATTGAACAAGGATTTTGTAAGGGGTACAAGAGATGGCAATGATGCCCAAACGAGTTAAGTACCGTAAGAGCCAGCGAGGCAGAATGAAAGGTAATGCTTCGCGGACTAATTTTGTTGCGTTTGGAGAATACGGTCTTCAGGCACTGGAAAGCGAGTGGATAACGGCCCGTCACATAGAGGCCGGCCGGGTCGCAGCGACGCATTTTTTGCACCGTGAAGGTAAAGTCTATATTCGAGTGTTCCCGCATAAGCCGGTAAGCTCTAAACCACTGGAGACAAGAATGGGCAAAGGTAAGGGTGAGCTGGAGTTCTGGGTTGCAAGAGTCAAGCCCGGTCAGGTTTGCTTTGAAATCGGCGGTGTGAGTGAGAACGTGGCGAAACAGGCACTGGTCAGAGTTGCTCATAAAATGCCTATTAGATGCAGGTTTGTTAAGCGCAGACATTCGCTATAGAAGGAGAATTCGTGATGAAGGCACAGCATTATCGTGATATGAGCCCTGATGAGCTGGAAGGTAAACTACAAGAGCTGCAGAGGCAATTGTTTGATTTGCACTCACAGGCGGTTACGGAAAAGCTGGAGAATTCGAAGGCGGTAATTAATATCAGGCGTGATATAGCCAGGCTTAAGACGGTGATGCGTGAGAGGAAATAACGTTACGCTGATGGCGGCGATTGGAAATAAGTGATGCAGGATAAGAGAACAAAAACGGTAACAGGCAGAGTAATAAGTAACAGCGGCGACAAAAGTATCAGGGTAGCTATAGACTATAAGGTCAGGCATCCGAAGTACGGCAAATATGTCCGTCGCAGAACGACATTTGGCGTTCATGACGAGCGTAATCAGGCAGGGACAGGTGACCTGGTTGAAATTGCCGAGTGCAGGCCTTACAGCAAGACCAAGTGCTGGCGTCTCGTCAAGGTGCTTGAAAAGGCGGTTGAGCAGCAGGTGTGACTTTTAAGGTGAGATACAGGAAGCGAAGATGATTCAGCAGGAAACGATGTTGGATATAACCGACAATTCAGGAGTGAAGTCGGCATTGTGTATTAAGGTTCTTGGCCGCGGTGGTTCTCATGGTAAGAAGACTCGGCCGGTGGCATCGGTAGGAGATGTTGTTTGCGTTGCGATAAAGAAATCGCTTCCGAACTGCCAGCTTGACGATAAAAAGGTTCATAAATGCGTTATTGTTCGAACAAAGAGCCCTGTTAAACGTTCCGACGGCAGCTATGTAAGGTTCGACAGCAATGCGGCGGTTATGATTGACGGCGAAGGTAATCCTGTGGGGACGAGGATTTTCGGCGCTGTTGCGCGTGAGCTTCGAGAGAAGAACTATATGAAAATAATCTCGCTGGCGAGCGAGGTGGTCTGAGGGCGCAATGTTGGTGCGTGAACATAAATAAGAGATTAGAAGATGGCTTTGCACATAAAAAAAGGTGATATGGTTGAGATTATAGCTGGTGACCATAAGGGTGTAACCGGCAAAGTGCTTCGTGTGATTCCTAAAAAGGGTAAGGTACTGATCCAAGGGCATAATTTGGCTAAGAAGCATGTTCGCCCTTCCCGAAGGAATCCGCAGGGAGGTCGTATTAGTGTCGAGCAGCCGATAGATATAAGTAATGTTCTGCCGGTAAATCCCAAAAGCTCTGTTGGAAGCAGGGTTCGTTACCAGCTCAAGCAGGACGGGAGTAAAAAACGAGTTGCCTCCGACGGTACCGAAATCGGTGAAGTTAGAAAGGCATATAATAAGTAACGGATTTTTTACCGTCATAGAAGCGGCGGTTATGATTGAAAGAAGATATTTGATGGCACGTTTGGGAGATTTATATAAGTCGCAGATAGTTCCGGAATTGTCGAAGGCATTCGGCTACAAAAATCCCATGGCTGTGCCTCGTATGGAGAAGATAATTGTTTCAATGGGGGTTGGCAGGGCGACTCAGGACAAGAAGTTTCTGGAAGCGGCGAAGAACGACCTGATGATGATTACCGGTCAGATGCCGTTGGTTTGTAAAGCCAAGAAGAGCGTTTCGAATTTCAAAGTTCGCGAGGGTAATGAGACCGGCTTGAAAGTAACGATGCGTGGTGTGCGGATGTATGAATTTATGGACAGACTCATCAGTCTTGCCATCCCGCGGGTAAGGGACTTTCGAGGCCTTAACCCCAAAAGTTTTGACGGCCGAGGCAATTACTCAATGGGGCTGACTGAGCAGAGCGTTTTTCCGGAGATTAATCCTGCAAAAATGGAATTTCAGCAGGGTATGAACATAACGTTTGTGACTACGGCCAAGACGGATGATGAAGCAAGGGAAATGTTACTGCTTTTTGGTATGCCACTTAAGAGGTCAAGAACGGAAAATGAATAGTATTCAATGGTTTGACGGTAAGGCTCAAGGTGATAATTTTGGAGCGTTTTGATGTCAACTAAAGCACTGGAAAACAAGGCAGAGAAGAATCAGAAGTTTCGCGTCAGACAATATACTCGCTGTCAGCTTTGCGGGAGGTCAAAAGCTGTCTATCGAAAGTTCAAGATTTGCAGGATTTGCTTTAGAACCTTAGCCAATGAAGGGAAGATTCCGGGAGTTAAAAAAGCCAGTTGGTAAATGGTGGATAGTCAATTGTGATTTGTGAATTGATAACAAGCTGTGAGATACGAGTGCCGTTAGAAATAACGACTAAAGGAGATTTCTAACGGTACGAGGTATGAGATTATGAGTATGAGTGACCCAATATCGGATATGCTGACGAGGATTCGCAACGCGGCGCGAATAAACAGGGGGCAGGTTAACATTAAGGCCTCGAATATCTGTGAAGGGATTGCAGATGTTTTAAGAAAGGAAGGGTACATTGAGGATTTTGACCGAATCGATGACGGCAAACAGGGAATATTGAGAATCACTCTAAAATACGACCAGGAAGGTGTGCCTATTATTAGTGAAATAAAAAGGGTAAGCAAGCCCGGCAGAAGAATCTATTCCTCTGTTTCAGATTTACCGCATGTCCTGGGCGGTATGGGTATCGTAGTCGTTTCGACAAGTAAAGGTGTAATGAGTGACAAGAACTGCCGCGAGTCCAACGTGGGCGGTGAAATACTTTGTATGGTGAGCTGATGAGTCGTGTTGGTAAAAAACGGATTGATATTCCCGAAGGTGTCAATGTTGAGCAGAAGGGCAGGCAGATTAAAGTTACAGGCCCTCTGGGTAGTTTGCAGATTGTTTGCGAGCCGCCGATAAAGGTGGAAGTCGATGGTTCAGCAAGGAAAATATCAGTTGAAAACGGGCGCCCTGAGAATCATCGGGGCAGGCAGATGCACGGGACAATGCGTGCGTTGATTGCCAATATGCTAACCGGTGTGAGTAAAGGTTTTGAGAGGAAGATGGAAATATACGGCACCGGTTATAACGTAAAAGACCAGGGAGACAAACTGGTTTTTCAGCTTGGATTTTGCCATCCGGTCCAGATGGTGATACCCAAGGGTATCAAGGTAAATATTGAGGTTGGTGCGACCCGAGGTAATGAGGTTCCGGCGAGATTTACGCTTTCGGGAATAGACAAATGTCTTCTCGGTCAGTTTGCCGCCGATGTTCGCAAATTAAAACAGCCGGAGCCGTATAAGGGAAAAGGTATCCGTTATGCTGATGAATATGTAAGGCGAAAAGCAGGCAAAGCGTTTACTTCAGGGCCGGTATAATAATGGGCAATTGAATATCTGTTTTAGAAAGAAGACGTCAGAATTTGCAGATAATATAGAATAGAAAATATCGATTTGGATTTTGTTTTTTATGAGGATTGACAGGGCCAAAGTAGCGTCACTAAGACGTAAACATTATGTGCGTAAGAAGGTTTTCGGGACGCCGGAGAGGCCGCGGCTTTCAGTGTTTCGCTCCAACAGGCATATTTACGCACAGATTATAGATGATGTTGCAGGAGCGACGCTTGCTTCTGCAAGCACACGTGCCAAAGGTCTGCGTGACCGGCTTGGCCGATGCAGCGATAAGAGAGCTGCTGAGCTGGTAGGGCAGGCCCTGGCAAAACAGGCGATTGGTGTCGGGATTAAGTGCGTTTGCTTTGACAGAAACCGCTATAAATTTCACGGCAGGACCAAGGTCCTTGCTGAAGCGGCAAGGAAGGCCGGCCTGGTTTTTTAACAGGTTATTTTTAGCAGTTTTTTCGAAGAACGGTTAAGAATGAGAGATAATTATTTATTGCGATTTGGAGAAAAAAATTGGCGATAGAACCGGTTGATATATCTGGTCAGGACGAAAAGATTCTCGAAGATACGGTCGTAAAAATATTTCGCTGTGCCAAGGTTGTCAAGGGTGGTCGTCGGTTCAGCTTTGCGGCGTTGATTGTGGTTGGTGACCGTGCAGGCACAGTGGGTATGGGTTACGGCAAAGCCAACGAAGTTCCGCTGGCGGTGGAAAAAGGCATCAAAGATGCCAAGAAAATTCTGCACAAGATACCGCTGGTGGGCAGGACAATTCCCCACCAGGTCATCGGTAAATACCGTGCGACGAAGGTGGTTTTGGTGCCGGCCAGTCCCGGTACGGGAGTTATTGCGGGCTCCAGTGCCCGTGCGGTGCTCGAATATGCCGGTGTTCAGGATGTTCTTACCAAAGTTTACGGAAGCACATCGGTTAAGAATGTTGTCAAAGCCACGCTGAATGGTTTATTGAAATTGCGCAGTAAAGAGATGGTTGAATCTCTTCGCGGAGTAAAAGTTCAAGCGGTAAAAAGGTGGTGATGGTATAGATGTTGAATTATGAAATAACTTCTATTGCAGGTAAACATAAGTCCCGCAGGCGTGTTGGCCGGGGCGGCGGCAGCGGTCATGGCAAAACTTGCGGGCGAGGTCACAAAGGCGCCGGCAGCAGGGCCGGCTCAACGTCGGTATCTCTTTTTGAAGGAGGGCAGATGCCCCTGTTCAGGCGGTTGCCCAAACGCGGCTTCAGTAACTATAAGTTCGCAATGCGCTATGAAATTGTTAACATATCCCAATTGGAGAGATTTGAGGACGGGGCTTTGGTTGATGCCGAGCAGTTATCAAACGCCGGTCTGATCGACAGTTTGAAGAGCAAGGTAAAAATTCTTGGTAAGGGAGAATTAACCAAGAGACTGGAGGTTACGGCCAATAAATTCAGCAAGTCGGCAGAGCAGAAAATTGTGGCCTCCGGTGGCACGGCCAAAGTTGTTTAAATCTTGTACTATTAAAGCAGGAGCAAGATTTGAGATATGGACAGTAAAGTATTTGTAATATTTTAAGGGCAGTGTAGTTATTTAAGAATAAAAGAGTTTTTGGGAATATAAAAATATGCTCGGAAGAGTATTTAACATATTCAGGATAGCCGACCTTCGCAACAAGATAATTTTTACCGTTGCGATGCTGATGATATACAGGATTGGTTTCCACATTCCTGTGCCGGGCTTTGACCAGCAGAAGATAGAGGCTATTGTAGCATCAAGGAGCACGGAAGGCGCCCTTGGCAGGGCTGCCGAGTACCTGCAGATATTCACAGGCGGGACATTGAGTCAAAGCAGTCTGTTTGGTTTGGGGATAATGCCCTACATTACATCGTCGATTATTCTTATGCTTTTGGGTGAGGTGATTCCGGCTTTGAAGAAGCTGCGACAGGAGGGGCAGACCGGCTATAAGAAGATACAGGAATATACGCGCTACCTGACGGTGCCGATATGTGTTATTCAGTCGCTTGCGGTTATGAAGATGCTGGGTGGGCAGAGATTGACCTATGCGGGTATGGAGACTCAGGCCCTTATAATGGGTATTATTGGTATGACTGCCGGGACGGTTTTTTTGATGTGGCTCGGTGAACAGATAGATGAGTACGGGATAGGCAACGGCATCAGTTTGATAATTATGGCCGGTATCGTCTCGAGAATGCCCTGGGCGGTGCAGGCACTTTGGCAGAATACTGATTTGCGCTTCGGAAGAGCCGCAGGAATGATAGGGCCTGCGGAGATACTGTTCCTGCTGGCATCGTTTATCTTTGTAGTCGCCGGTGCAATACTGATAACGCAGGGCCAGCGTCGGATACCGATTCAACAGGCAAAACAGATGCGAGGTCGGCGGATGTACGGCGGGCAAAGACATTATTTGCCTCTTCGAGTCAATCATGGCGGTGTGATGCCTATAATCTTCGCATCGAGTTTTATGATGTTTCCGCCGGTGATAATCGAACAGTTGGCAAAAAGGTTCACAGAGTCGGCGTTTCTTGATACCGTAAGTAAAGCATTGAGCCATAGTTCTTATACTTATAATGTTTTGTATATGCTGTTGATATTTGTATTCACATATTTTTGGGTAACGGTTCAGTTTCAGCCGAAGGAAATGGCGAAGAACCTTAGAGATTCGGGCAGTTTTATTCCGGGTCTTCGCCCCGGTCGCAGGACGGCCGAATATCTTGAGACGGTGATGACCAGGGTTACTTATTTTGGAGCGACATTTTTGGCGGTAATTGCAGTTGTGCCGTCAGTGATAACAGTGCTATTGGGAGTAGATTGGCGGATAGCAACGTTTCTTGGCGGTACAGCGTTGTTAATAGTTGTGAGTGTTTCACTGGATTTGGTTCAGAAAATCGAGGCCAATCTGCTGATGCGAAGCTACGAAGGTTTCAGCCAGACCGGCAGAATAAAAGGAGCGTACGGATGAGAGTAGTTTTGTTGGGCGCCCCCGGAGCCGGCAAAGGAACACAGTGCAAACGTATAGTTGATAAATACGGTCTGCTGCATTTATCCAGCGGGGATATTCTTCGTCAGGAAAGAGCAGCCCAGACCGAACTTGGAAAGAAGGCACAGAGCTATATGGATTCGGGCGGCCTTGTGCCGGATGAAGTGATAACTGAAATGATGGCGTCTGCAATAAGCAAATCGCCGCACAGTGGTTTCGTGCTGGATGGCTTCCCACGGACGGTTGAGCAGGCGGTTGAGCTTGATAAGTTACTGGCTTTGAAAGGTAAAAAGATTGATGTAGTTGTGAACCTGAAGATAGCGGACGAGGAAGTGGCAGCGAGGATGACCGGCAGAAGAAGCTGTCCTGAATGTGGGGCGGTTTACCACATTGAAAACCTAAAACCAAAGGTCGAAGGAAAATGTGATAAGGACGGCACTGAACTGATTCAAAGACCCGATGACAGCCCTGAAGTAGTTAAAAGTCGGCTCAAGACTTATCACGAGCAGACAGAGCCGGTGGTTGATTACTATAAGAACAACGGCACGGTTTATGATATAGATTCCGGCGAAAGTGCCGATGAGGTAAGCGAATTGATTTTTAAGCGTTTGAATGCTTTGGGTGAAGCGTGAAATAAGGAGCTGCTGGACGAGATTAAATGGCTATAACGCTTAAAAGCCGAAGAGAAATTGAGTTAATGCGTAAGGCAGGCGCCGTTGTGGCGAGTGTTCTTTCAAAATTACAAGAGATTGCCGAACCGGGAGTGAGTACGGGCGAGTTGAACAGAATAGCTCTGGATATGTCTGCCGATGCGGGTGCAGAACCTTTGTTTAAGGGTGTCCGCAATCCGGCTGCAAGGGCTCCGTTTCCCGGTGCGATTTGTTCGTCGGTAAATGAGCAGGTTGTTCACGGAATTCCTTCTGATAAAGTGAAGCTCAAAGAAGGTGACATCCTGAGCATTGATTTTGGCGTTAGACTTAACGGCTATTGTGGCGATGCGGCTATTACGATAGGTATCGGTGAAGTTTTGCAGGAGAGACGCAAACTTATGGAGGTGACCAAAGAGGCGCTGCAGATAGCAATAGCTAAAGCTGCACCGGCAGTTAAGTGGAGCCGGATAGCCGCTGAGATACAGAATTGTGTGGAATCGGCGGGCTTTTCAGTAGTAAGAGACTTTGTTGGGCACGGTATCGGCAGAAGAATGCACGAAGAGCCCAGAGTGCCGAACTTTGTCAGTGACGAGTTATTGGCCGACGATATTATTTTGACTGAAGGGATGGCTTTAGCAGTGGAGCCGATGGTTAACGCCGGAAGAAGCGGCGTTCGGGCACTGAAGGACGGATGGACGGTGATAACGAGAGATGGAAAATGCTCGGCTCATTTTGAGCATACAATAGTAATTGTAAAAAATGGTTGCGAGGTGTTGACGATATAGAGGATTTATATTTTGCAGGAGTCTGCAGAATGTAAAGGTGTTTTTTCAGTATGGCAAAGAATGACGCAATAAGATTGCAGGCCAAGGTGACCGAGGCATTGCCGAATGCGATGTTTAAGGTTGAGCTGGAAAACGGTCACGAGATTTTGGCGCATGTTTCCGGCAAAATGAGGATGCATTTTATTCGCATTTTGCCGGGTGACACCGTTACGGTGGAAATGTCGCCGTATGACTTAAACAGAGGCCGAATAGTGCTGCGCAATTGATTGAGTGAAAGTGCCGGGATGTGCTAATCGGCAAAGGAAAATACAGGTTGGAAAAATGAAAGTCAGAAGTTCCGTTAAGCGAATTTGTGAAAATTGCAAGATAATTCGTCGCAAGGGCGTTGTGAGGGTGATTTGTTCAAACCCCCGCCATAAGCAGCGACAGGGCTGACCGAACTGGAGGTTATTAGTGGTATGCCGCGTATAGTTGGTGTTGATATTCCGAACGACAAATCGATATGGATTTCGTTGACCTATATTTTCGGTATAGGCAAATATACATCGGAGCAGATTTTGAAAGAAGCCAAGATTGCGAAAGAGACAAAGGCCGAGAAACTTACCGAAGATGAGCTTAGCCGGATAACTCAGATTATCGACCGCAATTACGTCATAGGAGGCCAGCTTCGCAGACAGGTCTCTCAAAACATAGCACGATTGCGTGACATAGCCTGTTACCGAGGTATTCGGCACAGAAAGGGACTGCCTGTTCGGGGCCAGTGCACCCAAAGCAATGCACGAACCCGCAAGGGCCCCCGAAAGACGGTGGCAGGCAAAAAGAGTGTGAAAGAGGCACGCTAAAAGCTGAATTGCAGTGTATAACAAAAGTTGTTTTTTTGTATTAGGATTATTTTAGTAATGGCGAAAAGTGGAAAACGAAAGGTGAGAAAGAATGTCGCCAAGGCCATTGTGCACATAAAGGCGACATTTAATAATACGTTGATAACGTTTACGGATTTGGATGGCGACACGATTTGCTCGGGTTCATCGGGCGGCGTCGGCTTTAAGGGTTCCCGCAAGAGCACACCTTTTGCAGCTCAGCAGGCGGCACTTCGTTGTGCCGGTACGGCTATGCGTAATGGAGTGCGTGAGGTGGAAATCAGAGTTAAAGGCCCAGGTTCGGGTCGAGAGTCGGCCATTTCGTCACTTCAGCAGGCCGGCTTGCGGATTGCTTCGATAGAGGATGTTACCCCACTTCCGCATAACGGGTGTCGGCCGCCAAAGCGAAGACGAGTATAAAATAATTTATGTGCTTGAAGATTTTTGGGAGATAAAAATAAAGAATGGGACGTTACCTTGATTCATCCTGTAAACACTGCCGTCGTGAAGGAGTTAAGCTGATGCTCAAGGGCATCAGATGCGAGACGGCCAAATGTCCGGTTGAAAAGAAACAGCGTAATCTGGCGCCTGGTATGCACAGCTGGCGCCGCGGCAGAACGAGTGAGTATGGAGTTCGATTGCGGGAAAAGCAAAAGGTAAAAAGATACTATGGACTTCTGGAGAGGCAGTTTATGAGATATTACCGCAGAGCCGAGAGAATGAAGGGAAATACCGGAGAAATTTTATTGCAATTGCTGGAAAGGCGTCTTGATAACGTAATATATAAGTTGAATTTCGCGCCGTCTCGCAAGGCGGCAAGACAGTTGATTACTCACGGTCATACGTATGTCAACGACCGGAAAGTTAATATCAGCAGTTATACGACAAATGTCGGTGACAAGATAGCGCTCAAGGGTTCTGATAAAAGTGTGAAAAAGGTGAAACAGCAGTTGGAAAGCAATCCTAATTTTACAACGCAAAGCTGGTTACAATTGGACCGTCAAACACCGTGCGCTACAATTGTTGCACTGCCGACGCGAGATGATGTCCAGATCCCTGTTGAGGAACAATTGGTTGTGGAGTTCTGTTCGAGATAGCAATAAAGTGGTTTTGGGTTTTTAGTGTTGAGTTTTAAGAAGGCGATGTTTTGTGAAGTATTACGAAAAAGCCCTGCTGACTTAAAATCAACAATTCAAGGCTCGATGTTTATATCAGGAGGTATGTATGCGAGTTACATGGCGTGGTTTGGAATTGCCAACCCGTGTTGATCAAGACACGACGGTATCGAACGACAGGTATGGCCGGTTCGATATCGAGCCGTTCGAACGTGGTTTCGGCACCACTATCGGGAACAGCCTCAGACGTGTGTTGCTTTCATCACTGGAAGGCAGTGCTGTAACGTCCATCAAAATAGCAGGCGTTGACCATGAATTTACCTCGATAAAGGGCGTAATGGAGGATGTTACGGAGATAGTGCTGAATGTTAAAAATCTTGTAGTTCGGCTCACCAGCGGTGAGCCAAAGGCGATGAAGGTCTCCTCGAACAAAGCGGGGGTTGTTACGGCAGCAGATATAGTCGCCGACCCTGCCATAGAAGTGGTAGAGAAAGATATAGTGTTGGCAACGTTGACAGAAAATACAAATTTTGAGATGGAGATGGTGGTTGAGAGCGGTCGTGGCTATGTGCCCGCTTCCGAACGAATTGCCTCTTCAGACAGATTCGAGCAGGAAATCGGAAGGATAGAGCTTGATGCCGTATATTCGCCTGTTACGAGAGTTCGCTACGCAACCGAAGATACACGAGTAGGTCAGCGAACCAATTATGACAAATTGATTCTTGAGATTTGGACGGATGGAACAGTTACGCCGGAGATGGCATTGGTAGAGGCCGCTAAGATATTACGAAAACACATCAATCCGTTCGTGCAGTATTTCGAGCTGGGAGAAGAAACAATTGCCGAGGAGATTACAGAAGTCCAGGAAGTAACTGAAGAAGCGGTTGATGAGGAATTGATGGAAAAACTGAACACGGCCATCGCCGAGCTGGAGCTGTCGGTAAGGGCAAATAACTGTCTTGAATCGGTGAAAGTGGAAACGGTCGGACAATTGGTTGAGATGACGGAAGCTGATTTGCTGAAGATTAGAAGTTTTGGCAAAACCAGTCTGCGGGAAGTCAGAAGAAAACTTGCTGATATGGGGTTGTCTTTAGGAATGAAGGTGCAGAAAGAGACGACACCTGAGAGCGGATAGAAAAGCAAAACTGTACGCTGTTAACTGATAGATAAGGAACTTAAAAGTATGCGACATAGAGTAGCAGGACGTCGTTTGAATCGAACAAGTGAGCACCGTTTAGCTATGCGTCGTAATATTGTTGCATCGCTTTTTGAGCACGAAACGATTTCGACGACACTCGAAAAAGCCAAGGATGTAAAGCCCTTTGCTGAGAAGCTGATTACCCTTGCCAAGAAGGGTACGTTGGCGGCGAGACGTCGTGCAATCGCTCTGCTCGGCAATCGTGAGATTGTAAGCTATGAAGAGGGCAAAGCCGTCAGGCAAGGTACCGTAATCGGGAAGCTGTTCAGCGAACTTGGCCCTCGATACCTTGATAGGCCGGGCGGTTATACAAGAATTATCCGTTTGTCGATGAGAAGACTGGGCGATAACGGACAATTGGTTCTGCTGCAGCTTGTGGGTAAGGATGAGGGATTGAAAAAAGAAAGCAAAAGTGCTGCAAAGAAGCGTTCTCGTAAGAAGACGGAAGAAATTTCCGAAGCCGACAGCAAAATAGACCAAGCCGATGAGCGGCCAGTTGAAACTGTGAGCGAAGTAAATGAAGTTGAGAGCGATGGAGATGACAATAGTGAGCAGAAGTAACCGACTTTATGGAGTATGACTGTAAGATGAGTGCAGAAGACTGCATTTTTTGTAAGATGGCTGCGGGTGAAATTGCAGTTACGAAGATTTACGAAGACGACGTTGTGCTTGCTTTTCTGGACATCGGGCCGGTTAGTGACGGCCATACATTGGTAATTCCCAAAGAGCATTTTGAACGGTTGCATGACTGTCCGGCTGAATTTTTGGGCCAGGCTGCTTCGCGCCTGGGCAAGATTGCAAAAGCAGTAGCCGCCGGGATGAATTCGGAGGGTTATAATGTGCTTTGCAATAATGGCAGAGCGGCTGGTCAGCTTGTCGAGCATTTGCATTTTCATATAATCCCTCGCAACATCGGCGATGGCGTTTTTAACCAGTGGCCGGCTCGCAAATATCCGCAGGGCAAGATGGAGACAATCGCCAAAAAAATTCGTGAAAATTTATAAATTTGTCCTGTCCTCTTGATGGAAAATCGTTTTTGTGGTATGTTGTTTTTTATTGCGTTGCCGGATACGAGCGACGAAATAGTAAATACGACAATGGCCGCGGGGTAGAGCAGTCTGGTAGCTCGTCGGGCCCATAACCCGGAGGTCGCAGGTTCGAATCCTGCCCCCGCTATTAGGACCTGGAGATAAATCCAGGTCTTTTTTTATGCGCTCAATTTCACCCGCTATAAACCTGCGACCTTTGGTGAAGGTCGTATGTATGACCTAGTGGCGTCTTCGCGGGTCTTAAAAGACTTCTCAACTTCAAGCCGTAAAACAGCACCCGTCTGCCCATTATGGGCATTGGCCACGTCAAACCCGGCGATGCCTACCAGCGCGAGATATAAATTGAGATAACATAGGCCTACGCAGGACGGTGAAATACCCGCCTATATCTGCTTGCTAATATCCTGAACCGCCGACACACGGATTTTCAGTGGAACATGCCCAACCACAACGTCTTTTCTGATAGGCACTTACAACTACAAGTTTTTTGTGCCTCACAGTTTACTGCGACACTAAAAGACATAATAAGACAGCTATTACCACTTGTCAAGAGCAAAAGTTATAAGAGCAGTTATAAAAATGAAAATTCGCAACAGTTTTCCGAGCAACAATATCCAGTTTGAGATTTAATAACGACTTACAGTAAACCGCCGACACGCGATCCAATAATCCGCAGGTTGCCGGTTAATCAGGCCCCGCTGGCTTCTTAGGATGATGGCGGAGCTAATTCTATTTTTCGCTTTGAGCGGATTATGATCTATGTATGCCAGTAAAAAACTTGCACTTTGCCGATTAATCCCGTACAGTTTCAGCATGATCACGATGAGAGGTTTTCCGAAGGGTTCCGTCCCTGAGGCGATACCTCTCTTTTTTATTGCCTTTTCTCATAACATAGCTAACCGGCGAGCTTATTCATAAAAAGATTCACCGGCCACAGCATCGCTTATATTTTTTGCCGCTGCCGCAGGGACAAGACTCGTTTCGACCAATACGCCCAGAAGGCTGCAAAGGCTCAGTATCCGGCTCAAATTCCATATCATCGGGCATATCTTCATAAATAATCTGAGAACTCGAACGTGCATCCAGACACGAACGGATAATCTCTGCTATCAGTTCTGCCCTTTGCCGCATATCAACTTCTATATAATTGCCATCCTCACTGCCATAATTTTCAAATGCAAAATCAAAGAGTCGCGACAACGATTCTTGATCTACCGCAAGAACTGCTCCGGAGGTCATGACAAAATCCTCAAAGGGCAGCAATCGTGTCGCGATAACCATTCCCTGCTCTGCTGTCTCGCTGAAACCGATATCTATCAAAAGGTATTGCCTTTCTGACAGTAAGTCATTAACGCGAACACCGACACCAGGCAAGATGTCTTCTATCCGGATGAGTGTATAAAACGATTCCGACATCGCCCGAAGCGTTTTGTATTCATCAGTGTCAGTGTCTGTCTTTGAATCCGCCATGTGCTTAGATATAGCGTTAGAACCTTTTTCCTGATAATCGTATAAACAGTAGTCCATAAGAACTGCCATTTCCTGCTCATCATTGAAAACAAGCGTACCTCGCCTCATTAACCCCAGCTTTTTACCACAAGTGTTAAACGCTTTTTTTGATAAATACTCTGGCAGGCTGCTGTGCAGCTTCCGCGTAATTTGCCGGAACTGCTTATATTGATTCACCAATTCATTATAGTCGGTCATAAATTCTTTCTAACAATGATTACACACCTGTAATTTTGAAGACAGCCATTATCATAATCTCTTGTGCTGATTTTACCACTGCAATTTTGGGTACAGCAGAAGCTAAACACAAACAGTCATCAGGGATGGAAAAGCCCTTCGGTTCGGACCAGTTCCAGCGCCTCATCCGCCGTCAGAGCGGGAAAGACGGTCCACCATTTGCCTGTATGTCTGAAATACGCCAGATCGAACCGGTCGCCGCCGACAAATGTCAGTCGTGCAAAGCCAATCTCAAAATGAGGCGAAATGCGATTCGGACCTGGACAGGCATATTTAGACATGAAATAAAAATTGCGTCCGCGCCATTTTGTAAAGATATCAATGACGTAGTTAAATTGCGGGTTTGTCGGCGGCTGGATGTATTTCGGACGCAGGTGAGTTTCTATCAGCGCAGCGGCTTTGGCCGAAAGTTCCTGCCGAAGACCATCAGGTACCGTTTTAGGGCTCGCTTTGCTATATATCCATTGTTTTGCAGGTCTTGCCATATCGATTTTCTTTCTATTTTAAAGGTTTTACGGAAAGATGCCAAGCGGTTCTTTTAACTTCACCTCACGCATAAGGTTACACATTCAGAAAATCTGCTGAAACTTTATTTTTATGTTCGCAAATTGATTACCAACGATAAGGTGCGGACATATCTGGATATCAATTACCCCGAGGTTCTTGAGCGGTTTGAGAATATTATTTTTGAAAGTGAAGAAACAAAAGCACAGTTAGCATAAACTTGTATTATGTGAACAGGTAAGCATGTGTGATATGTCATAATATTAAACATATACAGCCTGTTCTTCATTGACAGGTAATTTGTCATCAGGTTGTACGTTAAGCCAATGTAACATACCAAGATTACGAATAGTTGAAGCAACAGTTGTTTTTTCAAGCAAAGGTTTTCTTCGTTGCTTCCATTTCATTACTTCATCAAGCACGTCCATTTCCGAAACAGGGGCTTTCACGGTATTTTTCAACTCGGTCGTAACAAATATCACTGTTGCAAGAATTTCAGCTTGCGTTGTATCAACACGCATAAACAAATCTGTTGTTTTTTTAATAATACCAGCGTATTTATTCAACAGAGATTCATGGCGTTTTTTGGCTGCCTCAAAAGCAGGACCTACTTTTACATGAAACATCCGACCAAAACGTTCTTCCTGCAACAGATTGTTGTTGATCAACTTTGATTCAGCGAGTTTAAGTTCTTTGGCAAAGGGGCCAAAGCTTGATCGTTGATATGAAAAACCGGTAGGTAAGCCTTGTTGTGTAGCAACATAAGCAATCTTCTGAAAAATTGTGCGACCGACAGGCCAATGATAAGGCTGCTGTTCAATTCGTTTTAAAATTTCAACAAGTCCCAGCCAGGCTGGGTTAAATGCCCGATAACCGGACATAGAATTATATGAATCAACCAAAATAGATTTATAGCCGCTTTCAAGAAATGAAACTGTCAATTCAACAGGGCTTGTTCCATAAGGGGCATAAATTTCAACGGGGATATCCATTTGTTTTGCCAGCTTATAAATCAACGGACCGACAACCTTCCAATCTAATTGGCCATTTCCACAGCCAAGAGGGGGAATTGCAATTGAGGTGATACCCCAAGCCCTGTAATTCTTGAGAAGATAATTCAATCCGTTTTCTATATCACTGATTTTGGAAACAGATTTCCAATGCTCTTTGGTGGGAAAGTTTACTATTTGTGGCCCAAACAATGTTTTGTAAAGATAAGGCTCACCCAAACGTACTTCATTGCGTTCACATCGCTTAGCATAATCTTTGAACATATCAGGAAAACGGTTCTTAAATTCAAGAGCAATACCTTTACCCATTATCCCAACGCAATTAACGGTATTGACAATGGTTTGTGCGTTAGATTTTAGGATGTCGCCTACTAATATCTTCATTCTTTTGCCTTTTAGAAGAATATACCACTTTTTATTTCTACGGTCAATCCAATCTTAAGTTTACAAAAAACCGCTAAAGCCGTTTTATTTGCTACAATAGCCCCGCATATATATTTTGGTTCAACTTTATTAGGTACAAGAACTTCAGCACATTTGACCGCACTATGCCTATAATATTCAATAAGATTGTCATGGAGCCAAAACTGTGCAAATACTTCATCCTTATTCAGTGCGCGCAAACCTTCAGCAACGTTATAAAATCTCACATAGTCACTCGCGGCGTTCTGGTCGGCAATTATTATGTTTGGTAAATCAAGAATTGTAGAATCTATTCGCAGTATGCAAATTTCATTGTTCAGATTGCGTCGTGCACTTAACATAGGATTATGTGCGTCAAAATAGAGATTGGCATAATCGTGAAGTTTTCCTGCATTTGGTATTTGCTTATTTTTTCTTCTGGCTTGAATCGCCTGTATCGCAATAGATTTATGCACCAGTTTCTTTGAAAGCCTGTTTGATACAACACCATATTGCATAATAGACGGCACATTGCTAATCGACGTAATGAAATATAACTCTTTGATATCCGATTGTTTCAATTACTTGTTCCTATGTTTGCCGTTTTTGTCTAACTCATAGACTTTCAGAACTTCGTCGCCGTAGTGGTTGATTACCTTAACAGCGACCTTGCCGGTTTCGGGTTTATCGAACGGACGGCTGACGGTGCTGTATAAACTCTGCCAGGCTTCTTCGTTGACTTCGGCTTTCAATGCACGTTTGAGGTTTTCATAAGGCTGATCGGCACCGGTAAAGTACGCATGGCGGACAAAGAAACTTTCGCCATTGTAATTCGTATCGACAAACCAGCAGGCAATTTCATCGGTGCTGTGGCTGCGAATTTCGCCGGTAGTCGGGTCGTAAATATCAAGCCCTTTTATCTCGACTTGAATTTGGCCATCTTTTTGCTTATTGACCACGATATCAGGCTCACCAAAGACTGTAAATAAATTTGCCGCTCCGGTCTTTTTGAGGAAATCCTCGCCCATCTGTAAATCTGCGTTTATGCGAGTTGGCAGGACGGTTAATTTGCCGTATCTTTGGGCTTCCTCGGAAACGTGCGGATCGAACGCAAAACCGCATACGATCAGCATATCAAAGCCCACGCCCTGTACGGATTCCTTGGCGGCCTCTTTAATCAACTCCGGGCCGACTGTGCCGTGCTCGGGGCCGATGCAAATAGCTACACGCTGCGGTTTCCCGTCCTTTTCAGTAAAAGTACCAGCGGCGTGAATCCATTGGCCTGCGTGAACATCCAGCGTTTCAAATTTGAGCCGTTCTTTTTTGATAGTGTTCTGGACACCAGCTTTTTTGAGGTTTTCAATAATTATATTGCCAAACTGGCCTGCACCGAGCATTTTCATTGACCAGCCATCCTGGTTCGGCTCTGCCGCTTTTTTCTTTTCCTCAATGCTTATTGTCCGATGAGGCGACAGGCTTTCCACCGTAAATGGGCCGGTAACGCGAATTCGCTTATTATCCTCAAAAGGCTGGTCATAGAGTAATTCCTGTTCAGAATTGCGGGCAATGGATTCATCAATTTTAATCTGCCGCCGCTGGCGCAGTTGCCACCATTTTTCGAGTATGTCTTTGGCCTCTTTCGGCCAGTCTTTTTCAGGCTTTCTGGGGATTTCCCATTCGGCGTATTTGGTCTTGAGCAGTTTATTTAATTTTTCTCGCAGCGGTTCCAGCTCCTTCTCGAATCGATCATAGATAACATCAATTTCTTCGTTATTTGCAATGTCTTTTAGCATAATATGAGGCACATGCTTATATACGAAACCTTTTTTGATGTCGTGTTCGGTTTTATATGGCGGCGGCGTATGATCTGTTATCTCAGCCTCTTTTTTAATGCCTTCCTGCGAATCGCTTAAAAGATAATATGGAAACTTTGCTGTCATCAGCCGTGTTCGGGCAAGTGCCAACGCTACACGACTGGTATCAATAGTAATCCAGCGACGTCCCCACTGCTCAGCAACATAAGCAGTCGTTCCGCTGCCGCAGGTAGGGTCCAAAACCAAATCGCCTGGATCGGTGGACATTAGAATACATCGTTCGATTGTTTTTGCAGATGTCTGAACCACATATTCTTTCTCTTGACTGCCAATTACTGTATCTTTCCAAATATTTGTATATGGATTAACGGGAAAATCATCACTAAAACGAAGATACCTAATTGAATTTTCTGCAATTAAAATTCTGGAAGCAAAGTGAGCTCTTTTTATGCCTTCAATTGTTGTTTTCCAATGTTGACTTACCGGCGGTTTATAATCTTGATTATGGATTGTTATATTGGATTCAGATTTTGTTTCACCCTGTGATGTTAAAGACTGAGAAGTTGCTAATTTTGAATTCTTGGGAAACAAATTAAAATTTTCTGTTTCTTCATTTCGGAGTCTTCTTACTGTATTAGTTTCTGGCGTATAAAGTAATCCGTAATGTGCCAAATCCTCGAACTCTTTGTTTGTATATAGTTGGCGATATTTTATTTGCTCTTTATTTTTTGCGTACCAAATTAGATAATCCCCTGCACGGGACAAAGTATTGGAGGGTATGCCGCTTGTGGTTGTGAAGGAAATAAGACTTATAAAGTTTTCAGCCCCAAATACTTCATCCATCAAACATCTTACAAGATGCAGATTTTCATCGCCAATCTGCACGAATACACTTCCGGTTTCGGTTAATAGTTCTCTGGCAGCAACAAGACGATCCCGCCAATAGGATAGATACGAATGGATGCCCAGTTCCCAGGTATCTCTGAAAGCCCGGATTTGTTCCGGCTGGCGTGTGGCATCGGAGGCCTTGCCGTCCTTGACATCGCGTTTTCTTGTCGATACCTGCCAGTTAGACGCAAATTTAATACCATAAGGCGGGTCGATATAAATCATCTGGATTTTGCCTTTGAGACCTTCTTTTTCAGCAAGACTTACCATAGTCAAAAGCGAATCGCCGAGTATCATTCGGTTTGCCCAGTTGGAGTCGTGCTGATAAAATTCGATAAGGTCTTCGAACTCTATACCGTTAAAGTCGGAGAATAAATCCAACTGCGGCGGCGGGGCATCTTTTTTAGCTCTTGCTTTGACATCTTCGATAATAGCCTGCGGATGAATCTTTTCCTGGATATAAATCGGCACTGCCGGTACGGTCAGCTCTTCAGAATCGAGTTTATCTTTACCCGTCCAGACAAGCTGCGGGTCAAGCGATGGGTCACGTGCATACAACAAGCCTGGCAATGTAACCTGCTTGGGTTTCAATTCATCTTCACGAACAAAATCCCGCAATTCTTCGGTCGGAATGTTTCTGCGTTTATCTTTATGCTTTACCGAATGAACCTGAATATTTTTCTTAGTATTCTTTTTCGCCATTTATAAATCCCATTTCAAGTTAATTTACCGACAAGCCAAACAATCCTTTGAGAAATCGGGCATCTGGTCCCAAGTTTGGCCGTCCAGAATACGCCCTGCCTTTTTCTTATTGACACCACCCCATTGTTTAAAGAAAAACGGCACACCATAATCAAGACATTGGTCACGTATATCCCGTACCCAGTCTATTTCCATTGGTCTGGCACCAGGGCCGGACTCTCCACCAGCAATCACCCAGTCAATACCACTGAGGTCTATCTCCGGCACAGGGCCAAGTAGGGGTTCGAGAGAAAGAAATTTCACATTCGCACCACAGACTCGCAAATCGTCAATACGAGAAACATAATCGGCATCTTCAACGGTTACTCCCATCCAGATATGATCCGCCCAAGGCAAGTGTGGACCGAGTAGTGCCAAGCGGGATGCTCGCTTGGTCAAAATCTGAAATATGTGCCAGTCGGCCTGGTTCATTATTTCAAAAAGGTGTTCGATACATGGTGTTGGCACCTGGCGATGAAATAAATCACTCATAGAGTTAACAAATATGACCTGTGATTTTTTCCATTGTAACGGAAGCTCAAACACAGACTCATGGATTGCCACATTAAAGCCGTTAGCATAGTTCGGTTGCCCCATAGCTTTTAATCGCTTGGCCATTCTCTCAGCATAGCAACTTTTACAACCTGTGCTAATTTTTGTGCAGCCAGTAATAGGATTCCATGTCGATTCTGTCCATTCAATCGCGGAGTGTTTTCCCATATCAATTCTCTCCTTGCGAAAATGTTATTAAAACGTCATCAGCAAACGTTCCCTTGCGTCGTTTTTTATTTGTTTTAGTTGTCGTAATGTGATTTTGTTCCTCAAGTTTTTTAAGAACCTGCTTATAGTTGCTGTCAATATAAGGTTTACCAATGCTATGTTTTTCATAAAGCTGCTTGAAAGACACGGTTTTTCCTGAAAATTCATTTAAAAGCATATCTTGTAAATCATCCAGTGGTTGTGATAATTCAAACAGCATTGGGAATCTTTTGTCGGCAGGATTATACTCAAAAGAACCAACACTTTGTTCTTTCTTGGAACTTTCATTAG
>CAZMCN010000005.1:0-31266 GCA_964564845.1 uncultured Pirellulales bacterium | reverse complement strand
AAAATAATCTTAAAAATTATGTACATTTTTACCTGCGCATTTGATTGGTTTTCCCGGTGGTGATTTGATTTAAGATTAGTTCAGAAGTTTCTATCAGGCTTTTTTGGTTCCGGCCTGGCGCGTCAGAAGGTAAAGAATCGCAGCAACCGAAAGCAGCGCAATCGGGCTCTCGAATTTTCCCGCCCAGCCTGAGCCGATACCCGCCCAAGCCAATCCGGGGAACCTGGCAGTCAAAAGTACATAAGCGGCAATACCAACGCCGAGCAGACCTTCGCCGGCGATAAGGCCTGAACCGTAGAGTATTGCACTGTCGGTCCTGTCGGCATCTCGTTCGACGGCGGATTCTCCTTTCCTGTCGATAATATGCCTTAAAGCGCCTCCGATAAAAATGGGAGTAAGCGTCGAAATCGGCAGGTACACGCCGACACAAAACGGCAGCGGCGGCAGGCCAATCAATTTAACCACAACCGCAAAGGCACCGCCCATCAGCACCAGACCCCACGGAAGGTCTCTTGAGAGAACTCCCTCGACCACAGTTTTAATCAGAGTCGCCTGTGGGGCCGGCAGAGCCATAGTGCCGAAGGTGTAGCCCTTATCGAGTATGAATATTGAAAAACAGACCGCCCATATAGCACTGACGGTGCCAATCATCTCGCCGACCTGCTGTTTCCAGGGTGTCGTGCCGAGTATATAGCCGGTTTTCAAGTCCTGTGAGACATCGCCTGCGATAGAAGCAGCCACGCAGACAACGCCGCCTACAGAGAGAACCGCTATTTTGCCGACATTGCCGGTAAAGCCCAACACAGCAAAAACAAGGGCAGTAACCAGCATAGTTACCAGAGCCATCCCGGAAGTCGGATTGGAAGATACGCCCACAATTCCCACAATCCGCGAAGAAACGGTAACAAACAAAAATGCAAATATCACAATTGCAAGCGATGCCATTATCCTGACTGCCACAAGGCCGCCTATGATGCCGGGTATGAAAGTAAGACCAACAAGGATAATCAGCACACCATAGGCGATATACTTAAACGGAATATTGTGGTGTGTTCTCAGGTAGGCTTTATCCGAAGCTGGGCCTGGGACAATTTTGCCTAAACTTGCTCTAATCGATTGAACCATAATCGGCATAGACTTCCAAACGGTGATAAGACCTGCCACAGCTACGGCGCCGGCACCGATATAACGGATGTACCTGCTCCAGAGCTGTTCCGGACTCATCTGAGCTATCAGAAGTTCTTTTTCCGGAAAGACCGGCATTGTAACCATATCACCGAAATGAGCAATCAAAGGTATCAGGACGAGCCATGATATTAGTGAACCGGCCACCATAACGCCGGCGATTCTAAAACCGAGGATGTATCCGACGCCGAGCAGTGCCGGCGAGGCCTTCAGGCCAAGACTTGCCTTGGCCGGCACAGGAAAAAGGTACGCAACCTTCTCCTTCCAGAGATACAGAAAACCCGTGCAGAACTTGAAAACCGCCCCCAGACCCACACCTTTGAAGACAGCAACGGCACCGCGCCCGCCTTTTTCGGTGGCAATGAGGATTTTAGCGCTGGCAGTTCCTTCCGGATAAGGCAGTTTGCCGTGCTCACGGATAATCAGATGTTCCCGCAGCGGTATCATAAAGAGGATTCCGAGCAGGCCTCCGAGAGAGCCGAGCATCACCATCTGAAGGTATTTCGGGTCAAGCCCCCACATAAACAAAGCCGGCATCGTGAAAATCAGCCCGGAGGCAAGCGAGGAAGCAGCCGAGCCGATTGTTTGAGCAATATTTACCTCAAGAATGGTCGCCGGGACGCCCGATTTTCTCAGCAGTCTGAAAAAGCCGGCAGCCATAACCGCTATCGGAATTGAGGTGGAAATGGTTAAACCTGCGGTCAGCCCAAGATACGCATTGGCCGCTCCGAAAAGTGAACCGAAGACAACACCTGTTATAACCGACTTAATAGTAATTTCAGCGATGGTCTGCTCGTGGGATATGTGTGGCCTAAAGTCATCACTCATAGCCGGAGAATGTACATAGAGACAATACTGCTGTCAAAGTGTTTTTAGGAAAAATTTGTTTGTTATTGACTGCTAAAGTTAATTGCCGGCCCAAAGGCTTGCGGCAGCTCTGACAAAACTGTTGCGGTCATTAGCAGCTAAAGCTGTAATTTCTTTGCCTGCTGCCGCTGCCACATTGGCTCGCACCTTCCAACTTTTATCGGTTAGAAGTTTGCCTATTTCTTCTATACTCCATTCGTATCCAATCTTTCGCAACTGCCAAACACACCATGCCCGCGTGTCAGAATTACTGCAGGTGAGACCCTGTTTAAGCAATCCTGCGGACCGGCCCTGGAAATATGGGGAAATATCGAATGACTCAAAATGTTGTTCCTTATCTACTGCTGATAGCATTATTTTAAAAATCTCCTCAGCAATCTGCCTGTCACCATGGAGTCCGACAATTCTGCGCAAAGGATAAAGAACTCTATCTGGGCGATGGCGAATCAAGCCATAATGTGTTTTTTCCTCCGGTGGCTGCCAGCTGTGTGCCTTAACTAAATAGGCTTTTAGTACCTTACGAGCATGGGTTGTTGGCAGTAAGGTTACGCCCTCAAAAAATTTATGGTTCTCAATCAACAAATCAGAGACCTCTTGATTTTGGATATAATCCAGAAATCGCTCCATAGCTTCATTGGGCTCGGAAATACACGCCAGAGCGCCAATAATCTCAGCCTCTTTGGCAGGTCTGTCCAGATAGGTTCCATAGCGCATCGGTTGCTCATCTTCCTTCTTGTCAAGTTCGTTTTGCATCCGGGTTTGCAAAAGCTCCTCCAACTTCTCTTTTGTTGTCGAGTCTCCCAACCTTGCCCTGGCAACCAGTGCCTGCTCAGCATCAGGATTATCCAGGAAAGCGGTGATGATACCTACCACATCCTTACCACAGCTACGCATTGCAAGAACCAAATCGGCATCATTCAAGCGTCGCCGTTGCTCTTTCATCTTTTCTAATCTGGCGTTTTCTTCTTCGCTTGCTTTTTTCCCAGGCCATGCTAATGGCCACGGATAGTAATCGTCTGCGAATTCTTTGTTTTTCAACTTGTGCAAAAGGGCAGGCAAATCTTCGGGCATAACCAGACCCAGCAAACGATGAACATTCGTTTTCTTGAGGCCCTCTGCTTCAAACGTGCTCATCAACTCCTCGTACGCCTCATCAGCTTCAGGCAGTATTACCCTTCGAACAACAGTCTTAAATTCCCCAAACTCCAGGTCTATACTCTTAGCAACTAAAGGCGTCAATGATATGAAAAGCACCCAATACACCACTATAAACGGAGCTGTAAGTCTGAGGCATTTGCTTCTAATGGCTGCAACGTCGGGCCTTCTGCTAAAAAGTCGAAGCACCGTTTTTAAAGATGACATTTCACCAGGTTTAACCACAGCCATAATGGCGCCGGCCAGAATGAAAACAATCATCGGCAAATACTGAACATACCGATAACCACCTGCCAGAATCGTCACCGAACCTAAAAATGCTGCAACCAAAAGCAGCCTGACAATCCTGCACCTAAATAGCCACCAAGCAAATGTTATAATGCCCCATGCCAAGATAGCTATTAAACCACCGAGGATTAGGCACTGCGGCCATAATGTTTCGCCTTTATAATTAACGATATGAAATGCCGAAACAAATACTGCTGCGATTCCAATACTCAAAGACACTAAAACTCTTATATACCATCGTTTCCAGAAAGCGCCTTTTTTCGGTCTTACAAAACCCAATGCCCACAGGAGCAGTGCAGCCAGCACCGGCCCGGCTAAAAACAAACCAGCCAACACAGGCTCATCTTCAATAAGGTTCAGCCTTGGGAAAAGTCGTAAGACATCAATGTAAGAAAAGTGGTAACATGAGAAGCTATCCAGGAGCGGTGCCAAAAAGAACCCTTTAACAATGCAGAAGTAAAATACACAGCTTGTTATAAACAGTAAAATTCCGGAAAGCGTGACCTTGTTTCTTTCGCCGAAACCGCTCACCACGCTGATAACCAGCAGTATTGCGCAGCTCCACAAGAATGCGACAAACATTTGGCCGGCATGCACTGCTGGAGGAACAGCAAGAAACGCAGTTTGTTTTTCTTTCTCTTTCTTGTGCTGGTCTTGCTTTTCCTCAGGGTTTTTTTTAGGTGTTGCCATTAGGGTACACAACTGAAGCCGGTTTTCTTTGGCTTGCTCTTTATCGAGGTCGGCTCTTTGCAGTTCCAAACAGTGCGGCTCGTCCCAGTGCCCAAAACTGCATGCCCCCGAAAAGAACCTTAGTCCTCTTATGGCAACCGCATAAGGGTCTCCATCACGAAGCTGACGTTTCTGCATCTGGGCCAAGGCATTGGTGATACGCATACCTTCAGCCGTATCACCATTCGTAAATGCTGCGTTTGCTTGACCGATTAACTTTTGCCAGATATCAGAAGTAACAGGGCTACCCCTGCTGTAATACCATAACTCTCTCTGTAAAAAACGGCTTAATTTTGCCTTGGCTGCTATACTTATCGCTCGCTCTCTATAGCTATCATAAGGGAAGCTATATTCATTACACTTGTTGGCATATTCAAGTTCCTCAAGAGCAGCATTGATGTCGCTGCCGTGCCTATCCATCAAAAGTAGATAGCACTTCAAGTAATGATAGATTGCGTTGTCCGGCTGTAGTGCGATGAGTCTTTCCGCAAGCCCCAGTTTAATCTGCGGGTCAATTATACTTTTATCATCCCAGTAATGAATAGAGCTGATAAGCTCAAACAACAGAAATTCGTTGTCGGGATAGTGCAGCAGTTTATCAGCAATTGCCCAGATGAATTTGTCGCGTTCACGGTTCAGGCGGTATAACCTTATTTCTGCAACTGCGGCCGCCTCGGGGTCTTCTTTCGCCACTATGAGGGGGGTAAAAGGCCCGTGTATCTTCATTGAGCCATCTTCGTATTTGAGGTGTCTATAGAGAGATGAGTATTCACGCAATACTGTCCCTACGTTATCCTTCTGCCAGAAGCCTAACCCAAGACAGCATAGAATTACAAAGAACCAGTTCGATATTCTGAATTTCATCTTCTTCGTTTCTCTGTATATCAGGGGAATATTAACACGCTGATCAAAGATGAATCTAAAAACCACACATATCTTATACAATCTTACCCTTGCGGCTAATATTCCGTCAAGTACGATCTTGTGAGTCAGAACCTGCGGTGAAACCGCAGGCTAAATATTTGGCCCCACGTTTTATGTGGTGCTGTTACTAAGCTACCTACAAAAAATTTTTAGGCAATAGCAGCTTAAAACAGTGTCTTTCCAGGAGTTTTTACTGTTTTTAGCTGTAAGCCATCAGCAGTTTTTTCTTTTTTTTTGTAACAGTAATACCCTGGTTTTTTATATAATAGCTACTGTAGTGAGCACAAGAAATTTTTGGAAGGATTTGATTATGAGAAGACTGTCAAGAGCGGTTTGTATTGCGATTTTAGTTTATATACTGTTGTTCGCTGTTTCGTGGTCGAGCGCTGAGGCCGGCGCTGGCGAGGCTGGGCCTAATGAGGTCGGGCCTGAAGTAATTGTTGAAACTGTGGAGCTGGAGGTCAAAACAGCAGCCCTTCAGGCGGTGGGGATAAGCTCACCGGCACCCGGAGCAAAAGTTACGGTGTCTGTTGCGAAGCTGCTTTGGCTGCTGGCCGAGGCCGATAACTCAAAACTGCTTGACTCAACAAAGATTAAGGTACGAGCAGGCAAAACAGGCAGGGCCGGCACTGGAAAAAGGTTAAAATATCTTGTAAGGACAGGCGCCGACTCTTTCACAGAGAAACTGACCGACGAGGCCATCGGAACAACTGTGGAAGCGTTACCTTCTGTTGACAGGTGGGGAGACATTACTATCGATTTTAGATATGAAAATTTCACAGCAGAACCACCAAAGGAGATTGACCCTAAAACATCTCTGCCGACAGGGCCGCCTGTAACAAGCTCAACAACTGTGAGTCGCCAATTGAGATTAAAGGCGGGCGAGACGGTAATTGCCAAAAGTGTACAAGAAGGCTCTGTCCAGCGGTTCGTCCTTGTGCGGGCTGAGATACCGGGTGATATAGTTTTTGAGACCAAGGCCGAGTTACTTGAGACGCCCGGCATATCGGCTGTAACTGTTGGTCTATACGCTAAGGAAGCAACTTTTAACGATGTGCTGGAACTATGGGACAGCGGCGAGCGCAAAGCCGCTGCCGAGCAATTCTTTCTTGTCAAATGGGACGATTCGTCGGTGTTTTCCGAAATACCAATACTAACATTATCTGAACAGGGGTATTCGGCCCTTCCCGCATCCGAACAAGAGCAGAAGCATCAGGATGGCATTGAGACTGCAAAAAGCATTAAGCTGCTTGTCAGGTATGCCTCAAGGATTGCAAGAGCATCTTCCACAGCCCAACAGTACGAGACAGCCGAAGAGCAATATGATGCCATCCGGCAGTGTGGTGTGGCTTTGTCGGGCTCAGAGTCTCTGTCTATTTTTAAGACGACCGGGCGGTCTATTCAGCGGATTGCTCTGAGGGAATTGATAAAGCTCTATGCCAGAACAGATGAGCAGGAAAAGTTGAAAAGTGCACGGGAAAGTTTATCGAAACTTTAGCAGTGCCTTTTCTGTTTATATCACCTCTAAGCGTCGAAGTATGGTCTTTGCCCAGCGGAAACTGCGTGCTTGCGAAAAGATAAGCAACAGCATCACCAGAACCCAATATCCGCTGAAGCGCAGATAATAAAGTGAGGCGGCGAATAATCCTTTTGTCTGTGCCTCATAGTAGCTTAACAACTCGGCAGGGGTGTACATTGCTCCGGTAACCACGCCACCGAAGAACTTTTGCCAGGGGAGCAGCAAAACGACAAAAGTCAGCGAAAGGAAAAAAGCGCGACTGATATGGTTTATCCCGCCGAGCCGACCGAGCATCGAAACCTTTAAGCTAAACAGCATTGTCAGACAATAAAGTATAGAGGCCGGTATTAGCACAAAGTCAAGGAAACGGATAAGCCAGGAGAGCCGTTTGAATGTTACTCCGAATCGAGGGACCTCTTTTTGTTCCTGTACTTTTTTGGCCGGCTGGTTTGGCTCGGCTGTCGCATCAGTGACGGTCTGAGTCGGCTCATCATCTGCAGCAGCAGATACATCATCAGCACCCATACCACCGGTTGTAATGACTTTGGTATCTACCAGCCAAAACGATACCTGCAGCAGGAGCAAAGAGAGTATTACGATTATAAACAAGAAATTTTTCCATCCCTTGAACACTCCGACGGCTTCAAGGCAATCGGTAGTGTCTATCAAATTGTTTGTTCTGAGCTGGTTCTCATCCATTTTTGGTCTCCTAATTTCAGATTCCGGTCCTTCTTCAAATTCCATAAGATTCCATAACTCCTCATAAAATCATGCCTGTCCGCCTGTTATTATGATTTAGCCCTGCTGGGAATGCAAGAAATTTATTTAAAAGCAAAATAACCGATACTGCAATCATTCTGCCGATTCAATAATGCTCAATTCAGCTATTTTTCTTGCAAAGGCTGAAAAGTTGCATATACTTATATGGTTTTCAAGCTCGACAGGAACAACAAATTCGGAGCACAAATATGAATTTGGTGAGATGGCTGCGTAAAAACAATAAAAAGCTAATGGCTGTTGTGGTCGTCATCATAATGGTCGGTTTTATCGGAAGCACCTGGATCAGTCAACTTGGCCGAGGTACCGTCCGGTTCCAAAAAACCATTGCTTACTACGATGATAACAGGAAGATAACAAGCTCAGACAGAGCCTTGGCGTGGCAGGAGATAGAAACACTCAAGGCCCTTAATGCCGATGTTCTGCTGCGGTCGCAGGATCTCAGGGCAGTTCTGCTTGGTGAACTGTTGTTTTCGGAGCAGAGAACTTCACGGCAGTCAATCCGTCGAATTCAACAAATGATAATATCGAACGGATGCAGAATCAGCGATAAACAAATCAACGACCTTTACAAACGCACGGCGCCGACCGACATATACTGGCTGCTGCTGAACAAGGAGGCGAGTCTGGCCGGCATCAGGGTCGCAAAAGAAGAAGCGGGCATACTGCTTGGAAGAGTAATACCACAACTGTTCAACGGTATAACCTATACCCAGCTCATCGGCTCAATCGTAAACAACCAAAGAATCCCCGAGGACCGGATACTGGAAGCGTTTGCAAAGCTGTTGTCAGTATTGGCGTACAGCAATATGATAAGCTCGAACGAAAATATTACATTATCGCAACTGACTCATAATGCAAGCTGGGAGTTTGAAACGATTGATGTGGAATTTGTAAAATTTGATTCGGCCTTGTTTACAGAAAGCCAGCCCCAGCCGGATGAAGAAAAAATCCTCGAACAGTTTAACAGGTATAAGCAATTTTTTTCCGGGCAGGTAAGTGAGCAAAACCCTTATGGCTTCGGTTACAAACTTGCCGATAGAGTTAAGCTTGAATATATCGCTATTAAGCCGGATGATGTCTCAAATATAGTAACAGCACCTACACAGGAAGAGGCGGAAGAATATTACCGAAGATACAGAGAACAATTTACCGAACAGATACCCTCGGACCCAAATGACCCCAACTCACCTTTAACCGAACGAATAAAAAGCTATTCGGAAGTCGCCTCTGCCATCACGAATCAGCTCCTGCAGGACAAAATAAACTCGAAGACAGAAAAGATACTTCAAGAGGCAAAGGCCATTACCGATGCGAACCTTCAAGACATAGACACGGGGGCAGCGGACTTAAGTATCGAGCAGCTTAAGGAAAGAGCGGGTGATTACAAAACCACTGCCGAGCAATTGAGCAAAAAATATAAAATCAAGGTATATTCCGGCCGGACCGGTCTGCTTAGTGCAACCGACACAGGAGAGGACGAATACCTCGGAAAACTATACCTTGGCGGCTTCGGATATAGATTCAGCTCTCTGGGGTTAAGCAAAATTGTTTTTGCAATTGAGCAGCTGGGCAGCAGTGAACTTGGACTTACCGGCTTACAAAAACCAGGGCTATATGAAAATATCGGACCGTTGAAAGACTTCTTCGCACAGATATCTGCTCTTGTGCGGATAACCGAAGCCCACAAGGCCGCAGAGCCGCAAAGTGTTAACCAAACATTCAGTATAGACACAATTGATTTTGAGCGGGAGCCCCGCTCCCAAGACAAGAGACTTTATTCGGTAAAAGAAAAAGTAACCGAAGACCTTAAAAAACTCGCGGCAATGGAAACGGCAAAAGATAAAGCCGAACAATTCGTCAATCTGGCGACAAAAGACGGCTGGGACAGTGCCATCGACAAATTCAACGAACTCTATGGCCCCCAAGCCCGAGAGGATGGGCCCGGCTCCGATGCATTCACCCTGCAAAACTTTACAAATCTCCCAAGACTCTCCGGGCCGATGCTAAAGACGTTGGCTGTGCAAAGCCAGGGCAATCCAACAGCACAATTTCTAATCAATGAGAGAAGAAAGGAAAGTGTGCTAAGAGAACAGTTATATTCACTTGTTCCGCCGGACAGTAATACAATTGAAAAGCTGCCTTTAGTCCTGGAAGTTAAGCCGGACATGAGCTACTATTGTTTAAAAAACATATCAGTTAAACGGCTTGACCGGCAACAATATGAAGCAATCAAATCAATTCAGGCTTACAAAATAAACACTCTTCAGTCCCAGTCTCTGGCAGCGGTACACTTTAATCCGGACAATATCCTAAAACGTATGAAGTTCAGATGGGCTATTGAGGATGAAGAGGCTGCAGATGCAAATGACCAGGACAAATCCACCGGGGCACTGTAGTGGCACGATTTCCCAAAGACAATTTGTTGTTTCTTCTTATCGTCGCTCTGTTGTCGTGGCTTGTCCCCGGAGCAGGTTATTATTTCCTTAATGAAAAAAAACGCTCGATAATCATATTTTGTACTGTTGTGCTGATTTTTTCTGTGGGGCTGTACGTTGGGTCAATTGGTGTAATCGACCCGGTCAGGTCCTGGCCATGGTATATAGCTCAGATTATGAACTCACCAATGGTAATGTTTATAGGTTTTAGCACCGCCGGCGGAGGGTATCGTGTTTACGGCTGGCCAAACGAAATCGGACAGATATACACGAGTGTCGCAGGTCTGCTAAACCTCCTTTGCATCGTCAACGCTGTTTACTTAGCTCATTTGCGCCAAACTGAAGCTGCCGGAGGCTAAAATGTCTGCAATAACAAACCTGATAATAGCGACGTTCACAGCACCGCAGGAACTTGAGACTAATCCACGGTTAATGCTGTGGGTGCTGCCTCTGGCGGCGGCGATAGCTATTGTCTATAAAGCAACGAAGCTGCCGACAATTAAAACAGCAGTTTTCCTCAGGGAAACAGGCGCTCTATTTGCTTCTATTGTTATTTTTATGGCACTGGTTGCTCTGGCTTTATATATCGTGGCGAGCCTGGTTATTCAGTAACTACGTACCTTGCTGCGGCAATCGGTGTAATTAGTCAGATTCGAAATCCATCAAGCCCTCTTCAAGAATTCCTAATTCAACAAGTGCATTAAAGGCGGCTTTTTGCTCTGCTTCTTTTTTATTTGTCCCCCAGGCACTTGAGAAATGTCGGCCTGCGACGATTGCTTCGGACTCAAAACATTTATGGTGGTCCGGGCCCTTTTCGTCAAGTAGCCCATAAACAGGCGTAACATCAAACTGCTGTTGAGAATACTGCTGGAGCATTGATTTGAAATTCCCCTGTGCCTGTTCTGCGTCTGCCTTGTCGATTAGCGGGCCAAATATTCTTAAGATAAAATCACGAGCGGCATCAAAACCGCTGTCGAAATAAATCGCAGCAATAACGGCTTCGAGCAGGCCCGCCGCGAGAGAGCCGGTCAATGCCCGGCTGCTGGACATACCTTTGCCGACTTTAAGAAATTTTTGCAGCCCGAGCTGCTTCGCAATCCTGGCCCCACTCCTGCGCGAAACAAGCATACTCTTCATTTTCGTCAGGTCACCCTCCAGATAAGAAGTAAAGCGGTCGAAAATGGCTTGACATATAACCAAAGCTAAAATTGAATCGCCGATGAACTCCAGTCGTTCATTGCTCGAAAGACGATTGTCCACCGCCGAGGAATGAGTGAAGGCCCTGCCCAGCAGCTTCCTGTCGGAAAACTGGTAACCTATAATCTGCTCGATTTGCTGCAGAACTTCTTCGTCCATCTAATACAACCCTGATTTTTCAATAAACTTGCGAGCAGATTACGAACATCGCTATAGCAAAAAACTGAGGGCTAAAAGCGGTATTCGTAATAGGCTCAACAATCATAAAAATATATTACACAAGAGAAAATCTTTTGTCAAGTTTCCTGTCCGGGATTCTGCATTTAATTGGTAATCTGAAGACCTGCGAGGGCAACGAACTTATCGTCAACAAGCTCGAAAATTCCATCGAGGCCGGTTACCGTAAATATGCCCTTGGTTGCGGGAGCAACGTTGCAGAAAACAAGCCGATGCCCGCAGTCAGCCAGAAGCTTACGCAGCCTCAGAAGTTTTGAGAGACTTGAAGAAGTTACAATATCAACGCTGGAAAAATCCACTACCACATCGCAGTCACCTTTGTCGCGGACCATCTCAGTAACGGTTTTAAGCTCATCTCCCAATTCAGGCTCCTGAGGCAGGTCCACAAGAAGAATCTCTTCCGACCAGTTCTGAATACCCATCTTGATTCTCCTAATTTATAAACCGACATTATTTCCACGGATTTTAACTATTTTATCGACACAAGTTAGCGGCAGGTTAAGCCAAAAAGCTCAACTTATTTTTTTATCTTACAGAATCGCCCTATAAAAACCAGTGTTTTTACATCCTGGCGTTTACCATTAATTTATTTTACATCTTGTCGTATCTGTTTTTTGCCGTTACAATAAATTGGTTTTTACTTGCAACCTTAAGATTGGCAGTTGAGTTGTTATGTTTATTATATTTCCTATACGGACAAGTATTCGGCCGTGGCGAACGCCATACACAAATTACGCCCTGATAGGTGTCAACGTAATCATTTTTTTATTGACGTATTCGACTCGCATCCATCCGCTGACAAGGGATGTTATGCGGGTTCTTCGACCGTGGGCAGAACAGCTTGTGCTGATGCCTGAACGACCTTTCCTGTGGCAGTTTATCACTTATGCCTTTCTGCACGGCGGCTTTATGCACATCCTCGGCAATATGTTTTTTTTGTATCTGTTCGGCAATAATGTCAACGACAAGCTTGGTAACATCGGTTATTTATGTTTTTACCTGGCCGGTGCCGTATTCAGTGGAATAGGCCATATACTCATTGGCGGCGGCAGTGTCATCGGAGCCAGCGGAGCCGTCGCCGCCGTAACCGGCGCCTATCTGGTTTTATTCCCGCAGACGTTAATTACGGTTTTTTACTGGATATTTTTTTTTATTGACACCATCGAAATTTCCGCCTTGTATTTCATCGGTTTTAAGTTGATTGTCTGGGACAATATGCTCGAAAGAAGCATCCCAATGGTCGCTTATGATGCGCACCTTTCCGGATACGCTTTCGGAGCCCTGGCAATGCTGACGATGCTGGCGACCGGCTTAATCGCCGGAAGCAATTTTGACCTCTGGGCGATGCTCAAACAATGGAACCGTCGGCGGGTATATCGTGACGTTGTTGGGCGCGGTTACGACCCCTTTACCGGCCAGACGAAGAGCAAAAGGATAAAGGTTAAAGAGGTCAAAACAGCAGCCCAGCAGCAGCTTATGGAAACAATCAGCCACCTTAGAAGCGAAATTACCGGCAGGATTTCGCAGCGCAATTTGTCGGCAGCGGCCGAGGCCTATCTGGAACTGATAAAGCTTGATAGCGAGCAGATTTTGCCGCGACAGCAGCTACTGGACATCGCCAATCAGCTTGCCAGCGAGAAAAAACCCGCTGAATCAGCACAGGCCTATGAAAAATTCCTAAAGCACTACAACAACTACGAATACATCGAGCAGGTACAGTTGATGCTGGGCGTAATGTATGCGCGTTATCTAAATGAGCCCGAGCGGGCAGTAAAATATCTCAAGGCCGCTTCCGAAAAACTTTCCGACCCGGGACAGGCAAAAATGTGTGCCGATGAGCTTGCTCGGCTGCAAAACTGAGGTTACTTATGGGACATTGAAGTCGGCCCGAATGGTGGTTATGGACATCTTAATATTGGGGCCGAGAGAAGCACAACATCCTGTTACAAAGGGCTGATAAGTTAAAGCTAAAAGATTTCGCGTTCAATCCCGCCAAGATAGAAACGGCCGTCCCTTCGCATAAATTCAACGATTTTATCAAAACTGCTGTGTATATAACGAGTGTCGTTTGAGACCATTGCCATCCCTATGACCGCAAACTGTTTATCGTCCTGATGGTCAACCTCTGCAATGGAAATGTTAAACCTGCTTTTCAGCCGACCGATTAAACTCTTGACAATGCTTCTCTTTTCCTTAAGCGAAGCTGTCCCCTGCATATGCATTTGTGCCGTCAACACACCGACTATCATTGATTATCTCCACCTGAACCATATTGGGCTATTGTATGCTCCGGCGGTCAAACTTTCACTTAATTTTAGGAAGGTCTGTTTTTCGAAAAATCTGCCCGAACCTTCCGATTATTATAGCGTATTATTTGGAGAAAGGCAAAAGATGAGTTAAACTTTAGTTAGGACAAAAAAGCAGTTTTTTGAGTCCGGTAATAAATAAATCTCTCTCCTCTTCAAAGGAGACGGTTGAACCTTTTAACCAAAATTTGGGGGGGCGGCCGTCTCCACTTTTTCTTCTCCGATAATCTTTCCTCACCAGACGATAAGCCGGCATTTCTCTCTATTGTACAACCATCTAATTACGTCAGCGTTAAACAAGCCGAAAAAACTTGAAATGAAAAAGATTCATCGTATAATCTTAAGGTAGGTAAACCACATACATTAACATCGGTGATTTTTTAATTAACTAAAGCCGGCACCGCAAGGCATACATATGAGGCGACCCTGTATTGCTAAAAACCTCTATTGTTAAAGTAGGAGAAAGATATGTTTATCACACTTTTAATCGTCACATTTGTAATTGCATTGGTGGTCTCTTCCGTTGTTGTTTTGATTTTCGCCAGGCCAATCAACGCAATTCTCGCCCGAATCATTTCAGACCAAATCAGCAAAGCGTGGTCAAAGTATCTCAAATTCGCCATCTATGTAACCGGAATATCAAGCGGAGTAAGAATATGGGAACTCGAAAAATACATCACCGAACCAAGATTTGAAGGGTCAAAAATAATCGAGCTAAATGCGGAGCGGTGGGTACTGGAACTGTACAGAACAATCATCGGAACACTTCAGGGCGTCGCCTGGATGCTTCTGGTATTCTTTGTATTTGCTCTCGTGGCCTACGTGATTGTCCGAGCATTCGAATTAAAAAAGAAAAACAGCACCGCAACGCCGGATGCAAATTGACAGACAAAGCTTTATCAGCAGAATACAGTTCAGCTACTTTTCAGTTCAGCTACGATTTGCCGTGTGCCTGGTGATTGGTCCTTGTGAGCGGCCTTGAAATCCTCTGCAAATTCGCTGTTCCTACTCTTGAAAAGCTCATTGCCTTCGATAATCTCTTTCAAGGCCTTCGACTTGGCTCTTGCATCTTTTAAGAATCCTACCGCTCTTGTCCCGTACACGCCCCCCATTAAAGCACAGATGCCGATAGCTAATTCAAATATACTATCAGCCAGTACAAATGCATCAGGCCTTTGAGCCGACTGATCCGAAGCCCTCTCCGCGAGCTGGAAATTCGATTCGGCAAGTATCTCTTCGGCCGATTGAGCCGGTGGAAGTTCCCTCGGCAGGCCGTAGTAGGATGTAAACGCCCTGCTCTGCAATTGCGACAGTTGCGTTAATGCCTGCAGTTTTTCCGATGCGTCCTCGGCCTTGGCACTTTGTGCTGCCGCTGCAGTTGTCCGATTGTGCAGCCAGGCATTCTGCTTCTGGTCTTCACTCGGCCCAAAACGCAGACTTTCACAACCTGCTAACGCAATGCACCCTAACATCAATGTCGTTAAAATCTTTCTCATCATTTCTCCTTTACATTCGGCTCTCAAAAAGTCTCCTCTGGCATATCCGATTTGGTAAATGCTCTTTCAACCGCTCGCAGACGATGTTCATGCGAAACACTCTTTGCTGCAAGCGATTCGATTTTCTGCTCAAAACTCTCCTGGCACCGACACAAATACGTTACATCCTTCTGCAGCAGGTCGAGCTGCCGCTGCAGATTGACCCAGCTACCCACAATCAACGCAGCCAGAAATACCAGCTGAACCAGCACAGAAAGATTAACCTGTCGATTAAACTGCCAGCCGGATTGACTTTCAACTTTCAACTTTCGATTTTCCATTCTCAAATTTACACTGTTGCTTTTCGCTTTATGTTCAGCACCTTTAGCTGTTTTTACACCGGTGCATAAAAAATATTCTTTTCGCCCACCTTAGACATCGCCACATATGTCCCTGCTGAGAGTTGTCCTTGCTGCAAAAACGATTCGGCCAGATTGACCGCCTGCATCGTATCACCAATTTCAACCGGCAGTGAACCGGCATCGCCTATCTCAACAGCACGAACGTTATATACATTGTACGACGAAAGGCTTTTGACCTTAACCGCCCAGGCCGAGCTCCGGGCACCGGGTGAAGTAACAACCGCCACCTCCTGCCTCTGCTGCGAACGGTTGCGGGCAAATCTTGCCAGTTCCCCCCGACTCTCCATATCTATCTGCCTGCTCATAACCCTAAACCCCTTTGCCGAATGATTTTCAAATTCGTACACTGCTTCTCGAAATCCATCTGCGCACGCTCTATCCGGTTTGTGCTTCGGTTATCACTCTTGCAACCGAGCAGGTCCCTGCTTTCGGGCGAAGATGTCGCTCTATCACCTACTCTGTAATCAAAGGTCAGGTAAGGCATCTGCACATCAACAGTCTCGATTGTCTCAGAGTTAACCTGCGCCCTTTTACGCACAAATTCATACAGGGCATCTCTGTCGTCAACCTCGTCGGCAGTACCAAGCACATCGTCTGATATATTCGCAAAAATACTCCAACTGCTTACCTTACGATATTTGAACCGACGAGGCAGGGTAATAATATGGTCAATCACGGGAACAGCCGAACCGACCGGACCGTCGGCAATTACGCAACTCAACCGCTCATCACTGATTACCGATGCGGTCATTCTGAACTTCAGAACCCCTTTTAATGCCGCCACCCACGTATCAACATCAAGCTCTTCGCTGCTGAGCCACACCCCACACTCATTGAGAAGATTATTAAAAGCATAAAGATACTGCCGCCAGCTTGAACCGTTATCGTATGATACCTCCAGAAAATAACCCAGGGATTTACCCTGGTTATCAGTCGTTAGAACGGGCAAAAAAGACCTGCGGCAATGAACGAAATTGCTGCCCTCGAAAATCTTTGAAAAATCAAAAGCATCTCCACGATTGTACGGCGAATTGCTGTAATCACCCGCCTCATTAAGACACCACTTGCGATATACGTCCTTGACACGGTAGAAGTCGGGATTGGTCAAGGGTGAAAACTTATTATAATCAGTGTCTTCCTTGTTACTGTCCCAGGCCTTTACCAGCTCAAAAGTCGCTTCATAAACCTTGAAGTCGCCCTGGGCGATATATCTGTGTGTTACAGGCCAGAAATTCTTCCTCCTGTGCAGAGCCAAAATATTTGTCTTCGAAATATTAAACTGTTCGCCATAAGGCTGATAGTTTAACTCAACCTCCCTGCCGCAACCACTTTTATAGAATACAATCGCCTGCCTCGGATGCATCGGTTCAGGCCGACAGACAAAATTAAACTTCAAACCAATTCTTTCACAGCATCGCTGCAACGCCTCTAACATATTTAAACTCGTAACGTCAAGGTCCCGAACTATCTGGTTCTCAGTCAGGACCCGAAGCCGCTCAATTTCTGGTATCTGCAATTGCCCCATCGGCAGATACTCACAAAGCAAATAGTTAATAACCTCGGCATAGCTCCACGGCTTCGACTGTGTCTGCTCGGCACAAAACACCGTTAAACTCTTCCCCTCGTTCTCGACTGGTTCAGTTGAGGCATTGCCCCTGCCATCTTCGTTAAAAACGGTGTCAACGCCTGCTAAAAATACAGTCGAACCATCAGGGTTGACTACTCGCCTGCCATAGATAGTGATGCGATTTAGATTCGCACTGAAATCCTTCGCTGTAATTTCAACTCTTTTGCCCTTGCCAGACAGCTTTGTCTCAATGCCTTCTATCTGACCGACGAAAATAGGAAAACTCTCAACCGATACGCCCGGTGCTGCACCATTGTAAACCTGCTGAATACAAATTGATTTTCCCATACCAAACAAAGTCTCAATCTCTTCAACAGACGTCGGGCCGGCCTGCGGGTGAGCGGCTGTATTCAAGGCCAAACGCACCCAGCCAAACTCCGGCCAGCCGCAACGTACAATCTCTATCAACTCAAGATAAGGGCAAAGCACCTCTTCAAAAAAGACCGAAACTTTCGCCGCTGGCTGTGAAAACCGGCTTTGCTCTGCTTGGTAAAAATCAATCCTGTTAGACATTAAAAACCTCTTTTGGATTAGGCTGCTTCGGAACTTAATATCTCAATCGCGATAGGGCTCGTAACATCAAGCTGAATTTTTATACCGGCTAAAGAGCTGTCCTCTATACCACAGGCATCTTCGGCCCTTATAGCAAACAAATGAGTCCCTGCATCAAGCGTGTCACTTTGATAGCTGTAAAACTTCCTTCCGGTATAGTCAATCGTAGCAATTGGGTCTTCATAATCGATTTGCCCCGTACCGCCGTCACAGTAAATTTTGAAACACACAGGCGCCGACTGCTGTTCAAGAGGACAATAAAACCAGAGAAGTTGTATCTTACTGCCGGCCACCTGCCGCACCCCTGCACCGAAAACGCTGTTTGGCTCTGGATGTGCCAATTCTCCGTCGGCATCTATCGAAACCTTGACCGCGGCAGCGATGGTATACTCCTGACAGCCACAGTTATTGGCCCTGCGAACAACATAACAATACGTCGAGCCGCTACTGTGCTGGACATAACCGGGTGGTGAGATTGAGCTGGCGTCCTGTTCACCCACAGCCAATATATTCTCAAAGTCTATTAGCTCCATACTGGCTCCGCGATACAGCACAGAGCAGCCGCCCGCCCTCAGCCAGAACCAGCCCAAACTCAAAATAGTACCGAGCTTAAATCCGTTGCTCGTCTGTCCGTTAAAAAGTGCTTCTTTTAACCACTCACTTTCCATCAGCTCGATTCCCTCGTAATCTCCGATACGCCATCAGTCGGTGTGTGGGTAAGAATGACCGTTTCGTCATCCTCGTCATAGTACTTAATTACACCGGTTACCTTGTTCTGTACGGCCTTGTTGACAAGCATCATGGCTGCCTTTTCAAAAAGTAAACTCCCTGCAAACCTGTTCTCTATTGAGAAAGTAGCAAGTACAGCATTAACGCTTTCACCATCGATTGTCGCCCCAGCAAGTACAACCGAATAATCATGCCCTGTCGCATAAAAAACGTCGCTACTCAAATCGAGCTTGCAGTTATGAATCCCTGTCAGGCTGTCAAAATCTTCTATATCGGTTATCCCCGCTGTGCTTTCGGTAGTGCCGTCGTCCTTATAGACCTTGATTGTCCCATTGGTGCTGCGGGTTATGCCGGCGCCGTCTTTATCGTTTGTGCTCCAGCAGAAATAAAGCGTGCTGTCCTCTTTGTAATCGCCTAAATACATCATCTTGCCGAACCCCTTCCAATTAGACTATTTCCCGCCAATGAGCCTCCAACCAACGGCCGTGCGATATAAGGATTTTCCCTGCCGTTTCCGCCGTTATAAAGCCAATTTATTTCATTCTGGGTCAAAGCTTTGTTGAATATCATTATGTTGTCTAAACGACCCTGTATCGTACTACCACCAGCATAATCAGCCCCAATATGTAAATTATAAGTGGTTGTATCCGGTACTTGAAGTATAGCCTGCGTGTCGTAGTTTGCTATTTCAGTTCCATCCACAAAAATCTCACCTTTACTATCGCCGTTGCGATTGCCTACGAAAGTCAACATATTCCAAGTTGTGCCATCCGTTGAAAGCAACGCCGCCGGACTTGCCGTTCTGTACACACCACCACTTTTATTATACTGCACATATATTTTATTAGTATATAGTACAAGGTCCCATCCACTATGGGCATAACGACCGTGTGTACAGAACCCCTGAGAAGCCGTACTTGCAAGTTTGCACCAAAGATTTATTGAGAAATCTATGCTGGTGAGCTTAGTCGCCGCATAAGCACCAAAATCTATGTACTGGTCGTTGTCCCCATGATAACCAAATCTAAGAGCACCGTTCAAGTAAGGGGGGTCGCCACTTGATATAGAAGGTGATGGAAACTCTCCTTCCCATTCTTCAGGATAATTCCGATAGTTACCATTATCGCCAACCTCGTTAATTACGTCGTTGTTTTCTTCACCAATATATTCGTTCATTCTTAGCCATAACTTCAAATTATCAAGTCCAGGCGGTGTTTCAGCCATAAGAGCTCCAATCTCCGACTTCGTTCGGCCTTAAATTTTCAATTGCCATAAGCACCACATCTCCCTAAAATGTTCCTGTGCAACCTGTTTTACCCTTCTTCTATCCAGGTACCGTTCTTTGCTGTTGTCACCCAGTCTCCGTTCGAATCGGCAACAAGTGTTATACACTCACCTATAGCGTCGGCCGATTTATATTTATCAGCTGTCTGGCCGCTGTCGTCTCTGATTGTTGCAGAGCCAGGGTCCACCCGCAGCTCCTGTGCCGCCTGAACCGTAAAGGCAAATACCGTCCCAGCCGGGGCCGATGCCGGCAGGGTAAGAGTAACCACCCCACTTGCACCTAAATTAGTATGCACACTGCCAGATTCCGCTGGAGTAAGCGTATCATCAGAGGTATGTTCCTCGATAATTTTCTTCACCCCACCGGCCCCGCACGGTATCACAAAATTATGACCTGTGCGGCAATCAGTTATCGAATCAATGTCATTGCTCGATGTAGTTACTATTGCCAGCCGAGTATGCGGTACAGCCGCCATATCGGGAAAACTACTGTACTCATTGGTAACAAGCTGGCCCTGTGAATTCAGATAGATATAAATGTTTTCCTTATCGTCGGCTAAAGTATTTCCGGACGAACCGCCATAGCTGACCAACTCCGTCCCCACCCAGAATTTGCCGCTTTTTACACCTATATCCAGACCGCCTTCATCATAAACCCTCAAATCATTCGCCCGTTTTACTACAAGTAAAAGACGATACAGCAATTTTCTGAACTGCAGATAGTAAGGCGATTGTCCCGTCGGTATAAACTCAACACCGGTTTCACTGTCGGACTGTATATTCAACAACTCGTTATTAGATGGATATACCTCAGCCATAATTATTCTCCCTGTTACTCTCTTATGAAATGCTTAAGACTAATTCATTTATATTCTTATCGAACGATGAAACACTCACTCGCTCAGCCGGCCTTGCAGCAGGTGTCACTGTGATTTGTCCGGTCTCACTGGCAATGCTTTGCTTCCCAAATTTATCGCTAACCTTAATAGCAAATTTATATACGCCGGCCTGCAACGGCCCGCTTGTCCACTCAATTACATCAGCGTCAAGGCCAAACTGCCCACCTCCGAAGCTGCCCCTGCCGAACCCGACCGCAGCCGCCCCATCGAAACCAAAGTCACCAACACCAAATCCGCTCATCCCAAACCCTGACTTGTCCTGCCACACAGGCCAGATTCGTATGGGACTGACATTAAGAGAATGGTTGTAGTCTATTTCGCCGCTGCCATTATCGAAGTAAATCTTAACTGTTGCATCAATCGGTAACTCTTGGCTGCGGAGCAACTTGATTTTTACCCTGCCGGTATTATATCTCGAAGATTCAAGCTCACTGCTAAAATCAGTCTCCGCTTCTGCCGCACTAACGGCAAAAACTTCAATCCGATCTGGTGTTCCTGAAAAGGTGGGTACCTGAACAACCATTTGTCGCTGACCCGGCCCCAGGGTCGTCCCCGCATACCGGCCATTGATATAAACCTGATAGAACTTATCGCTCCACGCCGACCGCCATTTTACCAAAGCTGTCCGCACCTCAGCAACACTTCTGCCATCGGACCAGATACCACCGGCAAGTTCAAACACCCTGACTTTTGCTATTCCACTGCTGATAAGTGACATATTGCTAAACCACCAACTCTGCCTTTCCTTCTCGCACTCGCGCAGGCAGAGATAAGGAACTGCTAAACGACCAGTTGTGTATAAACAATTTCATAATCACAGCAAACACCACTGCCGGATGCCCTCTCTTTGCTTACCTTGAAAACATCCATCCTGATACTATTAAACTCTTCTCCAATATCGGTTTTCAGAGTATGCGTACCGCCGTCCATAAAGGCTGATATAGCACTGATTCGCTCTTTCATTTTTGCCCTGCTCGGCGCACTAAGTGAACCTCTCTGTCTTATCTCTCTGCCGCGTCCGCCCATATCAATACTGAGCTTGCCGTCCAGTCCCGCCAGCGTCCTTTCTATTGAGTCCCGGCGCATACTGTTTGGCTCAATCTCAAGCCCCTGCTCATCGAACACCTCTTGGCCATCCAAAGTAACGCTCATTTATATTCCCTTCGCTAATCCCGCAGCAACCTTACCGACCCACCCGTTACGGTAAAATCAGACACCCCATCACCACCAAAGTCGATACTAAGCCGGCATCTCTCTCTGGCCTTCTCAAAAAGTCTCTGATAGTGCAGACTCTTACTCCAGAAATTGTCATCTTTGGCCTCACTGGACAGCATCGTATAAACTGTTGAAATGATGGCAAAAACCGATGCCCTCTTTAACACACTTGTATCAAGAATATCTTCGACGTCTATATCGCTTTCCGGATTCCCCGGCTTGATACCAAAATATTCAGTCAGCCGAAAACCAACCTCACTCGCCTGAGGCCCAAAGGTACTGATACGGTATGATATATCATTAGCTGCCGGAGGCGCTGTGGGACTTTCATCTGAATCTGACCTGACTACCGAGACAGTAAGCTGTGTTGCCGAATCAACCGAAATAATCTCAAACAAACCATCCAGTGACCCGTCCGCTGACCGCAGATATATAACACCACCTGATGTCACCGAAGAACCTGTAAAATTTGCACCGCTTGCGGTAAATGTCACTCCGCTAAGCGAAGCACCCGTCCCAGACGCTAAAACCTGTGCCCGTAGGTGAAGTTCACCAAAAAGTATCGGCTCGTATCTGAGAATATCAACATCGTTTGAAAATTTAGCCATCGCTGAAAGTCTCCCTTTTTTATCGCTGGCTGGCTTGAGTGCCCAAAGATGGTTTGCTCTTTGGGCACTCTCGCCGAGACGCGTTGTACGCGTCCTCTGCTGCCCCCGGTTTTTAACTGGTGCTTAGACCGCGGATAAGACCATGTGCCGCTTCGTTCTTTAGCTCTAGCGTGTATTCTCCAATCAGTTCACCGCACTCATAGTCACCGCCGCTGGCCAACGGCTTAAAATGAAAACCGCGCCCTGCTAATGGCAGCACATTCACACGGGACGAATCCACAAACAGTGCCGCCTCTTGCGGTACCCATCGAGACGTAACAATCCTGCAGACCCCGAAGTCGCTTTCGTAGATGCTCACCATATTGGTAAAAGTGGTATCTGTTGCTCCATAGGTCCTGCTGTCTGCACAAAAAGCATTTATCTTTCGCTTCTGAAAACCACCTACAACAATCAGGTCCACGTTACCATTGCTGCTCTCCCAAATCTTTCTGAGCACGTAATTTATCTTGGCCTCGTCAAGCGCCGTCCCTGATGGAAAACCGCTGTCACCAGTATGGAAAACATTCGTCGAAAGGTGCTGAATAATACCTTTCATCGACCTTCTTATCGAACCGCTTCCTTCCGGCTCGCTCGCCGGCTGACCGCCGTTAACGACAGTGTTTTCCAAATCACGAATAAGTTCACGCAAACGCTCTTGTTTCTGAAAATCCATCTCGTCAGCCAGACCCAGTTGGCTCGCTGCCATATCCGTACCACTGACCTCTACCGTAGCGGTAAATATCTGAGTATAGTTACCGCACCTGCTGCGGTTGGTAAACCGCGCGCCGGGCTTATCAGCCCCCTCAAGGGCTGCATTCCCAAGAATATTTATCACCTGATTATCAGCCAAATCTTCTGCGGCAGTACCGGCATAACCTCGAACTACTGTCAGAGTATTATTATCGATACCGGTTACGAGCATCAACTCTTCGCTGCCTTCAACCTGAATCTGGTCGCCCACACGAAATCTGCTGCCATGAGCGACCACAAAATCGGTGTCAACGTCCGGGTCAGTGTAAGTGTCGTCGTTGATAGCGTCCTTGTTGGGCAGAAGTTCATCTTCAAGCCATTCGTGATGTGTACTGGTTGCCTCTCTTAGAGGGTCACCGAGAGCATCCAGTAACGGCGTCTCATAAGGTGAAATTATCCCAATCAAATCTGATACATCTTCAGCTAATTCCGGCAATGTTGTGCCGGCTGAATATGTTGCTTTTCCTGTAAAAGCCATTCGCTAATTCTCCTTTTTTCTAATCTTTTAATTCCTGCAAAACCCCGCTCCCCCCATTTGCCGGGCCCAGCAAAAATCTAAATCCCTAAATAAAGTTTCGTCGCAGTTTCAAATACTCTTGCAAATCTGCTCTATTACCCGTTTCCGCCGCTCTCTCTGCTGCTTTCTCAAGTACTCCTCGGCTGGTTTGAACACGCTCCTTTACCGATGCTGTCTTTTTTGCCGTCACAAGATCATTCGCCTTGCTCTCGAACAGATATTGCTTCTCTTTCTTCAACTGCTTGACCACGCCGTCCAAATCCGCATCATCAGAACCTCTCATCTTCTCTTTGGCTACTAACACAGCCGCTTCCAAATCACGGGTACCCGCAGCAGCTAATTTACACATCAGTTGTTGTTCAGCTTGAATAACTCTCAACTGCTCGGATATCTGGGAATTTTCTGATTTCGCCTGGGCCAATTGCTCGGCCAAAATTTCACTCCTCTTCTCTGCCGCTTGAGCCCTTTTTCGATAGCGGATTGGTTCAGTGACCGGAACAAGTTTCACTCCTCCAACCTCATCTTGTCCCGCTATTGTCTCTGACAAAATTACTTCGTCTTCATTATTCTGACTCATTACCAATTTACTCCTGCTTCTTGGTCTCATAACCTAATTCTCTGAGCACTTGCTCAACTGGTACACCCAATTCTTTTTTGATTTGCGCCTCTTTCAGTTTTTCCATCATATTTTCCGGCAGCGGACCGGGAAAAATAATCTCGACTTCTCTTTCCGCAGAGTCGGTTTTATAAATGCCTGCTTTATCAAGCATCCCCAGAACCATCGTACAAATTCCTTTGATTCCCTCACCGTAAGTAAACCTCTTTCGTTCTGTCTTTGATAGCATTCCCATAAGTGTCAATCGAATAGCTACGGCACTGGTAAGATTCCCAAGTCTGTTTTTCAAAGCCCCGGCCACAAGGGGGGGCACGCCGCTTATTTTATCCATCGCCTCTCTAATCTCTGTTATGTGCATATCCTCACTTGGTGTCGGACCGTCACCACCGAACTCTTCAATGGCTGCTTCCGGATTATCCGTGTGCCACATCCTGCCCGGCGAGACAGGCCTGTCCTCGAAACCTTCTATCCCCTTGCCCAGATACATCTTAAAAGACTGGAACGTAATCCTGTTCGCCCTGTCACTCAACCTGGTATTAAGCTCATCCTGTACCGGTATCAATGGCTCAACGTCACTTATACCTTCGTAAAAATATGGCTGGGCAATATTTTGGATATGCACTACAGGCAGAATCCCCCAGGGAAGCTCACCTTCTACAACAAGCTCTTTATTCTCATATCTCTGCCAGACCGCATCCGACATAATCTCGGTCACCGCATCAGTCCGACGAGCATCTCCGCTCTGTCTTATACGTGACAGCACTCTTGATAGAAAGCCGTTCCTCCTGAACAGCGAATTCTTCTTCTGGTAAAAATGCTGTACGTAATATCTGATTTTTTTGTAGTTGTCTTCTTCCAAAACAGGCAGTGCTCTTGGTGCTTCAATTAATTCAAGCTCGATGGTCTGTGCCAATCGCAGCACATCTTCAAAAGTGAGGGTTTGGGAGGAAGGTGAAATGCTTCGCTGTAAAACTTCATCGCCAGGCCTGACTATACAATCGACAAAACCATACACACTCCCGAGCACCGCCATATCCTGGAAAAATCCGATAGCGCCGTTGGCCGAAAACAGAGCCCTTAATATCGACTCTATTTCTGCTCTTTTCCGGCTATCTAACGCCTTGGAAACAAAACTTATTGGCTTACCAAATAGAAAATCCACCGCCGCATTTATCCGCCAGGCAATATCGTTTTCTATCACTACTTCTTTTCGCTGAACATCCTTCACTGCTTGTGAACCGAAAACTCCTGCATCCGTAGAGTGCACCAGCCCCGTAATACGGCTCGGCAGACCATGTTCCTGCGCCTGTAGATAACAACGTCCAGACTCGTTGATTTTCCTCTCGAAGGCACCTGTACCATTAACATTTACCATCCGGTTGCTGTAATATTCCCAAAGCCGAGTGAAATGTACCTGAATATCTACTGACTTTTCATCCACGAGCCACTCGATATAATCTGTCTCAAGCTGACCATCATTAAATGTCTGAAGCTCAAACCCCATTTACTGCTCCCCTGTTTATTGACAGTTCAATCATCTTTGCTTTTTCTCATCACAGGTAACTTTCTTCATTGCCGCCACACTTGAACCAACATGCGCGTTTGATGCGAAAAAATGATTTTTTCTTATGAACTCTCTCGAGCTAAATTCCGGTGACAAAAGCAGTAAAATTTTTTTAAAAATCAAAATTTTGGATTTTAAATACCTGCGCATTTGATTGAAATTCTTGTCCTTCAGCCCTCTCCTAATTTCATTACTCCCTGTCACTGGCCTTTATGTTTATCTATCGAATTTATGTCGCACGTTTACGTGCTACGTGGGGTTCACTACCAAAAAAGTGGACATTCCCATAATAGCTTATGAATTGGAGCAACCAACCTAACTTCTTTAACTTTCACACCTTAAACATCAGAACCTGAAAAATTTTCTAAACCGGACAAATCTTTCGTTGCAACGTTTGATTTTTCTGTTACATTAACGTTGTATTGCTTGGATAAACGGCTTCTTGTAACTCTAAGGCGGGGCATCCAATTAAATTTTACTGATATTATTCTTTATTCTTTGACAAAGCAGGGCCTTTTCGATTGAAAGGGTAATTTGCCCCTATATAAAACCATGGGCTGGGGTTTCTTTCCCCTCTTCCTCCCTCCCAACCTCAGCCCATTTTTCTCTTTCAACCCCGCATAATCGTGCTTTTTCACTTTGCCTCAAGCCTATAACCAGTACACAACCTAAAAATTCCCGGGCAGACCTACAAATATGTTTTAAGAGATTCCCTCTGAAAAATGGATAACCTTAAATTACTTCTTTGAGCTTGTCATTCATTTATGCCAGATGTGCTTTTTTGCTGAAACAATGCCAAAATGCAAGCACAATAGGCTTAGATGTAACATAATCACCTCTCAGCAGGTAAATTTTTCGGCTATGACACTTTTTTCCTGGAAAATGAACAGTTTTTCATATAAATTAGTGTCAAAAAGTAAAGGCGTGTGGTTTCAGTGTTTATTCAGCTTATGAACAGGGCTGGAATTTCTCCCTCCCTCCGCATTTGCCAGTCCTGTTCTTTTTTTATCCCTAAAAGCGGCTCTACTGCCTTATTACGCCATTGTCCCAAATCCCTAAGCTAAAAACGAATTGAAACCTTCGGAAAAACTTCCCTGAAAAAAATGCAACCATAAATTTTTTAATCTTGTCTTCGAACCGATTTTATAAGATAATATCAATTCCTTAAAAAAAGTAAATTACAACTCATAATTCTGTAACCTTTTTTAGGAGAACATAATGAAAACACTAAAATTTTACCTCACTGTATCTTTGGTAACTCTTATTGCAGCCTGTTCCGCAATCGCTCAAAACGATGTTATTCCCACACCGGAAAGCATTATCGGTTTCAAGCTCGGCTCAGATTATAAACTGGCCAACTGGGACCAGATAGCCGAGTACTTCTATGCACTCGACAAGGCCTCCAACAAAATCAAAATAGTCGAACTCGGCGAAACTGAAATGGGAAACACCCTCTTAATTGCATTGATTTCTTCACCGGAAAACTTAAAAAACCTCGAAAAATACAAGGCTATCCAGCACAAACTCGCTGACCCTCGCCTCACTTCCGACGCTGAATTGCCACAACTGCTCAAAGAGGGTAAAAACGTCGTGCACATCTCCTGCTGCCTCCACTCCAGCGAGGTCGGTGCAACACAAATGGCTCCAATCGTCGCCTACCAACTGGCAACGCAAAATACACCGGTCGTAAAAGAAATACTTGAAAATGTTATCCTCATCCTGTATCCGTGCATAAATCCCGACGGCACACAACTGGTTGCAAATCATTATATGAAACAAAATCCAGGCCCAGGTGTCAGGGTCGAATCACTGCCTCGTCTGTATAACAAATACACCGGACACGACAACAACCGCGACTTTTATATGTTCACACAAAAAGAGCATAAGCTCGTCGCAAAACAGCTTTACGAAGAATGGTTTCCTGAAATAGTCTTTGATATGCACCAGAAAGGTTCCAGTCAAACCGCCTGTCGTATTTTCGTCCCGCCTTTCGCTGACCCCGTAAACCCAACGATACATCCGCTCGTTATCCGCCAGCAGGAGCTAATCGGCGGGTATATGAGCACTGATTTGACATCCAACGGATATCCCTGGGTCGAGGACCATTCCCACTTTACCCTATGGTGGCACGGCGGATTAAGAACCTCGGTGGCATTCCACAATATGATTGCCATCCTAACCGAGGTAGCAAGTGCCAATCTGGCCTCGCCTGTACCGCCGCAAGAGAAAATAGATGAAAATCATACCACGACAAAAACGGTTGACTATCCCGTAAAGTGGATACCCGACCGCCCTTGGCGGCTGGCCGATATCGTAGAGCAGGACAGGTTAGCCGTCTTTGCCGTACTAAAAGCCGCCGCACGCAACAAGGATATGATACTTCGCAACTTTTATATTATGAACAAGGACGCCATCGAAAAAGGCAAAACCGAAAAACCGTTCGCCTATGTAATGACCGCCGACCAGCACGATATCGGCGCTTTTGTATACTTCCTTGAAGTAATGCTGACCCAGGACACCGATTTTCACATCGCCACAAAACCCTTTACCGTAGCTGGCAAACAATATCCCGCCGGCAGTGTGCTCCTCTATCTCGCTCAACCGGCAAGACCGAATATCCTCGCGCTTATGGAGAAACAGCTTTTCCCGTCAGGCAAGCGCCCTTACGATATAGCCGGCTGGACCCTGCCGTTGTTGATGGGAGTTCTATACGACAGAATAGACGAACCTTTCGAAGCCGAAACTACTGCCTACACAAAAGCAACCCCTGTTACAAACGTCGTATCGCACCCAAAGCCAAAGGCATACTACATCGGCGTAAACTCCATTGACCACTTCCGGGCAGTCAATCGGCTCCTCAAAAAAGGATATTCACTCTCAATCCTCACAAGCCCTTCCACCATCAACGAACATAAAATTGACCCCGGCTCAATAGTCGTCGAAAACCAAAACAACGCCGCCAAAGATATTGAACTCCTAAAGAAAGACCTATCGCTTACCATCATCGAGGCCGACCCCCCTGGCGATTCTGCCGGTGTTGCCATTAGAAAACCACGCATCGCCGTAGCAGATAATCCACGCAGTATGCCCGTCGGTTGGCTGCGATGGCTCCTCGAAAAACACGAATTCGATTTCTCACTCATCAACAGCAAGGATTTCGAACAAGGCAACCTCAACAGCAGATTTGACGTCATTCTATTTATCGAAAGACCAGGGGGCGAAAATCGCGACTGGCGCCGCCGACGCTCTGACAGAGGTGATAGAAGCCGCACCGAGCAAAGGCAAAAAATTAACGAACAGAGAGAAAAATACGCCGAGCAGATTCGACAGTTCGTCAAAGCAGGTGGTACCGTCATCGCATGGTCTAACTTGGCCGACTATATGATTGAAACTCTAAAACTCGATGTCAATACCATCCCAGACTCTAAAGACAGGGAAAAATTCGGCTGCCCCGGCTCCGTACTGAGAATCGAGGTTAATACCTCACATCCGGTAACCTACGGAATGCAGAAAGATGGATTCGCCTTCTTTAGAAACAACCTCGCCTTAAAAGCAAAGAACCATCAAGTGCTCGGAAAATACCCCAACACTAATCCGCTTGCTTCCGGATATCTTTTAGGAGCAAACATTATTCAGGGCACCGACAACATAATTTATGATACCATCGGCAGGGGCAGGGCCGTTATCATCGGCTTTGAACCCGTTTTCCGCGACCGGCCGGTTGCAACCTTTAAATTGGTCTTTAACTCGATACTGTACAGTGTTATCCCACCGGCAAAATAAATATGAGAACCTCTTGCTGCACGAAAAATCTTGATTTCTCATTAAAAAATTTACCCCGTTAGAAGCGAGATGGCAGCTTCTAACGGGGTGAAGGTTTTTACACAAAATTAAGGAGTTATTATATGAAGTGGTGGTTCAGACAGCAGCTTTACACTCAAATCTTTATTTGTATTATCATCGGCGTTGCTCTCGGCCTTGTTTTCGGCGAGAAAGTAACCGTCATCAAACCCATCGGCGACGTTTTTATCCGTCTTCTTATGATGTTAATTGTACCGTTGACCTTTCTTACCCTCATAAGCGGTGTTACAAAACTTGATGACATCAAGTCCTTAAGCTCCATCGGCGGGGTAACTCTGCTCTATTATGCTCTCTCATCGCTCATCGCAGGTGCTATAGGAATGGGCCTGGCACTGTTTTTCCAGCCCGGAAAAGGTATGTCCATTGACCTGACAGGTGGAAAACCTGTAGAAGTTGCCCAGTTCAATCTCATCGAAAATCTAGTAAGTTGGGTGCCAAAAAACCCCGTAGAAGCACTCGCAACAACTAATATGCTCCAAATCATAGTGTTCGCTATAATCGTAGGCGTCACACTGCTGGCTATGGGCAAAAAAGCCGAACGATTAATACTGCTTGCAAATGATGGGGCAGACCTGATGATAAGAATCACCGAGGCTGTTATGAAAACCGCCCCTTACGGCATACTTGCTCTCGTTGCCAATATGATTGCCTCAATGGGTGTCGAAATGCTTCGAGAAGTAGCAACGTTCCTTATCTCTCACTATATCGCCCTGAGTATACTTTTGATTTTCCTTTATCCCATCTTTATTAAGTACTTAGCCAAACTTAGTCCCTTTAAGTTTTACCGCAATGTAGCACCCGCTATGCTCGTAGCTGCCAGCACAACCTCCAGTGGAGCTACACTGCCTGTCTCTATGAACGTGGCCGAAGAAAACGTGGGTGCTCCGGAAAAAATCTGGGGCTTTACACTGCCGCTCGGCGCCACCGTAAATATGAACGGTATGGCCGCCTGTGTCGGCTGCATAGCTGTATTTTCCTGCAACCTGTATAATGAACCGATCACCGCAAGTCGTATGTTCCAGTTCCTTTTTCTCGGACTTGCGCTCTCCGTCGGCTCAGCGGGCATTAAAGGTGCAGGACTTGTTATGTCAACGATATTGCTGCAGTCAATCGGCCTGCCGACAACAATAATAATCCCGATTCTGGCCGCAATCTGGCCCGTGCTTGACATCGGAAACACCTGCTGCAATGTCACAGGCGACCTCGTCGGAACTACTATCGTCGCATCCCGCTTCAATATGCTCGACAGGAAAATCTTCGACGACAAAACCACTCGCCTGAAAAAAAACGAATGAAACCAAGCGTAATATCAGAAAATTTGTTCACAGACTCGGCAATAAAAAAGTGCCACAAGCTCCGCACCGCGTTCATAGTTGTAATTCTTTTCTCCGCTTTGCTGCCACTGACAGGATGCTCAAAATCTTCTCAAAACTGCCAAAATCCCCTCCCGGACGGCACCTTCAGAAACGCCGCTGTCGTCTGTGTA
>CAZMCN010000004.1:0-39161 GCA_964564845.1 uncultured Pirellulales bacterium | reverse complement strand
CAAGCTTTGACGGCAAAGATGTGCCGCGATTGTCATCGCAAATGGAGGAGCTGGAAGGGCTGTTGAGAAGACAGATAGAACTGGTTCGCAAAAGCGATTACCGCGGTGTTGAAGCGTTAGCCCGGCGAGCCAACTCAATCATAGAAGAAATCACCATAGCAAAGGAGGCCCCCAGACGCGATAGCTCGTGTTTGGGGGGCCCCGAGGCATTTGAGCAGGATAAGTTTAACACAGATCGTGAGCGTGTAGCAAAGTTATACAGGGAGCTGACACTTATGATTGCGGCGCATAAAGGTAAACTTGGCAAACAGTTAAGGCGTGTCAGGAGCGGGCGAAAAACTGTCAAAGCATATCGTGGTAAAGGCGGCTGATTGAGATGATTTCACCGGATGCAGTGCGGGATTTTTGTTTTGCACCGGCACATTTTTATAAAGAAAAGGCCCAATAATATCGGCATTTCAGACGTTCGGCAGCGTTCTCGATGAAGTTAGGCGTTATGAATTTGACCGCAGCGGTGAAGGGACGGTGAGTAAATAAATATGAGACTTTAGGTTCATAGTATTCCTGCCGACAATAAAAGTAAGGGCTATAGAAAATAAGGTAAGTTGCTCAGAGACGGGACGTAAGAGGAACATGGATTAGGAGTCAGGTTATGGCCGATTTAAGACTTCCAGGCTTGATGACCGGTATTGATACGGCTGAACTTGTTAAACAACTGATGATAGTTAACAGCCAAAGACTTGCAACATATCAGGTTAAAAAAGGTAGCTATGAGAAACAAGCAACAGCGCTTGACGAACTGCGGAGCAAAGTTAAGGCGCTGGACACGGCAGTGGGCAGTCTTTCCAATGCCGGCACTTTAGAGACTTATAACACAAGTTCGAGTGATACCGATATACTAACTGTCGGTGCATCGTCGGATGCGAATCCCGGCTCACATTCAATCGAAATAAATCAGTTGGCGACAGCCGACACGTGGATACACAACAATTCCAGTTTTGATTTTGAGACAGATTATGTGTGGACGGACGAGGCGGATAACGGCGTTTTTATTTTTTCGTATAACAATAAGGAATGTGTCATAAATACTGTGAGGAATGAGACCACACTTGAAGATATGGTCAATCTGATAAACGATTCGCCGGTCAATCCCGGCGTTACAGCGAGTTTGCTGTACCAGGGAGGCAAATATCATTTAATGCTGAGCGGCCAGGAGACCGGTGAGGATTACCAAATCTCCATCAATTCAAGCAGCACTGAGGTATGGCAGGCCGGCTCAACGCTTACTAATGACGACCAAAATGCCGCTTTGACTACCAAAATTATAGAGCTTGACCAATTTGGAGAAAATCCTCTTGAAGGCGGTGAAGTTATTGAAATAACCGGCACAAACCATAGCGGTACCGCAATAGCTCAGGTAGATTTAACTCTTACCGAAAACACAACTATTAAGCACCTTATTTTGAGGATTAACGAGGCATTTGACGGGATTGCCAAAGCGACTTTTAAGGATGGCAAAATTGTTCTGAGTGACGTTAGCTCCGGCGAAAGCGGTCTTTCAATTGATTTGACGTACAACGCCGGCGGTTCTGCAGCTACTTTGACTTTGCCGACAATGGCGGTTTCAAAAGAGGGCGGCAGCACAGTTGCAGATACTCCGAATTTGGCACCGGGCGATTTTATCGAAACTCAGGATGCTCAGAGTTCGAAGATTAAAATAGATGGGTATCCCTCAGACATGGCTGCCGAGCTGCAAACGCTGAGTGCGGATATTTCACCAAGTTCCGGTCACTATCACTTAACTTATCGTGGCCAAACGACCGGAGAGATAGCGCATAATGCTAACCAAGCCGATGTTCAAGCTGCCATTGACGCATTGTCAACCGTTAATCCCGGTGATATAACAGTGACATGTGGTTCCCAGGGTTTAGAGACCGGAGATGTGACATTTGAATTTCTCAGTAGTTTAGGCGATGCTAGTATGATTTCAATTGATGCCACTGCTCTTACCGGACCGACTTCTGTTACGATTGCGGAGACGACAAAAGGAAGTGACGGCTGGATAAGTAGAAACAGCAACAGCATCAGCGACGCACTGACAGGCGTAACACTGAAACTTCACGATGTTACCGAAGCGGATGAATCGGTTAAAATAACTATCAGCAGAAACACCTCTGCGGTTCTCGGCAAAGTCCAGGGTATGATTAATGCCTATAACGTCTTAGTAACTTTTTTAGAGGAAAACACCGAGTACAATGCCGAGACAAAAAAAATGGGCATATTGAGCACTGATATTGCTGTTTCGCTTATGGAGTCTCAGGCCCACAGTTCGTTTATTGGCATAATTGACGGTTTTGACGAGACGATAGACAGTTTCGTTCAAGTCAGTGACATAGGTCTTTCTTTTAACGGTCAGGGACAAATGGTGCTGGATACAAATGATTTCAATGATGCAGTTGCTGAAGATTTTACCGGTGTTCTTGAATTGCTTGGAGCCACCAAATCCGGCAACAGTGATAGTGATACCATCGATTTTTATGCTGCCAGCGACAGATATACGACCGCTGGTGTTTATGATGTTGAGGTGGAAGTGGAAAACAATCAAGTCGTTAGCGCCAAAATCAAACTTGCCTCAGAGTCAACCTGGCGTGATGCACAGACCTGGGCCGGCAATCTTGTAACATTCAACAGCGATTTCGATGACAATGGGTACCCTTTATACCCGGAGAACAGTCTTCAGCTTACTGTGGATTTGAGTGTGAATGATACTTTTACGGCCACAGTCCGGGTCAAGCAGGGCGTTGCAGGGTCGCTGGAGGATTTGCTTGAGACAATACTGGAAGCTGACGGGCGTCTGGACATCAGCGCCGACACCCTTGACGACAAGATAAAGCAAATGGAATCTACAATTGAGAGAGAGGAATCCCGCCTCGAAGACGTAGAGGCAAGACTTGTCGCAAAATTTGCCCGTCTGGAGAAAACTTTAACGTTATTGCAGCAACAATACAGCACGGTGAACATGTTGATGTCAAGTGTGCTGGAGAATTTGTAAAAGGCAAATCGGCAGGGCAGATGAGTTAGTTTTTAATCTTTTCTACCTTTTTCTTACTTTATCTTCTATGGCGCAGTCGATAAATCAGAGCGAGCACTTCTGCCACTGCGACGTATAAGCTTTGTGGTATGGGGGAGTTGACATCCACTGTAGAGTATATTGTTCTGGCCAATTCCGGCCTTCTTATAATAGGCACACCGTAGGCACGTGCGATTTCTCTTATTTTTTCTGCCAGGAGGTCTGCGCCTTTGGCAACAACGATGGGGGAATCCATCGTGCCGGCTTCGTAGCGCAGCGCAACGGCTACGTGTTTCGGGTTCACAAGTACCACGTTGGCTTTTGGGACTTCCTGGAGCATACGCTTTCTGGTCATCTCTATCTGGACTCTTCGGATTCGACTTTTAACCAGCGGTGAGCCGTATGTGTCTTTGTGGTCTTCTTTTAATTCCTGTCGTGTCATCTTCAAATCCTGTATGTATTTCCATTTTTGGTAGAAGACGTCTATAGCAGCTATGACCAGCAGTGCGATGCAAATCCGTATGCACAGGCCGAATATTATTTTTGCGGTAAATGTCATTATTTTTGCCGACCATGCCCATCGAAGGGCTGCGAGGGCGTCGAGTTTGCTGCTAAGATACATCCAGACGATGATTGAGACAAAAAGTAATTTTGCAATGGATATACAAAGGCGAACCGCTGAGCGGGCGTTTATGAGCTTTTGGAACCCTTCGGCGGGATTTATTGCATTGAGTTTGAGGTTTATTGCCTGCGGTGCGAAGTTCAGACCGCCGACAGCGATACAGGCCATTACCGAACCGGCAAAAAGTGCTGCGAAAACAGGAGAGAGAACGAGCATAAAGTTGACAATTTTTGCATTGATGAAGTTTATAAATGTTTTGTTGTCGGCAAAGATGCCCGATTCACACGACATGCCCTGTTTCATTTGTGTATTCAGCCAGTTCATAAGCGTCGGCGCCATTAGAGCGAGTATCAATACGAGTACTATAACCGAGACTGCCGAGGGCAGCTCCTGGCTTTGCGGGACCTGTCCTTTTTCTCTGGCTCTTCTGAGCTTCCTTGGGGTTGGCTGTTCAGTTTTTTCAGCAACCGGCTTCTCTGGCATATTTTGTACCTGTCAGGAAACGAAAAATGTAAGGTAAGAACAGATTGTTAAATTTAAAGCTGCGCTTTTTAGAGCGTCTAATAAAATGAAGAAATGGCCAAAAATGTCATTGCGAGGAGCGCGGCGACGCAGCAATCTCAAGTTTAAGAATTGAGATTGCTTCGCTTCGCTCGCAATGACAAAATCCTGCGGTTTCATTTTGTTAGGAATTTTTAGTTTACAAGGGCAGCAGTTTGCCCATCCAGTCGGCAAATTCAGCCACGAATGCGTTAATAAACGGCAAAAAAACGGTTACCATTAATAATCCCATCCCAACGCGCAGCGGCAGGCTGATAAAGAGGATATTCATTTCCGGAACGATTCGTGCCAGCACGGCCAGCACGACCATCAACACCAGAAAGGCGGCCAGTATCGGAGCGGCGAGTCTCAGGCCGGCCATTAACATTGCTGAGCCTGCTTCAATTACTCCGCCGGCCAATACGGGGATTGTCGGGATGGTTCCTGCTGGAAATGTTTCGTAACCTCTGGAAATAATCAGCAAAAAAAAATGATGGCCGTTGGCACTTAGAAAAAGGATTATAAATATCATTTCGAGCAGCATTCCCATCGGCTGGTCTCTTTCGCCGGTAAGGGGGTCCAGAACCTCTGCCATAGCCAGACCCATTTGTCGTTCGATAATCCGGCCTGAGAGTTTGACTGCGGAAAATACAAGGGTAACAGTAACTGAGAGGGCTAAACCATAAGTGGCTTCATTGGCTATCAACAATATCGCTTCCGTTACACAAATGCTGCCCGGCCTGACAGCCAAAGGGCTTATCATCGTGAAAAAAACAGCCAGCAGCAAAGTTGTTGAGACTTTGATTCTAACGGGGATGCTTTTCCAGCCAAAGATGGGAATCGCTAAAAAAAAAGCTGATATTCTTGTTACTACCAGTACAAAGCCAAGCAGTTTTTCGACCATAAGTTCCATAAATCAGTGCCCAATGTTCTGGATATGGCTGAAAATTTCATTTGTAAAACGGAGCATTACCTGCAGCATCCAACCGCTGGAAAGTATTATAACGGCGCCCACAGCCATAAGCTTGGGCACTATCGTTAATGTCATATCGCGTATGGAAGTAACTGCCTGGAGCAGAGTTACCACTACACCGACCGCCATACAGGTCAGCAGGATAGGGGCCGAGATAATCAGAATCGTTTCGAGTGCGTTTCGGCCGAGATAAAGAGCGAAAGTACTGTCCATTAACTCAGTTCCTGCAAAAAGATAATCACCTTATTTGAAACCCATAGTAAGACTTTTGGCCAGCAGGCACCACCCGTCGACGACGATGAATAGTATCAGCTTTAAAGGCAGTGAAATCATCACGGGCGGCAGCATCATCATACCGGCACTTAACAGGACGCTGGCAACAATCATATCTATTACCAGAAATGGTATAAATAAAAGACAACCTATCTCAAATGCTGTTCGAAACTCACTGATAATAAATGCTGGTATTACTATGTGCAGCCCGACGTCCATTGGCCCGGCGGGCGGTTCTATTTTTGCCATTTGTACAAAAAGGGTCAGGTCCGATTCTCTGCACTGCCTTAGCATAAATTCCTTGATTGTATTGGAAGCCCGTGCTCCGGCTGTTTCAAAACTAATTTCGTTTGCAATATACGGTCTGATGGAGCTGGTGTTAAGTTTGTCAAAGGTAGAGGCCATCGTGTACAGCGTCAGAAACATTGCCAAACCGATAATTGCAATGGTGGGCGGTATAGTTTGAGTTGTCAGGGCCCTGCGAACAAAAGCCAGGACGATAACTATTCGCGTAAAGGATGTCATCATTATCAGAAGACTTGGCAGAATCGCCAGGCCGGTAAAGATAATTACAAGTTTTACCGGTGTGGACCAGTCTTTTCCTTCGGTGGCGTCGCTTGCGGCTTTATCTACAACCGTCATCAAATCGGCAATGCTTGGGACGGCATTTGTTGCTGCCGCGGCTGATGGAGTGCCGCCCGGCCGGCCAAAAGACAAATCAGCCGATGCCAGGACGACAAGTATCAAAAAAGATATTCTAATAAACCTACCTGTCATTTGTAATCCGAATTATTATCCGTTTTTAGTAGTTGATAAATCTGTTTCTGCCAGGGCGTCGGTTACATCAGCCAGCCTGGTGATGCTCTCGGTGGTGCTGCCTATAAGGAGCTGTTTGTTGCCTGCTTTTAGCAGATGTATTGCTCTTCGCGGCCCGAGGTGCACTGTCTCGATAATGCGAATTTTTTTGCCCGGCAGGTTGGTAATTCTGGCTCCATACTTTTTTGAGATGTAAATTGCTGCTGTTCCCAGAACGACAGCAAGCAGCACAGAAAACATCATTTTGTAAAACAGTTCCCTCGTGCTGGGTTCCTCAGTGGGCATTATGGAAGAGTTGGCATCTTTGGCGAAGACGGAGTCGGAATTATTGAAAAGCGCTTTTTTCGGTTCAACGGCAGCCGATTGAACGGTGCATACCACCAGCACAGCGATACCCAATATGACCGCTACTCCGACTGCACCGATTTTTTTCCTGTGTTCTGCCACGCTATAAGACGCACCTGATAAACCGTTTGATTGTTTGTTATGCAAATGACGTGCCGAAACTCAAAAATGAGGATAATGCGTTTTTAATGGCGGTTTTAGGGCGGAAATGGTGGAAGAATCGAACACATTGTCGAAAAACCTGACACTGGACGAGCCCTAATTATTTGTGCGCAGCACTGCGATTAAGATTTGGGATTGTTCGGAAACGAAGCTGTTTTTGTCCACCCAATCACCGCCGGGCCCTGCTCCCCACGAGTAAACAGGCCAGGTGTAGTATGAGGGCAGTGTATTTTTCAAGAAGTCGGCGACTGTTTGGGCACGCCTGGCCGACAGTATCCACTGCTCTTTCCTGGACTTTTGCTCACCTGCCAAACCAAGCACGCAAAGTTTGATGGTCTTGAAGTCCGGGTCCTGTTGTAAGTCGGAAGAAAACCTGGCCAAAAAACTTTCTGCCGATGTGCTCAGTGTGGCATCACCTTCTGAAAACCTGATGTTTGTTATTTGAAAATCGGTCTTTTTAGAGACTAATTGTGAAACTATAGACTTCATAGACTCATCCACATCCTTAAAGATTCGTCGGATGTTTTCTTCTATAATGTCTATGTTTCTGTCCTTGCCAATCTCACCGGATTTGCCTATGTGATATTTTATTTTAACGTGGCCAAAATCAGGTCTTTGGATTCTTCCTGTAAGCATTCCGAGCCCAAATCCTCTGAATGATTCCATGAATGAATCTCTGCCTGCTTTGAACAGAGCCGGGTCCTGTGTGCTCGCCAGACTCAGCAGCATTACAAAGAAAGTCAGAAGCAGCGTTACCATATCCGAGAAGGTAACGATATACGCCGGGACAATCGGACCGCTTTGCTCTGTTGTTTTATGTTTATGACTCAGTTGTAAATACTCCGTTCCAGTAAAACGATTTCAAGTATGCGTTCACCCTGGGTTTGTGCCTGTTTCAATGGGACGCCTTTAATGCTTTGTTGAGCACGAGCTTCAGCCAGAGTGCTTGTTGCGGTAATGCTGAACCACTTTTTATCGAGACCTTGTTTTGTGGTAAGATATTCCATCACCGCCCATGCCCGCTGCAGGCCGAGTTGTTTGTTGTCCTGTTCGCTGTTCCGTCCGTTTTCACTGATGACTATTCGGCTTGGTATTTCTTTTAATAGTGCGGCCATAGAGGCCAGAGTTTTACCTCCCTGGTAGGAGATAACACTTCCTTTTCCCCAGAAAACTTCTTTTGAAGGCTTTAAGAATACTTTTCTGCTATAGAAATTTACAGGTTCTTTATCTTCATTTAAATATCCTTCGAGTTCTTTTGCCAAGGTGGGGTGCTCGCTGCCTTTGTCCAGTTCTTCTGTAGGCACGGCCTGCATCATCTCCAACACGGCATCTTTGTTTGGCCTTTCCTGAGAACTGGCTACCGGCAGTGCGTTGCAGAAGATTATTTTCAGTTTGTGAAAAACTTTCTTGTCGAAAGATGAAAAGCTCAAAAGAAGCACGAAGAATGTTAACAGCAGTGTCATACAATCGCTGAAAGTTACCATCCATTCGGGAGCCCCTGTCGGTTCATCACTTTGCGGTTGTTTTTTGGGGCGCCCCATTATATATTGGCCTTTACTTCTACTCGTCTGCCCTTGGAGATAAACGCATGGAGTTTTTCCCTTACTGAGGTCGGATTATCGCCTTGTGCGATAGCGCAGATACCCTCGACAATCATCTCCATCGCAGTGGTTTCTGCTTTGGAATAAATTCCCAATTTACCTGCTAAAGGGATAAAAATGAGATTTGCGGCGAATGCGCCGTAAAAGGTGGTAAGCAGGGCTGTGGCCATTCCTACACCTATTGAGCTGGGGTCTTCTAAGTTCGCAAGCATCTGGACAAGGCCGATAAGTGTGCCTATCATACCAAAAGCAGGGGCTGCTGCTCCCATAAAATCCAAAATCTTTTTGCCGTTGGAATGGCGGTCCTGGAGGTACTGTATCTCCAGTGACATCAGGTCCCGAATCGACTCGGAATCCTGTCCGTCAACGAGCATCTGGAGGCCCTTGACGAAAAATACGTCGTTGACATTGTGTATTTCCTGCTCCAGCGCCAGGGCACCGTCGCGCCTGTTGATAGCAGCATAGTTGACCATTTTTTGAATCAGCTCTGAGGGCGGTGGAATCTGGGTAACGATTGTTTTTTTGACTATCGAGAATATTCCCAAAAACTGCGGCAGTGAAAAATGTATAAGAGTAGCGCAGAGCATGCCGCCTATAGTGATGGCCAGAGATGGGAGGTTGTAAAATATTCCGGCACCGGTACCGCCGGAAAGAATGGCTCCAATAATGACTATTAAGCCGAGGATTATTCCTACTATTGTTGCAATGTCCATAGGACTAATCTTTCTCGATTACCTGTTTTAATTTCCGACACAAAACCGCTGCAAGCGTTGGCTCGGTTTCCGCTATGGCAGCTATTAATTTGGCCTTCGTTCTTTCGGTCATATAGTTGAGGATTTTGACGGCGTCATCGAAATTTCTATCCGCTCTGCCGGTTTGCGTTTGACTCATATTGGTCAGTATTTTTGCGGCGGCTTCAGGGTCCATCTTGTCATAGGTAGCTGCTATTTTCGTAAGGTTGTCCTTTTCTGCCTGGGCAATTTTGACCCTGCTGTTGAGCAGCATGTCCCTCTCGCTCTTGATACCGGCGACGATTGAGGCAAGTTCAACTCGCAGCTTATTGAGGTTTTCGATGTCATTTTTTAACGAGTCCTGAGCTATTTGCAATCTCTGCTCTTGTAGTTCAAGAGTCTGCAGCTTTCTGTTATACTCCTGCATTTTTTCTCTGACCTGGTAAACGAGGTCCTTGAGTTGTTTTTCGGTTATTGTTTTTCTCTGCTTTTTAAAGGCATCAGCCTCGCTGTCTGCGGCTGCTGTCGGTACCGGCAGGCTGATATCGGTTTGCTCGCCGGCGAGCTGCCCCGCTGCCTCAGCAGATGCCCGTAGGGGAGCCGTTTTAGGCTTGGTAAGCCATCCGATGGCGAATGACCCCATAAAACTTACAAGTCCCGCCGCTGCTGTCATTATTATTAGTTTCTTACTCACTGTTTTGTCTCCAAATCAATTGGTTATTGTTTTATGTTTGCTCTGTGGACCTAATTTTCTTCGAGCAAAAGCAATGGTGGCTCCTTCGTCCAGTTCTTTCTGCTCAAGTTTTTCCTGTTCCTTTATAAACTGTATTTTTGCCTCGGCTCGCAATCTTTCGAGCCCTTCTTTGAATCGCTTGGCTTTGAGGACTTCGGCCATTTTTTTTCTCTGCTGCGATTCCAGCTTGCTTACTTTATTGTTGAGCTGCTTAATCTGCTCATCGATCGTAACCGAAAATTTCAAAAGTAATTCCTGCTCGCTCAATCGGTTTTGAGGGCTTTTACCTGATATATCAGCGATTAGGTCCTCTAATATTCTCTTCTGCATCAGCAGTTGACCCTGAGCCTGAACAAGCTTTTCAGTCAGCTTAAACAATTCTGTTTTTTTTGTTTGCTCCTCTATTGTTTTTACATCAAGGAAGCGCTGCAATCGCCACACAAATCGTTTCATTTAATTTTTGTTTTTCAAGTATCGACATTTAACAGTTCATCCCAGGACCGGGTAATAGCGATTATTTGCCTTACGGTTTCTTCAAAATCAGTTCTTTCACGAATCGCCTGAATGAGAAAGTTATTTATTCTGTCAATCAAAGCTACCGCTCCGTCAATACGCCGATTGCTGCCGGGCGAGAAGGCGCCGATGTTTATTAAATCTTCGGCATCAACGTAGGTGGCATATATTTCCTTGAGCTTCTGTGCGGCCAACTTGTGCTCTTTGCTAATCACCGCAGGCATCAATCGGCTGATGCTTGCCAAGATGTCCACCGCAGGATAATGTGCCCTGTCAGACAGTTTTCTTGAGAGGACGATGTGCCCGTCGAGCAGGCTTTTGGCGCTGTCAGCCACAGGGTCGCTCAAATCGTCGTTTTCAACAAGAACTGTTACAATACCTGTTATGCTGCCATTTTCAGAGCATCCCAATCGTTCTATGAGTCTGGGCATCAGTGAAAAGACGCTTGGGCAGTAGCCTTTTGTTGCCGGCGGCTCTCCGGCAGCGAGACCTATTTCGCGCTGGGCCTGCGCAAAGCGCGTAAGTGAGTCCATCATAAACAGGACTTTTCTGCCTTTGTCCCTGAAGTATTCGGCGATTGTAACGGCTACAAATGCCGCCTTTACCCGCTGAATCGGAGGCGAATCTGACGCTGCAACAACGACGACGCTTCGGGCCAGCCCTTCTTCGCAGAGGTCTTCTTCGAGGAACTCTCGGACTTCCCGGCCTCGCTCGCCTATCAATGCAACAACATTGACATCCGCTTCGCTTGAATTCGCAATATCACCCATTAGGACACTCTTACCGACTCCGCTACCTGAGAAGATGCCTACTCGCTGTCCCTGGCCGCAGGTTAATAGCCCATCTATTGACCGAATGCCTAAAGCCAGAGGCCTGGTAATTTTTTCCCGGCTCAAAGCCGGAGGGCTGCTTGTATCCAGCGCCTTCTTGTCCGTTCCTGCTAACGGGCCTTTATTGTCGATAGGCTCTCCCAGTCCGTTCACCACTCTGCCCAAAATATCATCGCTTAGTGCAATATGGCGTGGAGTAGTACGAGCCCTTACCACATCGCCCGGTGATATGCCTCCAATATTTTCTAACGGCAGTAGGATAATATGGGTATTGCGAAATCCCACCACTTCAGCAACTACTTGTCGGCCGTCACGAATATGGATGGTGCAAAGTTCACCTAAACCCACTGCCGGGCCGTTGGATTCGACCGCCAGACCAGAAACTCGCACGACACGGCCATGGCAATCCAATAAATTCACCTTCCGCAGCGCCGAGTGAAATTGCTCAAAATCAATTGCTCCGGCCGGCTGCTCGGTCGGTTTTTCATTTTGCCGTTCCAGAGTTTCGCCGTCTGCTTGTTTGACTTCTGTTTCACTCACAGCCATAAGTTATTCCGCCTTTTTTAGCGCTTCAGAAATTTGTTCAAGATGCTTGTCAATGAGCGATTCGATAATTTCTTTTGGGTTCTCCAGCACGCACTGTGCCCTGCCGATGTTCGGGTCGGCCACAAGCTTGATGCCGGTTAAGCTGTTGCTGCCATCCTGCTGCTGCAGTTTTTGGCATTGAGCAAGGTCTTCCGGGTTCAAGTGCAAGACCAAGTCCTGATGGGCTGTAGCATTTTTAAGAGCTTCTTTGATGATTGGCTCGATTTCGTAATCGCCTTTTTGAACTTTTTGCATCAGTATCTTTCCGGCGATTTCCACTGCGAGTCTGGCGATTTCTTCTCTGTGTTCGGTAAAAGCTTTATCATAAAACTGATTGAGCTTATTAACAATCCGTTGCACTGCCTGACAGGCCTGAGCAAGTGCGGTTTTTTCGGCTTCAAGTTGCCGGCTCAGAATTTGTTCGGTTCCTGCAGAGGAGATGCCGTTTTGCATTTGCGGCTGCCCTGTGTTTTTCGGCGAACCAACTAAACCGGGGGCGGATAATTCGGCGCCGATTTTGCCGGGATGAACACCCAGAATTTTCGCCGACGTAATCGGCCTGTCAACATTGATTGTAAGGGTGCTGGACATTTTATTATTCTTCTATAAATGTCAATTCGCCTGCCGCATTCTTTTCACGCAGGGCCTGGACAATCGCTTCTCTGGCCTGGCTAATCTCATCTTTACCTGGAGAGGACATAAGTGATATTTCCTCGTCTAAAACAGCAGCAGTCCGTTCGGAGATGTTGGACTTGATTTTTTTGATGGTCGCTTCGTCTGCGCCGGCCAGTGCCAGAGCCAATCTTTTTACATCGATGCCCCGCAGCACTTTCTGCAGCGACCTGTCGGCCACCTGCGTGATGTCGTCCCAGACTATCATCAAACTGTTTACCATTTTGGCGGCCTGCTCGTCTTTTTCCTGTATCGCACTGAACAGACCGTCCCGAAGCTCTTTACCGAGGTTTCGTAAAATTACAGCCACTTTCCGCAGCGATTGTTTAGGTCGGGTTTGTATAGTTCCGGATGCGCTGCTTGCAGCAGCCTCAATCCGCTTACAGACCCTCTGGGTTATTCGTTCCCTGGCTTCGGGGGTTATTGATTCGGAGCCGGCCATTCTGCTGATGGCGCTGAGCCGGACCCCTTCGCCAAGAAGGCCAATGACCTCCGAGCTTTTCCTGGCAGGCAGTTGTGATAAAACTATCGCAACTACCTGGGGATGTTCGTTTCCCAGAACCAATGCTATTGTATGTGAGTCGGCGGAACGAACGTTTATAAAGGGGTCACGCTTTTGCAGTAAATCCTCTATCTGATTCTGAATATTTTGTGCTTTCTCCCGACCTACCGTGTTTTCCAGCATCTCTTTGAGGAAAGTCTTAAGATGAAAGTCTGAGCCGGTTTGCAGCGAGTTACAGAACTGACGCACAAGCTCAAGAGACTGCTTGCTGTTGTGTTGGCCGGCTGCGTCCAGATAGGCAACTTCCAGCGCCAGCTCCTGAACCGCTTTGGGGTCAAGCCCTTTGACCATCTCAGCGGCTGTTGCAGCATCGAGACTCATTAACAACATTGCAGCTTTTTGCTTACCCGCTAACACCATTTTCACATCCCAAACTTAGTATTTCGAAATTTGCATTATGCAATACTTGTCACGCTTTATATATCTATCAGGTCTTTTCTTCGAGCCAGCTGGAGAACAACTGCTTGACCTGGTCGGGATTGCTCTGCAGAGCGCCGGCAATCTGTTTACGCAGCAGAAGCGGTTCGGCGTTCTCGACTGATTCTGGGATAAGCCCCCCAGCTGCGCCTTCGGGCAGTTCCGCTGCCGCAGGTCCTGCGGCAGCCTTTTTCTTTGCACCGCTGAATATCTTTAGAACAAGAAGTGCGCAAACAGCCATAATCCCTAAAGATGCCTGACGCGCGATTGCTACAAGATTAAGCCCCCCGGATGGTACTTCATCGGGCAGCGATTCGTCTGGACGGCGAAACTTTATGGGAACCACTTTGATGGAGGCGGTATCCTTCAGACCGAGCGCATTTTTAATAATATCTTCCACATCTGACTGTTGCATTATCATTGCGGTTGTGCCTTCGGTTTCATTGGCGTCGTCCGGCCATAAATCCACAAAAGCTGCCACTGAGAGGGATTTAATTTCACCCGGCAAATCGGCTTTTTGTTTAACTGTTTTACCGACTATATATTCTGTAACGATTGTTTCATCCTTCTTTACACCGCCCGGTATGGCTGGTTTGCCTTGTGCACCTGCTGTGCTGGCTTCGGTTTCCGAACCACTTTTGATTTCTTCTTTTGCAGTTACTTTCGTAGTTGGGTCATAGGTTTCTATAACGGTATTAATGCTGTTCATATCGATGACGGCACTGACCTTTACCGTGGCCCGGCCGGGCCCTAAAACAGCGGTGAGCATTTCTTCAACTTTGTTCTCTAAATTCCTCTCCACTCTTTCTCTGTAGTCGGCGACGGTGCCGGCGCCGTGGTCCATAGTTTGGTCCGACTTGCTGGTCAGAAGCCGACCCTGGCTGTCAATAACGGTTACATTTTCTGACTTAAGTCCCTCGACACTGCCGGCTACCAGGTGTGTGATTGCCGCTATATTCTGGCCGTTTAATCGATGGCCCGGCCTTAATCGAAGAGCCACAGAGGCCGTAACACCTCCCGCTTGAGAACTAAACAACCTCTGTTTGGCGCTTACTATGTGTATTCTTGCATGAGCTACCCCTTCTATCATCTGGATACTCTTGGCAAGCTCGTCCTCTAATGCCCGCTTGAGGTTTACGTTTTGAACGAAGGGGCTTGTTCCGATTTTAGCATCGTCAAATATCTTGTAACCTCCCTGCGCATCTGCAGGAAGTCCCTCTTTTGCCATATCCAGTCGAAGCTGATAGACTTTCTCCTTCGGGACAAAAATGGTGGTTCCGCCGTTTCTCAATTCATAAGGGATGTTCTTTTCGCTGATTTTTTCTGTGATTTTTGATGCTTCTTCGGGGTTGAGGTCCTGATAGAGCAGTCTCATATCGGGCCTGCCGGCCCATCGAATAAGCAGCGCAGCGATAATGACAAATGTCAGCAGAATGGTTATTAACAACGTCCGCTGCACCAGACTTACATTTTGCCAAATCGCCTTTATCTTTTCCAGGAAGTTCATTAAGCCCCTTGGTATTTGCTTAATCGCTATTCATCGATTATTCTTAGTGCCTTTTAATAATCAATAATCATTTACAATTGCATGTTCATAGTTTGTTTGTAGGCCTCGATTAATTTATTTCTGACACCGACAAGCAGTTTGAAACTCATATCAGCTTTCGCCACCGCGGCGACAACCGATGTAATATCCTCGTTTTTTCCGCTCAACAAATCCTTTATGGACACATCTGATGACTGTTGCAGCTCATCGACTTTGGAGATGTATTTTTCGACGGCCTTTACTGTGTCGGCGAAGTCCGATTTCCGGTCCACGTCACCGTTCGGTTTCTCCGTCAGATTGTTGATATTGCCGGGTAACGAGCTTACATTTGGATTAAAGTTAATCATTGTGTTATTCCTCTTTTATCGAAGTAATTCAAGCGTGGTTTCCACCATTTGCTGATAACGTTTAAGACTTGCGGCGTTGGCCTGATACGTTCGTGTTGCAATAGTCAGATTAATCAGTTCTCTCGGCAGCTTTACATTTGGCATCAGGACATAGCCGTCTTCATCGGCATACGGGTTGCCGGGGTCTGAAATCTTCTGAAAATCGCTCATATCTTTTACTATTTTCTCCAGAGTAACACCGCTGATTTCGTCGTCTGTTTTGAAAATCGCCTCGAGTCTGCGGTAAGGTTGACCGTTGCCGGCGTTGGTTGTGCGAGCATTGGCGACATTAGAGTGTATCACTTCTATATTTTTGCTCTGTGCCCTCATACCCGATATTGCTATGTCTATGGGGCCGAATGTATTATTGATTTCCATCGGTTTTGCCGCCTTTTCAAATCTTCATAGCGTTTGACTTTGTGTTTTTTGCTATCGACTATCGTTTGTTCATTTAATGTTTATCGCAAGCTCCATTTGGTTGTACTTTTTATTGAGCAGCCGAACATATGCCTTGTGGCGAAGAGTATTTTTGACCATTTCACCGACCTCGGTCTCTAAATTGACATCATTTCCGTTTGAGTTGACCGGTGTTGTGTTAGGCTGATAAAACTTCGGCTCAATCTGACTTAGCTCAGCCTCTCCGGAGGAATCCAGCGCCTTGGCAAGCAGTTCTTTGAACTCGACATCAATCCTGCGGTATCCCAGCGTCTCAAGATTGGCGATGTTATTGGCAATGGCCTTCTGGCGAAGGCTTTCGGCCCTTATGCCGGCCTCGAGAAAATCCATTATACTGCTTATTTTAGACATCTTGGCTCTCTGCTATCAGCGTATAAACTTTGTCCACAAGGTGAAAAAGAGCAATAAACGTGCCAGCTATACGATGCCGGCGTTTTTTCCCCCTTTAATGGCTGCTTTTGCAGAAAAAAAGCGTAAAAACCTATTAATCGTGAAAATTCAAGATGCCGGTGATGCCGATGGCGTCAGGATTCTATACAAGCAGGCAGGTTTTTTTACACCCAAACGAGACTGGGGGACGTAGTTGTGTCAGCTTTTACATTGACAGACATTGGCAATCGGGGAAGCTTGTTTGGTCTGTTTTAACCGGCAATTCTTTCCTTCTGTTAGGAGTATTTCTCCACAACCATAGCCGAAAACCGTTTGGTTACAATCGGCGACAGGCTTTATGTCTCTATAAACTACTTATTGATAAGCACTTATGCGTTTTCGATGTTTTGAGCCCCCATACTGGCATAGCAATTGCTTTTATTGATATGATTACAGGGATTGTTTTATGAATATCAACTTAATGATAGATAATATACTTTTGCCCAATGCAGGTGTTGCTTTGTCCCGGACAACAATCGCGCTACAACAAAGTGCCGACCAATTTAACCCTGCATCGGTAGATAATCCGCCTTTCGATGATACCCCTCAAACTATAACGGCCGATAATAACCCTGTTACGATTCCAGCAGAACCATCAAGTGAGGAGACGCAGCAGTTTCAGCAAGTGCTCGGCAAAAGGGTATCGCCCGAGGCGCCCCGGGAACTTCAGGAGAACAAAAAATCGTGTATAAGTAATAAAGGCCCGATGCCCGGGGCGTTTTCTATGAATAATATTATATATCCTCTTTTAGGGCAAATAGCCCAAAAATCTGCAATTGACGATATTGTGTCGTCCTATGAAGGCACCACGAAAGAAATCGTCAGTTCGCAACTAACTCAACAATCTCTTGTTGGGTTAAAGACGGCTAACTTGCCTAATGTCACCGGTCCGGTTGTAAAAACAGTCAAAAACAACCCTATTCTAACGCCTCAAAAGGTGCTGCAAAAGCCTGAACCCATTCCGGGGGGCCTCCAAACGCGAAGTAGTGCGTCTGGGGAACCCCCGACAGACACTTCAGGGGGGCAGCTAACCACTGATGTTCAATCCCTGCCTGCTGCAGATGCGACCGAAAATGGTAACAAATCGATACCTGCAGTACTTGTTAGCAAAGGCCAAACAATTATTGTTGGAAAAGGCAAATCAGTTACTGTTGGCAATGGCCAAGCAATCACGGTTGGCAATGGTAAAACAGCCGACGGAGAAATGCCGGTTGCAAATGACAGTCCAAATGCAACCGACCAGGCCAATACTCTCTCATTGTTGCAAAGTGAAAAACCAATGCCCGAAGCAAGTGGCGATGATAAAGCAGCCGTTCTTGCTGAAAAGTTGGTGATGACGGGTAAGCCGGTAATGACGGATGGACAGGAAAAACCTGTATTGCAGCAGGATGTTGTTGTAAATGTGGAAATCCAGAAGAACGGCGAGACAACAGATCCCCAATTGGTCGATAATGAGAAATCAACGCCCCCTAATAAAGCGGAAATCGGCCTGAATGACCAAATAATGATGGAATTATCGGATGGAAGCAATAAGGACTCTCAGTCCACCGCCGACAACTCTACGGGCCAGTTTGTTCTCAAGGACTTAAAACCAGAGCAGGTTAATATTACCACAAGCCAAACGAAAGACGACACCGGCTCCGATTCAAATTTTGAGCAGGTTATTTCGGTAAATAATGTCCAGGGCGATATTGCAGAACAGACCTCGGCCACGACTGCAACCCAGAGGACTGACGGCAATGCCGATATGACCACAGATATCGGCGAACAGATTCAGTCGGCTGTTTTACAGGCTCCTTCACGCCAGGGCGAAAAACAAATCACTATTCACCTCGACCCGCCTGAGCTTGGAAAGGTTTATATGAAATTCGAGCAGCAGGATGAACAAATCATCGGCCTGCTGGAAGTTGAGAAGCTGCAAACCAAAATAGAATTGCAGCAGCTACTGCCGCAGATAGTGAAAAACCTTAATGATTCGGGCATTACGGTTAAAAAGCTCGAAGTTACCCTGACCAATGAGCAGCAGCAGGCATACAGGGACCAATCATTAACATCCGGACAGGACGGTTGGTCCGGACAGCAGGATTCGGAAAATCCCGGCAATCAGGCAGATAATAAATCCTATTATGAGTGGCTGACAAGCACCTTTGGGGACAGCTACACAGGATTTGCTCAGCCCCAGGAAATGCTCATTACCGGCAGTTCAATAAATATGCTCGTCTAATAGGCCGGATGCTTTTATTTGTTTATATTCACAGGGAATGCGACTGTGGAAAATACTTTGTTGGAATCTCATTATTTAGCCGAAGTTAAAGAGCAATACGAGAATTATCCTTATCCGCCCCGCAACCCGGAAGACGAAAAAAAGCGGCTCATTTATACATCTATAGACCCGTTAGCCAAAATAAATCATTATTGTTTTAGAGGGAGACGGCATTTTGATAATTCATTTCGGGCCCTTGTTGCAGGTGCCGGCACAGGAGACGCTGTTATCTATTTGGCTGAACAGCTAAGGGATGCCGATGCTCAAATTGTTTACCTCGACATAAGCACAGCTTCGATGGAAATTGCAAAAAAAAGGGCACAAATAAGAGGCCTTGACAATATTGAATGGGTACACGGTTCTTTATTAGCTCTTCCTCAAATGAGGATTGGTGAATTTGATTACATCAGCTGCACGGGGGTACTGCATCATTTGGAAAATCCAATCGAAGGTCTGAAGGCGTTAAAAAGTGTGCTGAAACAAGACGGTGCTATGGGCATTATGGTTTATGGCAGGTACGGAAGGACCGGCATCTATCAAATCCAGGAACTGATGAAATTGATTAATGTTGAACAAGATAATATGCGGCAAAAGGTGGAAAATACCAGGACGGTTCTGGACTGTTTGCCGAAAACAAATTGGTTCAAAAAATCAGAACAACTGTTCTCAGACATAAATGATGGTGATATTGTTATTTTTGATTATTTCTTACATTCTCAGGACAAAGCTTTCACAGTGCCCCAATTATACGACTGGTTAAACGACTGTGGACTCAATTTATTAGAGTTTGCAGAGTTCAAAGCATCGTATAGACCGGAAATGTTTATAAAAGACAATGATTTGTTGAAAAATATTAAAACATTGCCAATCGATAAGCAGCAAGCCGTTGCGGAATTGATAGTCGGTGCGCTTACAAAACACACCTTTTATGCTTCCGGCCAGATAAATACGGTCGCCGACCCGAATGACCCGGACATTATACCTTTCTTTTGTGACCTGATATCGGCCGAAAAACTCTTCAATATTGCAAGAAACAAGCCGACCGGAGCAACTATGGAAATAACGCAGCCGAATGTAGGAACTGTTACAATCGCTCTTGGAAAATACACAAAGTATTTATTCAGATATCTCAATGGTTATACAACTTTAAAGAAGTGCTTTAAGTTGATTCAAAAAGAGAAGGAATTCAGGCAAAATAAACCTGCCGATGGCGAGTTATTCAGTGATTTCATAAGAATCTTCAATGTATTAAATCTTCTGGACTTTATGCTGTTACGGCATCAGTCTGTTCGAGCCTATAAGACGCTTGAGCAGATGCAGAAGCCGATTGCAGGCAAATATAAAGCCTGAGGAGAGGGGCCGGCCGGTGCGGCGGAACCTGCTGCATTCAGTGTCGGCAGAACAAGACGAATCAAAGCATTTGTTACCAGGCTTCAACTAACGTTGGAACACTTCCTGCGCCCTGTCTTTTTACATTAAATATTAATTTGTCAGGGTTCGAATAAATCAGCAGGGCGTGGTGTCTTAATATGTTAAGATTTTCTGAAAAATATGTGAAATGATGAAGATAGTTTTTAGTGTAAAAGTCACTGTATAGTTTTAGCTCGCTGTGTTTTATGCCTTGGGAAACCTCATAAGCGATAGCACACTGCGTAGAATTTTTAGAGTAGTCCGGAGTGTCCATTTTTGTAATATAAAACTTTTCCGGATTTCCGTATATCCGAGAGTCTTTGTACAATGAGAATGGGCCTTTGTGTATTGAATGAATACTGCTGCGGTTCTCATAAAGAAAATCCATCGTTTCTTTCAGTTCTTCCTTGGTTTCGGAGGGAAAGCCGATGATAAGGAAAACGTGGTTTTTAATGCCGGCGTGGGCCGAATCCCTTAAAACCCTTGTTATGTCTTCAACTACTGTGCCTTTGTCCATTAAATCAAGTACGCGTTGGCAGCCCGACTCAACGCCCCAGATAATGTACGTGCAGCCGGATTCATACATAACATCTAATACATCTTTTGTGAAATCTGCGGTCGGCTTGGCAAGGGCGCTGTAATTGAGGTGAAGTTGTCTTCTGATGATTTCCTCGCCGAGCAGCTTAAACCGCTTTGGCGGTATCATTTCATCAACAAAATCAAAGTACCTGATGCCATTGTCAATATGATGCTCCAGTTCATCGACCAAACGCTTAATGGAAGTTATTCGGTACCTGTTAAAATAATTTTTATAATGAACACAAAAGGCGCACCTGCGCCAGTAACATCCTCTTGAGCCGAGCACCGAAAGCACAGGCTCAGGGCAGTAACAGGAATTCAAATCAAAGTCGGAAAAGTCAGGAAAGGGCAGCTCGTTAAGGTTTGTAACCATAGAAGGTCCATTTACTTTAACCGCACCGTTTTTTCTGTAAGCCAGATTAGGCACTTTCTCGAGCTCTTTTTCTCCGTTGAGGGCCTTGAGCAGCTCAAGAAAAGTTATTTCGCCCTCATTGAGTGCGACATAATCGATAAAAGGGTAAGCAAGGACTATCTTGTAGTCTGAGCTCGAGGAATTTCCCCCAAAAATTATTTTTATATTCTTATTTGCTGCTTTAAGAATATAGGCGATTAAAAGAGAGCAATAAATCTGGTCCGGGAACATAATGGAAAATCCGACTATGTCGGGTTTATTTGAAAGCAAAAGAGCGGCATACTGCTGCACGAACCAGGGGACCGTGCCTTTTGCGCCCAGAGCTTTCCTGCATTCTCCGCTGAAAAGTTTTTTAAGCTTGTTAAAACTATCGATGAAAACGTTTCCAGCCCAGTCATAAACAGCCTGATTAAAGAAATCTTCATTCTTGTTTTTAAGTACATCAACAGCTTTCAAAAAAGTTTCTCTGTCCTGGTCGGACATTTCAATGTTACCTTTGTTCCTGATATCATCCTCCAGAGCATTATGACATATAGTATTCAAATCAGCGCATTTAACCTGGAAGTTGCTGTTTTTCTCAACATAAGACTTAAGCAGGGCGATGCCGAGAGGTAACCGTGGGATTGCAAAAGGACTAAAAACAAGATTCGACAACATTTATCAAGTACCTGAAATAAGATTGTGCTTACTGGTTCTAAATATATTTATCGTCATTTGTTACAATTTAATTTCAGTAAATTTCAGGGACATCATTTGCACCGATACCACATAACCGGTTATATCAGATGAGGTTTGTTTGCGAGCGGACCATTTTTAATGGTTTTTGTTTCTGCTGATTAGTCTTTGCAGTTGCTCTGTCAGGCGGCGGAACACATCGTCCCAGTCGCCCCATTTTTTTTGTCTAAAAAGCCTTACCGTCGGGTACCAGGGGCTGTCTGTCCGCTCTAACATCCATCGCCAGTCAGGTATAAAGGACAGAAGTGCCCAGACTTCTTTACCCATCATCCCCGCCAGGTGGAGCACAGCAGTATCTACCGAGATGACCAAATCCAGCTTCTCGATGACCGCAGCGGTATCGGTAAAGTCTTCGAGTTGGTCGGCAAGGTTGGTTATCGGTAATATTTCAGCCAATTTATGGGACCCTGAGGCAGCAGAGCCCTTTTGTAATCCATAGAACTTAACGCCCTTGACCTTTGCCAGTGTCAGGAAATTTTCCGGTTCACAGCAGCGGTAACGCAGGTGAAGACCATCATTCATTTTTGCCGGCCTTCCAGCCCAGACCAGACCGATTTTAAGCCCATCGAAGCTAAACCTACCTCGCCAGGCTTCGGCCTTTGCTGCATCAGCGTGAAGGTACGGTATATCAGCGGGAATTGTCTCAAGCGTGGTTGCGAATATGCCCGGAAGACTCAGCAGAGGGATGTGGTAATCAAATTTTACATCAGGCGGGGTATTAGGCCGGGCCTCTACCAGCTCGTCAATGCCCTCAAAACCGCGGAAAAGACCTATTAATGGTTTTCTTGCCTCAAAAATTACCGTCCCTCCCAGGGCTTTGGCCATAGGCAGGTATCGAACAAAATGCAGACTGTCACCCAGGCCCTGCTCATAATGAACCAGAAGCCTCTTGCCTGCAAAAGACGAACCATCCCAGCGGGGCATCTGATAGTGATGAGGATAAGCAGCGATTTCGGGATGTAAACGCCATTCGTATTCTTTCCAGCCTTCTTCAAATCTTCCGCATAACAGCAAAGCAAGTGCTAAATTGTTATGGACTTCGGCATAATCCGGTTTTAGTCGGAGCGCCTGTCTGTAATATTCAATTGCTTCGTTGTGCCGGCCCTGCATCTGCAGCAGGGTTGCCATTGTATTGTAGGCCTCATAATAATCGGGGGCTGTGGCTATTGCCTGTTTGCAATTCTCAATCGCAGCGGCAAATTGATTCTGAGACTGTAAAGCAACGCTCATATTATTGTAGGCCCCGGCGTAATCAGGGTTGAGTGCTATCGCCTGCTTGTAGTTTTCGACCGCAGCGGTGTAATGACCCAGTGAATACAGTGCGGCACCCATATTATTATAAGCTTCAGCATAATCAGATTTGAGTGATATCGCTCTTTCAAAGGCACTTATAGCCTCGCCCATGCGACCAAGTCCTTTAAAGGCGATTCCGATATTATTGTGGAATTGTGGTATCTGCGGTTCTGCTTCTATTGCCCTGCTGATAAGTTCAACAGATGCATTGTATTGACCTCTCTGAAGTGCGATTAAACCCAAAGAATGCAGTGCGACGGGATGGTTAGGCTCACTTTCCAGAATCATCTGGTACGTCTGCTCTGCCTGGCCAAGACGGCCAGCCTGATGGTGCCCGAGGGCGGTTTCCATCATTTCAGCAATCTCTGCCATCCGTGTACTGCCTCCTTGCCTTGGAGATTAACTAAAAACGACACGATTGTATATCACGATTGTATATTGTTAAGGCGAAGTAAAAAAGCAATTTTTATTGACTTCTTTTAGCTCCGAAGCATCTCTGTGTTTGCGAAATTTTGCCCGTTTTTGGTAAAATTTTACAATTTTTTCTTCGTATTTGACCATTTGCCTCCAATATCAGTATCTTCAACAGCAATATTACAGGTCCAATGATTTTGTGGTTATTTTCCGTATAGAAATATCTTAAGTTCCTTCTGTCTTGGCCGATAAGGCTCATTGAAAGCGGCTCTTATGTGGTGTGTGTTGTGCATTTAATCCTTTTCTGACGTAAAGGTGGCTTGACAGGGCCGCAGTAAAAGAACTGTATTTGTTCAGGTTTTTTAAGGAGTCAAGAATATGTTAGCAATTAAGAACAACATTATGGCAGGAAATGCCGCAAGACACCTGGGCCTGGCTTTTGACAGCCTGTCCAAGTCTGTCGAAAGGCTGTCATCCGGCCTTCGCATAAACACTGCGAAAGACGATGCAGCCGGTCTGGCTGTGCGTGAATTGATGCGCGCAGACATTGCTGTACTGCAGCAGGGTGCACGTAATGCCCTGGACGGCATTAGTATGCTGCAGACAATGGAAGGTGCTATGAGCGTTATCGATAACAACCTGATTCGTATGAAAGAGCTTGCACAGCAGGCACAGACAGGCACCTATTCTGCTGCCCAGCGTATTATTATGGATGGCGAGTTTTCAGAAATGGCCGACGAAATCGAGCGTATCTCAGGTGCAATTACGTTTAACAGCATCACGATGCTCGACAGCGACACAGGTTCGGTCTCCATCCACGTTGGTACAACCGAAACTATCGATATTGACAAGGTTGATATGACCAAATCCGGTCTCGGCATCGAGACAGGTGCAGGTGGCTGCTATATTGTTGGCCAGGCCACCTCTGCCGCAACTTCTGCAACCGCTGCCGCCTGGACTACTCTGGCAGACAGTGGCTCGGCTGACGCTACCCTGACAATCTCGTTCGAGGACAGCGATAACTCGGCCAATGATGAAGAGGACATTGAGGTTACTCTTGCCGCTGCCGCCGCCGGCACCCCCTACACACTGCAGGAGATTGTTGATGACATCAACCTCGTATCTCAGAACCTGGGTAACGATGCCGATGGTAACAACCTCAACTACACGGCCGCTTCAGTGCAGAGCATTATGGATGGCGCTACCCTGAAGTACACACTGAAACTCACCTCCAGAGATGCCACTTCTGACGTTTGTGAAGTGGACCTTACGTCCACCGGCAATACCACCGCCACGGGTGGTTGGACCACTCCGGCAGATATTGATGGTACCGACTTTACTGCAGAGGTTACAGATGAAGGTATTAACATCCTGGATACAACTGCTGCTGCGGCCGCTTTGACTGCAGTTACCAATGCTATCGAAGCAAAGGATACGGCCCGTGCGTCATTCGGTTACAAGATGACCCGTCTTGAGAGCACCGTTGAGGTTCTGGGTATTCAGGCAGAGAACCTGATAGCTTCAGAATCACGAATTTCGGATGTTGACGTTGCTACAGAAATGGCGACCTTGACCAGAACTCAGGTGCTGGCACAGGCTGGTATTGCTATGTTGGCACAGGCCAACGCAATGCCGCAGATGGCTCTGACACTGCTCAGATAAACATCTCGAGATTGTGAACGAACACTTTTCAGGGGAGGTGGCTGCCGGCAGCCATCTCCCCATAAGTTGAACCACGCAATAATACTACATACGCAGAGGGTTCCCAATTTTGCGACTTATTGCAAAATGGGGTCCCAGAACTATCGCGTAATGGAGTGATATTTATGAACGGATTCGAGACATATCAGGAAACGTCCGTTACCACTCAAAGTAAAGGTCGCCTTATCGTGCTGCTTTACGACGGTGCAATCAAATTTATGAAACTGGCCATAAAGGAAATGGAGGAGAAGAACTACGAAGCGAAAAACAACCACCTAATCCGGAGCCGGGACATAATAAATGAGCTCAATGCTGTTTTGGATATGGAGGCGGGCAGTGAAATTGCGACCAATCTTCGCCGGCTGTATATGTATATGGGGCGACGACTCAGCCAAGCCAACGTGAAGAACGACCCTAAAATAGTTCAGGAAGTAATTACTTTAATGGACGAATTGAATCAAAGCTGGAAGGTGATTACCAGCTAAAAATTACACCTGAACCGGCCTATTGCTGCACCGGTTGCATTGTTGCATAAGTTATAATTCCTTTTTTATTTGTTCGAATTGAACAGGGGCGTCAAAGGGACACCTCTTAAAATACTAAGGGCAAGCTACCGTTTTGGCCGATAATAATACTAAATGCCTACACTAAATTAGCTTTATTATAGAAGTTACAGATGAATCGTAGAGCAAGAGAGCGGCCTGTGCGCCGCCGCGGAGTAAAAACCAGGAAGAGCTCTGCTTCCGGGCCGAGAGGCCAAAAGAACAACAGCCTGAGGTTTTTTGTTTCAAAGGAATCTCTGCCTCAATTCCTTCTCGAGGCCAAGGTTGCCGTCGAGACCGGCAGAATTGCCGAAGCAGCAGCCCTTATCGATGACAAGGCTCAGAAGACCGTCACGGAAATCATAGAGAAAAACCCGTCCAGAACGGACATTATGTTTATGCTTGCAATGGTGCTGGTAAAAACCGGACAGATGGACAGGGCCGAATATTGGTACAAAAAGATATTAGAGCAGCAGCCGCACGCCTTGGTCTATAGCGAGATGGCGCTTATCTGTGAGTCCGCGGGGCGTCTGTCGGAGGCGAGAGAGTATCTGAAAAATGCACTTGAGCTGGTTGGCGATAATGCCGAGCTCTGGAATAATCTTGCAATGTGCCTGATACAGGCAGGGCAAACGCAGGAGAGTATTGACCTGTTGCAAAGGGCGGTGGAAGAAAAGCCCCCCAATGCGGCGATTCACTCCACACTTCTGCTCTACCTGCATTATCTGGGCAACCTCGACCCTCATATACTTTTTAATGAGCATTTAAGATGGAGTGATTCTCACGTTCGGCCGGATAGGGCCAGAGTCTCACACAATAATCCTCCCGCACCCGGCCGAAGGCTTCGAATTGGTTACATATCGGCTGATTTTCGTATGCATTCGGTAGCGAGTTTCTTTGAACCGCTTCTGGACGGACACGACCGCCGCAGTGTGGAGGTTTACGGATATGGCAATGTTACCTTTCCCGACCAAATCACGGAACGTCTTAAACACAAGTTTGACCACTACCGAAACATCTGTGGGATGAGCGATGAAACAGTAGTTGGTATGATTGAAGATGACGCAATAGATCTCCTGGTGGACCTTGCGGGCCACACTGCCGGAAATCGTGTTCTTGTGCTGGCGCGAAGACCCGCCCCCATCCAGGTTACCTATCTTGGGTATCCGAATACAACGGGTCTGCAGGCCGTAGATTATCGCCTGACAGACAGTCTGGCTGACCCTATGGGTGCTCAGGAATTCTATACCGAGGAATTAGTCTCTTTGCCGGCGGGCTTTCTCTGTTACAGACCTCCTGAGTTTGCCCCACCTGTGGCACCTCTTCCTGCCGAGAGAAACGGCTACGTCACTTTCGGCTCTTTCAACAATAGCTGCAAAATCAATCCGACTATCGCAGCACTTTGGTCCTGTATCCTGAAGGCAAATGACAAGTCTCATTTTTTGCTGAAATTCAAAGGAGGAGACGACCGCAACGTCAGAGACCATTACTTAAATTTGTTCGAGCAATGGGGAATCGAGCCCGAGAGGGTCGAAATCTATGGCTTAAAGTCTCCTATCGAGCACCTTCGGCTATACGCAGAGCTGGACATTGCACTGGACACCTATCCGTATAATGGGACAACAACCACCTGTGAAGCTATGTGGATGGGAGTGCCTGTAATTTCACTGGTTGGCAGATGTCACGCTTCACGGGTCGGGCTGAGCATCCTTACTCGAACCGGCCTGGAGTTCTTTGCCGTTTCAACGCCTGACGAATATGTCGCCAAAGCTACAGCCCTTGCTTCGAAGCTGGATTCTCTTGCGAAAATTCGAGCTTCAATGCGGCAGCGGATTGCCGCCAGCGGGCTGTGTGATTCGAAGGGGTTTGCCGGCAGCGTGGAAGAGGCCTATCGCAAGATGTGGCACAAGTGGTGCAAATCCCGTGGCGCAGATGTTTCGTGTGAGAATCTACCATCGAAAGTCCGGCAGTCCGAAACAAATGATACCCCTGTGCTTTTATGATGAAAAGGGACCCCATTTTGCAATAAGTCGCAAAATGGGAACCCAATTAGATGAATACTAATCTGCCGGAGAAAATATGAATGGCGCGAAGACTGAACATCGGCGGTGAGAAGGCGCATCCAGACTGGGAAGTCTTCAACATCCACCAGGGCGAATACGTGGACCATTTAGGTGATGCAAAAGACCTTTCGCGTTTTGACGATGAAACATTTGACGAAATATATGCTTCTCATATTATCGAACATTTCGATTACAATGGCCCGTTACAAGCCGCCCTTAAACATTGGTATAGAGTTCTAAAGGCCGGAGGTAAACTCTATATCAGTGTCCCGAATATGGACGTTTTGTGCAAACTGTTTTTGATGCGGGATAAGTTATCGGAGGAGAACCGGTTCGGCGTGATGCGAATAATGTTCGGCGGACATATTGACCGGTATGATTATCATTATGTCGGGTTCTGTGGCGATATTCTAAAGAGTTTTCTTGCTGAGGCGGGATTTAAGAAGGTAAAAGAGGTGGAGGATTTTGGTATTTTTGAAGATGCGAGCACGCTTCGGATAGGAGGAATCCCAATCAGTCTCAACGTAGTCGTTTTCAAATAGGTATTGTTCTTGTGTAAGAAGCCGGTTTGCTGTGTACTTTATTGGGGAAAGGAATTAGATGAATCGGGGCAAAGAACAGAGGTCCGCCCAGAGATTGGCCGGCGCAGATGAGCAGGTCGCAGGCCCCTCAATTGCTGGGACGGCTCATCGGCGGAACAGGCCGAAACAGGTTCTTGCGATGGTCAATGCAGCCTTTGACGCCGGACAGACTGACGAAGCCATCAGGATTTGCACACAGGCCGTTTCGCAGGGTTATAAAGACTGGACAATCTATAACGCCCTTGGTGAAATCTACTTATGGCTTGATAAATATGAAAAGGGCCTACAATGGCTGCAAAAAGCGTATGAATGTGAGCCGAATTCCGTAGTTGTGCTTGACCGCATTGCATTGGCTCTGACAAGTATGGGCAGGCTTGATGATGCAGCTGAGCGAGTAAGATGTACATTAAATTATAAGCCCGATATGAAAATTAGCAGTCCCTCGCTTACAGAGGGACTGCTTCAGATGCAGCGGTTCGAAGCTGCTTATGAAGCCGGCCCGAAATCAGACGAGAAAAACCTGCCGGCAACCGATGCTGTGTCGAAAGTGGCCGAAGTGCTCATTAGTACCAAACAATATAGCATTGCCGAACAGTGGTGCAGAAAGATATTAAAACAAACAACAGATGCTTTACTGGACGAACATCTGGGAGATATCTGTCGTCTTTCGGGACGTTACTCAGAAGCCGCACAGTATCTGGAAAAAGCAAGACAGGCCAATCCTGATAAAATAGAGCTTTGGCAAAAACTTGCCGGTGTTCTGATGAGGTCGGAACAAAAGACTGAGGGTATGGAGTTGTTGCGAAAGGCGATAGAAAAGGCCCCGGACAACCCGGAAGTACACTCTGCTTTTCTGGGAAACCTGCTTTATCAGCAAAACCTGGATGCACGTATGCTTTTTGATGAGGCAAAGAGATGGGCAAAGATTCATAGCCCCCCATCGCTGGCCAAAGCAAATCACAAAAATGTCCCTGATTCGGCCCGAAGGCTTCGAATCGGTTATATCTCACCAAATTTTTGCATGCATTCGGTAGCCTGCTTTTTTGAACCGCTTTTGGATGGGCACCATAGAGGGCAAGTGGAGGTTTATGGTTATGGCAATGTCGCTTGTTCCGACCAAATCACCGAACGTCTTAAACACAAGTTCGACCACTACCGAAATATCTATGCAGTTAATGATGAAGCGGTAGTACGTATGATTGAACAGGACCAGATTGATATTCTCGTTGACCTTGCAGGACACTCCGGTGACAATCGTCTCGGGGTACTGGCGCATAAACCTGCTCCTGTTCAGGTTACTTATCTGGGGTATCCCTCTACAACGGGACTGCAGCAAATCGATTATCGCCTGACGGATAACCTGGCCGACACACCACAATCACAGGAATTTTACAACGAAAAACTGGTTTTTTTGCCGCAGGGGTTTCTTTGTTACAGCCCTTACGATTTTGCCCCTGATGTGGCACCTCTGCCTGCTGTTAAAAACGGCTACATTACTTTTGGCTCGTTTAATAATTGCTGCAAAATCAATCCCCTCATCGTTGCACTTTGGGCCCAGATTCTCAAGGCTAACGAAAACTCCCGTTTTGTGCTGAAATTCGTAGGGGGCAACGACCAGGGATTGAGAGACCATTACCTCCGTCAATTCGAACAATTTGCAATCTCTCCGGAGAGAATAAAAATTTACGGTGCAAAATCTTTCGTTGAGCACTTACAACTGTACGAACAGTTCGACATAGCGTTGGACACGTATCCATATAATGGTGCGACAACTACTTGTGAGGCATTGTGGATGGGCGTACCGACAATCTCATTGGTTGGCGTACATCACGCCTGCCGAGTCGGGTTGAGCATACTGACTTATGCGGGGTTAGAGTCCCTTGCAGCCTCAACACCCGAAAAATATATTGCCAAAGCTGCCGCTCTTGCTGCAAACCCGCAGGCCCTTGCGAAAATCCGCGCATCGATGCGGGCCAGGCTGGCTGCCAGCCCACTGTGTGATTCGAAGGCATTTGCCGGCAGCGTGGAACAGGCCTATCGAAAAATGTGGCAGAAGTGGTGTAAAAATAGTTCATAGTTCGTAGTTTGTTGTTCAATGAGCAATAATGATTGACAGCTTTTGTGCATAACGGTAAGTTATAATTGAATATTGGATATTGGATATTGTATGAAAATTTCGTTAAACTGGCTGAATGACTATGTTAAAGCGGGTGATTCTGCGGACGAAATTGCGGATATTTTGAGTGATTTAGGGTTCCGGTGCGAAGGGGTAGAGCGCCTTGACGATGATAGTGTAATTGATATTGAGGTAAGCAGTAATCGTGGCGATTGCCTCAGCCACATCGGAATTGCCCGTGAACTGTCGGCGGCGATAGAGAGGAAATTACAACTTCCGGCTGTCGAGCTGGCCGAATCTGAGAAAGATGTCAGCAGTCTTGCCACTGTTGAGGTTGCCGAGCCGGCTCTATGCGGGCGATATACCGCCCGGATTATCGAGGGCGTTAAAGTCGGCCCATCGCCGGATTGGCTTATAAAAAGACTCGAAGCGGTTGGGATGCGAAGCGTCAACAACGTAGTTGATGCAACCAACTATGCGATGTTGGAGGCCGGCCAGCCGTCGCACGCCTTCGATTATGAAAAAATTGCACAGGGGAAAATAATCGTCAGAAAAGCCCTTGTGGGAGAAACTCTTATAAGTATTGACGGTACAAAGTGCGAGCTGAACCCTGATATGCTCGTTATTGCCGATGCCGAAAAGAGCGTTGCTATAGCAGGTGTTATGGGAGGCGCCGATACCGAAGTAAATGAGCAAACAACCACAATTCTTCTGGAAGATGCATATTTTGACCCTGTAAGTGTCCGGATGACCTCCCGCAAACTCGCTTTACCTTCGGAGGCGTCCTTCAGATTCGAGAGGATTGTCGATATTGAAAAAATAGACTGGGCATCGAAGCGGACAGCACAATTGATTACTCAGCTTGCCGGCGGTAAAGCAGCAAAAGGCGTGGTTGATATTTATCCCGGCAAAAGAGAGCAGAAAAAGATAACGATGCGGCTTTCGCGACTGAATAAGCTGCTTGGTATCGAAGTGCCGTCCGATGAGGTCGTAAAGATTTTCTCAAGGTTAAGCTTCCAGCCGCAACGCAAAGATGACCTGCTCGTTTGCCCGGTGCCGTCGTGGCGAAGCGACATTTGCCGTGAGGTTGACCTGATTGAAGAGGTCGCTCGTGTGTACGGCTATGGCAGGATACCCACAGAGAATAAGATTAGCATAGAAGTTGCCCCTGTCGATGCCCGTCAAAAATCAGCCGAGGCTGTCGGGCACTACCTTAATGGATGCGGTTTCTACGAAACAATTAACGTAACCTTTGTTGATAATTCTGTCGCACAGCTTTTTACAGATATTGACCCTAAAGAGCATCTAGCTGTAAAGGATGAGTCCAGAAAAAGCGCCAATTTGCTCAGGCAAACCCTTATAGCCTCTTTGCTCGGCGTCCTCAAAACCAACCTCAACGCTAAAAATTCACCGTGCAGAATATTTGAAATCGCAGATACCTTTGTCCCAACCGGCAAAGCCGATGCTTTGCCTATTGAAAAGACCAAGCTGGCGATTGTTTGTGACAGCGACTTCAGGGATTTGCGGGGTGTGCTTGAGGGATTGATAAATAGCATCGACAGAAATGCTCAAGCGGTTTTTACTTCTGCTGATTTGCTCTGGGCTGAAGTCGGCGCTCAAATCCTGGTGAACGGCGAAGTTTTTGGAACCGCCGGCGTTGTCTCTAAAAAAGTCAGGGACAAATTTGACTTTAAGGACCTCGCACCTTGTGCCGCTGAAATGGATTTCGAGTTGCTTGCAGCCCTGAAGAAAGGCCCGCTCAAAGTCAGACCTATTCCAAAATTTCCCGCAATTGAGCGAGACCTCTCAATTATCGTCGATGAAAATATCACATGGGCTGACATCGTCAAGGCGGTAAACAAAAAGCCCCCCGACCAACTGGAAGAAGCTCAGTTTGTCGGGATATATCGTGGAAAGGCAATACCATCCGGCAAAAAGAGTGTAACTCTTTCTCTGCGATTCAGAGATGAGGACGGCACATTGACTCACGATACTGTTGATGGTTTTCAGACCGACATTGTAGCCGAACTTGCCGAATCAACCGCAGCTCAACTTAGAACTCTCTAAAGAGATTGAATCTGTCGGGGCCGATTAGCAAACCAAAAACTATGTTTGTCACAGCATCGGGTCCCACGGCTCTAATATCTTAGCCGGCTTTTCAAAAATTTTCAGAATCTCTTCGGGAACATACTTCTTTTTTACGATGATGTTATAGACGTGAATATTGAACCATTCGTCGTAACACGCCCAGTATCCCTTGCTGCCCTTTTCATCCCCCCAGCTGTTTTCAACCAGCCACTTTAGAGGTTTTCCGTCTTGGACGTCAACACCTGTAAAGACCATTCCATGCCCTCTTATGCTGTTGCGGTACAGGGCACGCTCGGCTTTATTCATCTTCATATCAATCTGGTAAACAGAATCATAGTCGTACAGCCCGTTTTCCATTATTCCTGTTTTCCTGCTCATATCGTACCCCACATCTGCTGCGAACAGAACCGGCGAGTCATCGAGTATCGACTTCATCGCGATATTTTTAAGCGTTTCGATGTCAACGTTGGCATAATGTATATCGTGCCCGTCATACACATTTCGTGACATCCTGATTTGGCAGTGTTGGCCGTAATCTCTTATTGTGTCGTTGAAGATATTTACATATTCGCCCACATCTGTTTTGACAAAATCTTCGAGAAAGCTTTTCGGCGTATAAGTTCTCATCTCGCTGACCAGAGAATTTGCATCTTCATACCGCCACTGAAATTCGCTCGGCGGCTCACCCAGATTCATAACGAGCATCCTGTAAACCTCAGCGAGCATATTTTCTTTTTCAGCCCGCATCTGCTTAATCGTCTTGTTTTTCTTGTTCATTTCACGAAGTTTTACTGCATCTGCACGCAGCTTTTGACTGATGACTTTGTTCATCAGTTTTGTCCCGCCGGAGCTGTTTGTTTCAGGCATTATCTCTTTTGGCACGACTCCGTATTTTTTTATCAGGTCAACGCTGTTTTCCCAGTATCCACCGTCCGGCAGCGGCGCTCGAAGCAACATCACCATCTCACGCTCGAAAGGGTTCCTGTCTCGAAATTCAATCATTCGCTCAAGGAAGGTGTTTGCCTTTTCCATCTTGTCCCAGAAAGCTATGTAATTTTGCGAAAGCTCAAAGCTTTCGAGGTTATGTTTTTTTATAACTGCCGGCCTTATGGCGTTAAGTGCCGCAAAAATCCAGCAGCGACCGCTCGATTTTTGGTTGGTTATACCTTTGGTCTTGATTTTATGGCTGAACAGCTCATTGTGCCCCCTTACTATGTCACGATTCAGAGCCAGCTCGGCAATGTCATTGTTCGTGATGGCGTTATACATAGCCCTCGTATGAGTGTCCATCTCGAAAGAGCTGCGAATTTTTTCAACCATTTGAGGGGTTAGTCCCCCTTCACTGGCGAAAAGCGGTGTAGAAATCAGGAGTGTCGGTAGTGTTATCAAGAAAACAATTTTGATTTTTTTTGATAAACGTTCCATAATCTGTTCCTTTATTGAGAATGAATTAAACATATACAGCCAAACAATATACCACCATCTTACTGAACAGTCAACCGGCGCACCTTTGCAAGGGCATCAGCGAATTGTTGTTGGGCCTTGTCCAGATAAATGCTCACCTCGTCGATATAACCATCTGCCGAAGCCGACCATATCCGGTTCAGGTACCGCTCGCCGGATGCAAAATAACTCATCACATCCGCGTATGCCTGCAGACCGTACAAATGGCTGATGCTCTCCCTGGCCTGGACAAAGATTTCCAAATCATCGCCGAACAGCTCATCTATACGATGTCGCATATCGTATGTATCTACCGATTCCTTTGTTGCGTTAAGCTGTGTTATGTTCTCAGCAATCCGGCTCAGGCTGGCCTGGATATTCTGTATGTTTGAAGTTAGTTTTTCTTCTGATTTTGTGTACCGCCGTTTGGCTGATTGTACGAGCACAACCCCGATAACACCCACAATCAACGCACAAACAAAAAATCCCCACTGAACCTCCAATTCGTCCACCACAGAAAGCAGAGCACCGGCTATAAATCCTATAATTATCATTAAATAACCAGCTTGTTTCATAACAGTTCCTTTTTATTTACTCAGTCCGCCGAAGACATAATACAACGCAAAGCCGACACCGACCAGTGCCTCTCCAATAATAAAGCCGGCTGCAACGGGGATACCGACCTCTTCACTGAAGCGTCGGCCTATTTTCCTGTCCACAACAATCCGAAGCACTGTGCCGATACTGTATGTAAGAACGATTCTGAATGGCAGGTAAAATCCTAATCCGACAAGGATACCCAGCCCGCCGACCCCGCTGCCGCTCAGCAGTGCCCCCAATCCCGCTCCGGCGATATATTTCTCCAACGGCACTTCACCGCCTAAGATACCCTTTATCATACTGGCAAGTGCCTGGCCCTGCGGGGCCGGAAGACGTTCGCTGCCAAGACCGTAGGCCTTGTGCAGCACAAATATCAGTCCCATAATCAGGGCCGGCCCAAGCCACGTCCCCAAAAACTGCCCGAACCCCTGCATCTTCGGTGACGCCCCGACCAGATAACCGGTCTTCATATCCAGCATAAGGTCGGTTGCCTGTGCCATTGCCACACACGCCGCCGCACCTACCATTACCGAGGAAATTATCGATGCCTTATCACCCAGTCCGCTGGAGATAACAACCAGCACCGTTACAGCTATCAGCGTCATTCCGCTCAAAGGCGACCAGTTTGTCCGACCAATGCATTCCGAGAGAATAACCCCTGCCACCCAGATCCAGAATGTCCCGAACAGCGCCATCAAACCGCCTATGATAATGCCCATTTCTTTCACCGACATAATGGCCGTTACAAAAAGCACAATCGCCGCACCCGCCACGCCTGCATACAGAATTTGAATCGGCATTTCATCTTTCGAGTGGGCTGTCTTTGATTTTGACGCTTGCTGCATACTGCGAACCGCACTTGCTATCAGCGGAAATGCAAGCACGATACCGGTTAGTGCCCCCCCAACGAGCATACCGATGCCGACCGGCCTGAATAAACTCACACGCAGATAGTTTGGCATAGTCGCCCCAAGCTCACTTAGCGTCTCAGCAGATGGAAGCAGCCCCATAACCTTCAGCATTGGCGACAAAATCCAGTAGCACACGAAGCCGCCGATTATAAAGTAAGCTCCACCTCGCCCCGCAATAAACCCCACTCCAATTGTCAGCAGCGACAGGAACCATATACCGTTCATATAATCGGGCATTCCGATTAAACTGCCAATGTCCCAACTGTCACAGCCGCTAATTTCGGTTATAAAGTGAACTGTGCCGCTTGCCGCCGCCCCGCACAGCAGCAGGATGGCTTTTCTTACGCCGGCGCCCGGCGATTTGAGCACCGTCGCAACAGCAACCCCCCCCGGATACGTCAGCCGTTCAAAGTCTATCATATGTTTGCGAAGCGGTATTATAAACGCAATACCCAAAATGCCACCGGCAATGCACGAAAAAACCATCAGAACAGGGTTGAAATCTGTTTGACCCAGAATAAAAAGGGCCGGCACACTGAACATCATACCAGCCGATGCACCGTTAACAGCACTGGCAATAGTCTGATTGATATTGTTTTCGATAATGCTACGTCGCCCCATTAGCCCGCGAAGAACACCAAAGCCCAATATCGCCGCCAGCTCCGAACCCTCATGCGAAAAGCCGAGAATCAAGCAAGCATATCCCATACTCACCGTAAGAACCGCCCCTATTACGTAACCTACAAAAACAACGGTCGGAGTAAGCTCTGGATAAGCCCCTCTGCGGATGATTCTGCCCCCACTATCCCAGCTGTTGGCCATAACCTTTTTCCTTAAATAACAGTGGGTTCCCCAAACGCATTATTTCGCGTTTGGGGGGACCCCGTGGCGGGATTATAGCGGACTGAATTGCGATATGCAAGATTTTTGATGTCTTACCGGCCCACAGCGAACAGCATTCAGAATCACCCGGGTGCATTGGCACTTTGCACGTAAATTTTTCAGCTACAGCCGAACAATGACCTTACTCATTACACCCTCAAGGTCATCACATTTGTCTTGTCGAAAAGCGTTAAATTGAGATAGAATGTTAATAGTTGGTCTTGGCGTTTAATTCTTAAATACAGTGTTAATCCGTGTCGGAAACAAAAATCGACCAGTTTGAGTATATTAATCTTTATGGAAAAAAGGTCTTTTACAAAAAAAGGCGGTGTTTATATTCAGAAAATCGAAGAAGGCGAAGAATTCTGGATAAAGCGGGACGCAAACGGCCAAATCCATCAATTGATGGGGGGGATACATATTTCAAGGCAGAGACTCAGAGAACTTATACAAGAATATCCTTCCTCGTTATTGGATAAAACATATTGCTTCGACGGAGTTCTTGAAAGAGAATTTTTTGAAGATGCCAGAAGGGAAAGATTTATAGGCGGTATAGAGACCGAGCAGACTGTAATTTTTTTCCTTGTGAGAAGAGGACCTGACAGATATGGAATTGGATGCAGTAGCCTAATCGAGAGAATAGAAGAGGTTCCACAGACGCCAAATAATGCGTTTGGGGCCTCCCCAGGCAGTTGATTAAAGTTCTTTTGGGGGAACCCTTCAATAATCGGTGGTTTCGTTTTTTGAGGAACATGTTATGGCGCTCCTCTCCTCTTCTGTGTGCGCAGCCAGTTCACGGGCGCCAGGTCGTCAGTGAGCACTTTTGCGCGCGGCTCCGGACGTGTCTCAGGTCGCAGCCGCTTCGCTACCGTCAGCATGTCGAAGGCCGGCCCGTGTTTGCGCTGCAGCATCCTCGCAAGACCTACAGCTTCTTTAACGGTAAGCGTCGGACTCCTCAGCCCGGGCGACACCAGCATGGCATTCGTGGAATAGGCCCCAAAAAACACCTGACACCGCCCGAAGACAGACAAAAAGGTCGCCAGCTCCGCATCAAAAAGACGGTTGGAGTAAAACACATTCGCAATGACCACGCCGTCCTCAGCGAGAACACCTTTTACTTCCTCAAGGAACTCCTTCGTCATCAGGTGGAACGGGATATAGTCGCTGTTGAATGCATCCAGGATAACAATGTCGTATTTTGGCACGGGGTCACGGCGGAGCTGTTTTTTAACAAACATACGGCCGTCGTCAGTGTGCACCCTTAGCTTCTCATCCTCCCGGAAGCCAAAAAACCGTTTTGCTATCAGCACAATCTCAGGGTCTATTTCCACCACGTCAATCTCAAGCGCCGGCAGGTAATGGTGCATCTCTCGCGGGATTACTCCGCCTCCCAGCCCCAGCACAAGCATCCTTTTCGGCTCCGGCTCATACAGCAGCCCACAAAAAGCCAGCCTGGTGTATTCCAGCACGTGCTCCCGTAAATTACTTAGGTTAACCTGGCTCTGCATCTGCACGAGACGCCGCTTGCCGAATTGAAGAGTTACAACAGGCCCGCGTTGGTAAACAAATATGTGGTGATAGAGCGAATTCTTCTTGTGAATCAGCCGACCCAGCCCACGAGCGACTACCACGCTGACAAACAACGGCTGACAAAAAGCCGCCACGCAGAACATCAAAATCATAACCGCCCTGTGCATCCTGTTTTCCATCGTCAGTCTCCTATCGAGTAAAAACTATGCCGGTTTTCCGGGATTTGTTCATCTGTTTTCCCTTCGGCTTCGCTGCTCAGGTTCCTTCCGGCCTGCACGGCCGCCTGCACCAGAATCGTTGCGCCCAGAGCTACCAGGACAACGCCCGAAGCACAGATTGTGTGCCGCATAGAAAGAAGCACAAGGTAGAATGCGGTTACCACACAGCCCGCAAAACCGGCCACGGTAGAGAAGGCAAGCACCAGCCCGGCATTGAGTCCGGAATCGCTCGCTCGCCTCGTCAGCCATCGTACTGCGGTTGGCGAAACCGTGCCAAGCAGCAAGGTCGGCGCGCCGAACAGAACAAGAGCAGCTAAAAGAGAGCCCCATTTCTCGTCTAACCCGACATTGAATATCCCGTCGCACACAGGCTCTATGAAAAATGGCATAGCACACAGCCACACGCCGGCCGCCATCAGGTTGACCCCCAGCGTCCGCTTGCTGTTGGTTTTTCTGGAAAGCCATCCGCCGACCATATATCCAGCCGAAAGGCTGAGAAGAAAAACCCCGATTACACTGCCCATTACCACGTACACAGCACTACCAAAATACGGAGCGAGCACTCTTACTCCCAGTATCTCCAGTTCCATCACGAACCAGCCGCAGACGCACGCGATAAAGACTATCGCCGCGGCACGGAGTTTTCGCCGGAATTGCTTTAATCTGATTCGCATAAGTTCAGAGCGCCCTGAGCCATTCAAAAAGGCAGCCTTTAACCAGCTTTATATACCAAAAAAAGTGCTCTGATGGCAAGGATTGTTTTTTCAGGCACAAATATATATCTACTTGTATTTTGCAGGTGGATTTTTTCAGCTTGGCCGCAAAATTACCCTATATATTAGCCGCAAGAGCGTTGAATTTCCGATTTTCGATTTCAATTCGTCAATTGGCAATCGGCTTTTCGACAAGGGCTCCAAATCATCCCAGTTAAAAGCTTGATTTTTTGTCATTTTTCGCCGAAGATGTATATTAAAAAGACAACACGAAATGACCCCGCTGCGGTTGGTACAAAGGAAACGGCTGAATGAGTAAATGAGTGAATGAGTAAATGAGTAAATGAGTGAATGAGTAAATGAGTAAATGAGTGAATGAGTAAATGAGTAAATGAGTGAATGAGT
>CAZMCN010000003.1:0-41695 GCA_964564845.1 uncultured Pirellulales bacterium | reverse complement strand
GAACTACGAACTATTTTCTGCAAAACAAACCCAATCAAACCCAATTTTTACACTTTTTTTCCAGCCGGCGGTTGGTTATTTTAACGACTTTTTTTATCAGACGGATTTGTTTGCTGTTTTTGTTCTGGCTTCGGTATTCCCTGAAGAACCTCATACGGTCACTGTTAGTGATGGCAATTTGGTGGTGCATATTAAGCTGCACAAGATTTCTTACTCGCAGCCGAAAGGGCAGTCTGCGGAATTTTTTTGTCCGTTCGTTATCAAGAAAAAAGAATTGCCGCCCATCTTTATTTTTTCGTCCCAGCACGTTGCCCAGCCGCATATCACCGTGAAAAATGCCGGCCTTGTGCATTTGGCCGACTGTACGCCCAAGTACTCGCAGCCACTCTCGTTTATCTCGCATCTGCTCAGCCGTCAAATTCGAAACGCTGTTGGGAATAATTTCATAAATCCGTTTTCCGTTTTCAACCTCAAGGGTTAACAGAAAATTATCTGTATTGAAAGGATCGGATTTGCGCTCACCCATTGCGATAATGGCAGGTGCTTTGAAGCCGTTCTGTTTTAACATTTGTGTTGCATTAAATGCCCTTTTGGCCCGACTTGGGCGCAAAAGATGTTTAATTAAATCCACGGCCGACCTGCTGAGGTATTGCTTAAAGTAAACTGTTCTCTCTGTATTGTTTAACTTCGCTGTGAATTGATACACACGTGCAAATTTTGATGACTCAACCGCCGTTGGTTTGTATAACCGCTGCAATTTTTCTCTGCCGGCTGTTAAGGCCTCTTCAAGCTCTTCGTTGCGAAAATTTCTATGAATATATAGCGTGTAGTTTCCCCGCTGTATTTTATCGAAATCATCAGCCACGATGTTAGTGTCCTACAATGGCTATGCCTAATTCATTGGCGAGATTTATTGTTTGCGGCTTATCGATAATGATTGTTTTGTCTGCTTCGACCACCACACATTTGCCCCCGTTTTCAGCCAGACTTTTAATGGTATCCGGCCCAATGCAGGGCACATCGAATCGCAAATCCTGGTTCGGCTTTGCTACTTTAAGAAGTGTCCACGAACCATTTTTACACAATTTGCCAGTTCTGTCAATCATCTCTGCGGTCCCTTCGGCCCCCTCCACCGAGAGTACTGCTTTTTCTTTAATTGCGACCGATTGGCCTATATCCAGTTCGCCGAGTTTTTTAGCTATTTCCCAGCCGAACTCGACATCATCCTTGATTGATGGGCTCGGCTGTGATTTGGTCATCGTTCCTGTGCTCGCAATATGTTCCCTGCAGTACATTGTTGTGTCCTCCAGAATTACCCCGCCGCCGGCCAGCTCTTCAGCCAGGGCGCCTAATATCATATCGGGCTGTTTGTCTTTATGGCGAAGCCGCCAGTACCATATTCGGAATGACCGCCAGTCAGGCAGGTAGCGCAGGATTCGCCGGCGGGTATATATTTGTCTTCTGGCGATGCCTCCTACCATAATGGCTCTGGTTACACCATGTTTTTTTAACTTCCGCAGCCAGCTTCCGGGCCGGGCAATCTCAACAATGTAAAATTCATCTACTTCGTCGGCCAACCTGGCTTCTACATAACCTGCCAAACCGACGCAGATAATTTTCAGTCCCGCATCCTTAGCTCCCTTTGCAACCATAAATGGCAGCCGACCGTCTCCGGCAATCAATCCAATTACTTTTTCTTCTGTTGCCATAAGCTTGTTGTCCGTCCAAACCGGTTCGGCTAAGATTTGGCAGGCTTTTCCAGCTTGGTTACCCGTTTCTCAACTGTACGAATGTTTTTGCGAATCTCAGGCAGATATTCTATAAGACTATAAGCTCGTTTCGCCGTATTTGCATCGATGGCGGGTGTGCCCGCGATTTCTTTTCCGTCCTCAACGTCATTAATCACACCCGACTGTGCGGCTATCTTTACCTTATTTCCGATATTGATGTGCCCGACCACTCCAACCTGGCCGCCGAGAGCGCAGTGATGACCGACAGTCGTCGAGCCGGCAATGCCTACCTGGGCCACAAGCAGACTGTACGAGCCTATTTTTGCACCGTGCCCTATCTTCACAAGGTCGCCAAGCTTACTTCCTTTTCCTATGACGGTATCGTCTAATGTTCCCCGCTCAATCCCGCAGCACGCTCCAATGTCCACATCGTCTTCGATAACCGCTCTGCCGATATGGGGTATTTTATGATGCTCACCTTTATGTGTTGCAAAACCGAAACCGTCCTCGCCGATAGTTGAGTTTGCATGGATGGTTACTCTGTTGGCAACCCTGCAGTCCTCATAAATCACAACGTTAGGATACAGAATGCAATCATCACCGACTATTGTTTTTTCACCGATGAAAACGCCGGGATAGAGAACGCACCTATCACCGATGGCGGCGTTATCACTGATGGTTACAAAATTATGGATTTGGCAATCTTTGCCCAATACCGCTGTTTTAGCTACCGAAGCTTTATCGCTGGTCCCTGTTTTCTTGTGGTTGCGGTGTCCGTGCAGTAAAACAACAATTTCTCTAAAGGCAAAGTAAGGGTCATCGACTATCAAAAGTGCAGCTGGTGACTTTCCTTCTTTGTTTGCCACTACTGCGCTGGCCCTGGTTGTTTCGAGTTGACTTTCGTATTTGCGGTTGGCCAAAAAGCTGATGTCACCTTCACCGGCCCCTCCAATTGTGGCGGCTGAGCGGATTATAATATCGCAGTCCCCAACAACCCGACCGCCTACGTATTCAGCCAATTCCCCTAACGTCCTGGCCTGCATACAGACGCCTTTACATTTAACTTTAACACACTCATTTGGATATTCTTATCTTGAGCATTATATCAGAATAACCATTACGGTCAACTACGAAACCTCCATCAAGGCCTCCACAATTTTCTGCTGTAGTTTTACAGAGTGCTGTTTCGTAAAGGTTGATGCCTTGCTTTTAAGTATTTTTACAGCCGGCCCGATTGGTTTATATACAGCCGGTTCGGTTGGGCCGAAAACAGCTAACGTCTTCACTCCCGAACCGGCTGCCAAATGAGTAATACCGCTGTCATTGCCGACAAATCCATCCGCACAGCTAAAAAGCCCCAGAACCTCCGTCAAAGACAAATCTGTTAGCAACTGGGCGGCGTTGTTTATTTTGCTGATTATTTTATCACCGAATCTTTCTGTTTCCGCCGGTCCCAGAAGGAATATTACTTCAATGCCTTTGAAGGTAAGCTCTTTTGCTATTGATAAAAAATTATCAATGTGCCAGCATTTCTCTTTTCCGCCGCTGCCCGGACAGAGCACCACCAGCTTAGCTGAGAAATCAACGTCTTTTTCTGCTAAGAGCTCTCTGCCTCTTTTTCTATCCGCTTCCGCGGCTTTAATCAATTGTTCACCGCCTGAAAACGGCATCGGCTCTAAAGGCATATCACACTGCTCGACAAATTGCTGTATGTAAAAATTGGCTAAATGCCCTGAGAATTTCTTAGGCGGCTTCAGTGACAGGGTTATTATTTCTGCGCTGTGACTGCAATGGGCCGTGAATATCAAATTTTGTTCAAAGTTGCTGTCAGGCTCACCCATAAATGTCACAATCCAGTCATAATCGGCAAAAACATATATCAAAGGGTCTTTGTCCGCAAGGTCGAATTCTTTTTTTTCAGTAAACAACCGATGCAAATCCATTGAATCCATAGAGCGGACTCTGTCAACGCACGTCCTGCCCGGCAGTATTCCGATGTATTCGGTGTGTCCCAGAATCTCAATTCCGCCCAGCCCCAGCGATTCCTTCATAAATTTGGCCAAAGGCAGGGTTAATATGCAATCGCCTATAGCGCCCGGCTGCAATATTACTGCTCGCCGGCTCTGCTGAATTGTGCTGTATTCTTTTTCCCTGAGAATACTTAAAATGTTGTCATTTGCCTGCATAATAAAGAACAGAATTACAAAGGTCTTTGAAGTTTTTTTTGGTCGTATGCATTATCAATCCATCCACCGCCCGTCTGCCTTGTTACAATAACACTTACATTTCGGCTGTGCCCTTTTCTTGCGTCAGGACAGCAGCCGTCGAACCGTCAACTCCACCGCTGAGCGCGACAGAAACTTGTCCTTTTTTGCCGACCATTTCATCTGATGCCGAATACGAAATTAATCTTGAGGATAAATAATTATGCGGTCGTGGATAATCGTTACGAGGTCACTTTTGCCGTCTCCTGTAACGTCAGCGATTTTCAGCTCTCGCGGCTCAACAACAGGCGTTCTTCGTGGACTGCCGCGATAAGTTTTTTCCTCGAATATCCTGAACTGCATTGCAGGAATTGGCTCGGATTCTGAATCAAGCGTTAATATTTCGATGTGGTAATCTTTGTATTCGCCACGCTCGTATTCCACCATAATAATATCAACCTTGCCGTCAGAGTTAATATCACCCGCTGTCAGGTTGCCATACACACCGTCTTTGATTTTAGTCTCGTAACTGAACTGCTTCTCAAAACGCTGCGGAATATTGCTGCTGCTCGGCGGTGTTACAAGTGCAAACTTCTCACTGTCAAACAACAGTATGCTCTTGCCTCCTCGGCCTGTGAGCGGCGTAAAGAGCATTTTCAAATGGGTTGCCTGGCTCCACTTGCCGATGTCCACCACTTTTTCAAGCCGGCAGGTCCCATCCTCTCCGGCCTTAAGTATCTGTAGTTGCCCCTTTAAACCATCCAGCAGCAGGATAGCCGGGTTCTCCGGGGTTGTAGCGTCAATATTAAATGCAGCTACCGCTGATATCTCGTTCTCTTTGTTCCTGGCGTTGTATTGGTCGATAATACTCCATTTTTTGCCCTCTGAAAAAACCAGACTCCTGGCAAAATTCTTTTGTGCCAGCAGCATTTCTTTGCCCGCCTTGCCGTCAACGTTGGCAGCGGCGATTGAACGAAGACTCACATCTTTAATCAGACTTGCCTGCGCTTTTGGTGAATCAATCAGTTCGAAATGCCTCTTCTCTGACTGACGGACCAGTATAGGGTCGTCATATTTGACGAATATCAAAACATCCTGCAGCCCGTCCTGGTCAACGTCAAGAACTTTCAAACCCTCCGGATTGGAAGTTAATTTTTTGAGTTCTAAAGCCGGCCCTTCTTCGCGAAATTCATCATTAAAGTCGGTTACGCTCTCATCCGGCTGATTCGGCTCCGTTTTTACCGGCTTCGGTGCAGGAGATGCTGCCAGATTATAAACAGCCCTTAGAAATCTAACATCATCAGTGTTCCTTGATATATAAAGGCAGTCTATACTGCCGCTGGAATCAACATCGGCAAGCTCCATTGCTACCGGCTCGCCGGTTACTTCAACAGGTTTGGGGAACGTTAATCTCTCATTTTCAAATTTGCTTATACCGATTACCTTTTCCTTAACGCTCAGGACGGCGAGGTCGGCTTTGCCGTTACGGTCGATATCTGCAACCGACAGGTTCGTAATATCGGCAAAAGCGGGAAATCTCTGCGGTTCGGCCAGACCAACCCCTGCCGTTTGTTTATAGAAAATAAGTTCCGCTGCGCCCGGGTCACTTACCGCTACGTCAGCAAGACCGTCACCGTCGAAATCGGCGACCACTAAATCCCGCTTCGTATCTGCCTGGCCTGAAGCAAGCGGATAAAACAAAATCGGCCAGTCGGCATCTTTTTGGGTTTCGGTGGTAAATTTATAACAGCTTAATCTGCTGCTGATACGGTCAATGGTCAGTATCTCGTCCCTTGCCCCGTTAGAAACTGTCTTTGTTGTTTCTAACGGGGCTGCCAGCCCGTCAACGTCATAAAGGGCCAGCACTGACGGTTTTTCAATAAAAAATTCTACTTCAGGCCCCAATTGTCCTGTCTCAAGGCCGAACCGCAGATGGAGCGGTTTTTCCTTTCCATCTGTTATGAGAACCAGGTCGTTTATATTATCGCCATTCAAATCGCCCGCTTTGATACCGAGTATTCTCGCTGCTGACGGATACTTAACCGGCTCAGCCAGCGTGCCGTCCTTTTTTTGCGTGATGATATAAACCGCCTCTCTGCCGGCCAATGCCAAATCGTTCGCTCCGTCGTTATTCAAATCCGCACATACCAGCGCGCTGGAAGTCAAAAGACCATCATCAATCTCGATTTTCTTTCTTGTTTGCCAGTTTATAGTTTTTGTTTTGTCCGGTTGAGTATCGCCCGCCTTTTGCAGGTAGACATACAGGCCCTTCGGGTCACCGTAAAATGCAAGGTCAATCATACCATCGGAATTTAAATCACCGCTGACGAAACTGAAAATTCTTTGTGCAACTGCTATCGACTGCTTCTGGAAGCGGGTGGGAGGGCTGAGTAAATTTATCTCTACCTCTTCCGGGTCAACGATTGTTGCTGGGCCAGTCGGCCCAATAGCTTCCTTCTGAATCAAAAGTTCTATCTTGGCCTTACTGTTATTGACTACTGCAATATCATTTCGCCCGTCACCGTTAAAGTCGGCTGTTATTAAACCTTCTATACCCTTGTCGAGCTTGATTATTTCTATCTCCTCAAACCCGTAGTATTCGGAGATGTCGAAATCATTCTGCTCCGAAGCGCCGCTGTTCGTTGCACTTATAATGACAACTGCTATTATTATTTTAATTAGTCGCACAATAAAATCCTCCATAACATTTCTTACTTTCAAAGCCTTACCGAGTATATATTGTTGCTGAGACAATATCAATTTTTTTTATTCCGCAGGATGCCTTACGGCATTAGACCGAGCGATTCAGCGCCGGCGACTGGGGCGGGGTTCGTTGTTCATTGTCGATGAACTACGAACTACAAACTATCAACTCATTGCCCTCCTTCGGTGGTGAGATATCAGAGTGGGGTTCTGCGTGTATCTCTGGTTATCGTTTTTAGTTTGCGGGTAATTGACGGAGTGAGCAGGCGGCTGTCAAATCGCCAGGACCAGTTTTTCTTATCAACCGAGCCGGGCAGGTTCATACGAGCCTCGGCGCCCAGGCCCAGTATGTCCTGCATAGGAATAATAGCAAGGTTTGCGACGGAACTCATCGCAAGGCGAACAAATTCCCAATGCAATTGGTCAGCCGGGACTTTGCGGCCAAGCTGTGCAAACAGCCGTTGTTTTTCTTCCGGGCCGGCCTGGTTTTCAAACCAGCCCATTACAGTGTTGTTGTCATGTGTTCCGGTATAGACGACGGAGTTTTTGATGTGGTTGCCGAGCGAGTGGACATTATCAGCCATATCTTCACCGAGGCCGTAAAGAAGGAGCCTCATTACGGGAAGGTGGTATTTTTCGATGAGCTTTTTTACGGCAGGTGTGATGAAGCCCAGGTCCTCGACGATTAGCGGGCAGGACGGCAAGAGGTTAAAAAGTTTTCTGAAGAAATCATCTTTGGGGGCGCGTACCCATCTTCCTTTTGCGGCGGTTTTGTGGCCGGCGGGGACCTGCCAGTATGCAACAAAGCCCCTGAAGTGGTCGATGCGAATGACATCGAATAATTTCAAGTTATGCTTTATTCGCCGAAGCCACCAAGAATAGCCGGTTTTTTTCAGTGCCGGCCAGTTGTAAACCGGGGTTGCCCATAGCTGGCCTTTTTTGCTGAAGGAGTCCGGCGGAACGCCTGATATAAAGCGAGGTCTTTTTCTTTTCGAGAGCTTGAAAAGATGCGGATTCGCCCAAACATCGGCGCTGTCGAAGGAGACGTAAATCGGGATGTCTCCTATTATTTTGATTCTGTGTCGGCTGCAATACCGCTTTAAGGCGAACCATTGTTTGAAGAATTGATATTGCAGAAACTTTTGACTGTTTATAGAGTCCTGAATTTTTGGGGTAAGGGATTTTTGAGTGATTTTGTTTTTGTTGTTGAAAGGCGGCGGCCAATCAGGCCAGAAGTCCGTTCCGAAGCGCCTGCGCAAAGCGGCGAACAGGGCGAAGTCCTCAAGCCAGGTTGCATTATCCTGGCAAAACCTCTCGAAGTGCGAATCGCCAGCGATGGATTTAAAACGCTCATAAGCGGTGTTTAACAACTTTGTTTTGTAAGGCAGCACTGTTCGATAATCCACCCGGTCTTTTGGCAAAGCTGCGGGGCTCTGAATTTCTTTGCGTGTTAAAAGGCCATGTTGATAGAGAAGTTTGGGGCTGATAAGCAATGGGTTTGCCGCATAGGCCGAAAGTGAACTATATGGACTCCGAGCAGCGGCGGGTGGATTTAAGGGAAGGAGCTGCCAGTAACTTTGGCCGGCCTCGGCGAGAAAGTCGGCGAATTTATAAGCTGACGGACCAAGGTCGCCAATGCCGAATTTCGACGGCAAAGAAGTTATATGAAGGAGTATGCCGCTTGCGCGTTTTGTCATAAATTCAACCCTTTCATAAAAGGAGGATAGTATATCAGAAGTGTCGGTCAAACTCCCATTAAAACCGAATCTGGGGCCATTATTTTGGTAAGGTGCGGTTGAGTTTTCGCTGGAGGTCTTTTAAGCTGTTTGTTTTGTTGAAGCCGAGCAGAATAATCGGGAAGGCGGTATTGTTGTGAAAAAGCGGCTCGTTTAAGTCTGCGTATTTTCTGGGGTTCCCCAAACGCATTATTTTGCGTTTGGGGAACCCCCTGCAAAACTCTCCGTCGGGCGTTCCCGGAATCGGTGAGAAATCAGCGAGCATTCCACGAATACCAAGCCTATTTACAAAACGCATCGAGGCTTCGAGTTGCTGAATATCAATTGCCGGATGGCCGAGAATTTGGTAGGCGGTGATGTTTCCAGCAGCGGCGCCCGCGGCGATGAGATGTTCGACGGCGCGGGCAAGCTCATCAGAGAGGACCTTCGAGCCGGTGGCCTGACGGGTTCCCATTTTGCTACTTATTGCAAAATGGGAACCCTGCCACTGTGAAGAGACACTCTCAAAACCAAGATAGAAGGTTTTGAAGCCGGCCTTTACTATTACCTCGGCCAGTTCGCTCGTGATAAAACGGGCGTTAAGGGCGTTTGGTGTGTGGAGATTTACTTTTATGTTGCGTTTTAAAATGTCTTCCAGGAAAGGTGTAAGAACTTCGTTGGCTTTGTACAGTAAGGCGTCATCATAAAAGGCGATATTTTCGGCGCCGAGTTTTAAGAGGAGCTGTAACTCTGCCAGAGCGCGCCGCAGGGAGCGGGGTTTGAATTTGCCGTAAACCTTCGGCACGGAACAATAAGTGCAGTTAAAGGGACAGCCATCGGAGAGTTTTAGTACGCTGGTGTTGAGTCTGTTGTAAATTTTCCATAACGGCGGCTGATTCAGGTCGCCGGTGATATTGATAAATTGCCAGAACGGCTCGAGATTGTCAGCGGTTATTAACAGGTCGGCACCGAGTTTTTTTGCGTGAGAAGGGCAAAGCGTTACATAGTTTCCTCCAAGGATAATCTTTGCCTGCGGCTGGAATTTGCGAAGAACTTCTATGACTTCGCTGACGCCGGGATACCAGTAGGTCATTGTTGTCTGCACAAGGGCGAGAACAAAGGGGGCGGTTCGGCTGAGGAACTCCTCGAACATACGGCGGGGTCTGATTGAAATTCCTTTTTCTCGGTCTGTTATGAACTATGAACTACGAACTATGAACTACGAACTACGAACTATGAACTACGAACTATGAACTACGAACTATGAACTATGAACTACGAACTACGAACTATCAGCTTTGCCGCCGACAATTCCGGCGACACTTAATAGGCCATAAGGCTTCAGCCAGAAATCATAGGCGGCAAAATCATGGACAGGCGGATTTACAAGAAGGATTTTAGGAGCCATTTCTTAATTACTGTCTGTATTGAAATTATCGACGGCCGGTGTTTCTGAAGGTTCGCTGCGGCTTTTTCCTCTTTTTTCTTTTGGTTGATGCTTCCATCTTCGGTGCAGCCACCAGTACTGTGTTGGGTCTTCGCGGATGAAATCTTCGATTGCTTTGGTGTATTCTTCGGTTACCCATTCGATGGGGTCGTCTTTTTGTGCCCATTCCTGCGGGAAAATCAGTCGGTTGACTGCGATTTCAAAGAAAAACCGGTTATCAAGTCTCCTGCTGTAAGCTACGCCTATGGGTATATTATTTGTAATGGCGAGTAAGGCGATGCTCTTGTATGTGCTTGCCTTTCGGCCGAAGAAATCGACAAAAATACCTTTTTTGCCTGCATCCTGGTCAACAATGAAACAGAGGGTAGAGCCGCTCGCAAGCAACTTAGACATCATTTCAGCGGCGCCTTTTTTATCTATTATTTTCTGTCCGACCCGCTGGCGGATTTCGTAGAGGTAATTGTTGATAAATTTGTTATCGAGCGGGCGTGCGATGCTGTAGGTATTAAAACCGAACAGGCCGAGTACATATCCCATAATTTCGAAGTTTCCGTAATGGCCGGTGAGAAGCATTATGCTTTTTCCCTCCTGCATCAGCCATTTGGCCCTTTCGATGTTTTTGTAACGTGAGTAATCCCTCCAGTTAAGTCTTTTTGCGAGCCGTGGCGTGAACATAATATCGACCGTAAGCATAACGATGTGCTCGAAGCTTCGCCTGCCGGTCTGCCAAATCCACTGCTCGCTTTTGTGAGGGAAACTTGCACGTAGATTGTCCAAGGCCCGCTTTCGTCCACGGTGGTAGTGTTTCCACAACAAGCGCCCGAGAAAACAAGCAAACTTGAGAACGGTTTCGACATTGAACAAAAGAAGAAACATCATAAGAATGCGCAGCGCAAGATAGATAAGCCAATCTTTGACGGGATTGGTTTTTTTCTTTTTAGCTTTTTTTTGCTTTGCCATAAGCACACTTTACTTAATTTGGCGATGAAAGGCTACGGTAAATCTCCACAATACTCTGGTTCTGTCCGGCCTGCGGTCAGGGTTGATAGCGAAACGGTCTGCCTGCCTTATACCGCTCAAGATACAACTGGCCTTGCTTTATCTGAGCGGCAGAGCCGTTCTGTGATTTTGTCAAAGTCAGGGCTTTTGTTGCGATTTCTACAGCTTCGGTAAATCTGCCGGCTTCGGCATAGGCAGCGGCCAGTGTATTGAGAAATGTCGGTGTCTGATAGTTTGTAACATCGCAGATGCGTTCGGCCAGTTTGACGGCCCTCGGGCCGTTGCGCAAGTTGTCATCGGGGCATGTCGCCAGCAGCCAGGCCAGGTTATTCATCGCCATTGTATTGTCCGGGGCCGTCTCAAGGACTTTTTCGTAATTGGCAATGGCTTGGTCGAGTTTGCCCTGCCCTAATAAAACCTTGCCAAGGTTAATGCGGGCATTGATTTGGGTATTGACATGGTCAATTATGTAATCGGCGAACTGCTCCGGTTTTATGCTGATAGCCCGCTCGTATTCTGCTGCGGCTTTGTCCAGCTTACCCTCTGTCAGGAAGATGTTGCCAAGGTTGTAGTGGGCCTCGACGTGGTTGGGATTGATGCGGATTTCATATTCGAATTCGACCCTGGCCCGTTCGAGGTTTCCCTGGTTTGCGAATACGATGCCGAGATTGTAGTGAGCTTTTTTTTGGTTGGGGTCGATTTGAATCACACGTTCATATTTATCCTTATAGATTCGGAGAAGCTCTTGAGAGTGGAAGTCGGCTCTTACGGTATCCCCTCGCTCGGAAAATACCTTACTTAAAATAGTATGGGCGTCGGTGCTGTCCGGATTATGGCGCAAGACGCCGGTCCACATTGCAACTTCGCTTCGATAGTTTTTGTTCTGCTGGGCGGTCATAAAAGTAAGTGCTGCCCCGATTGCAAGTACCACAGTCAGAGTAAGCGTTTTAATAGTGCTTTGGCCCGGACGGGCGCCGAAGAGCTTTCTGAAAAAGTAATCACCACCAAAAATCACAGTTGCCACCACAGCAGAGAGCGGCAGATACATTCGGTGAAGACAGCCTGAGACATCCAAAGTCGGGATGAAACTCGATGATGGCGCCAGAATCAGAAAGAACCAGGCGCCCGTAAAGGCCGGCCAGGAATGACGTAAAAGTCCCCAGAATATCAAAGCCAGCAGCGCAAGAACAATAACTACAGAAAGTATTACGCCGAAGGTGGTAGCTGACAAAAGTGGAGGGGTGAGTAATCCCTGGAAGCCCTGGGGCCAGGGCCAAAGTGACAATCGGAGATACTCAAGGACCACAGCGGGCTGGGCCAGGGTAAATCCGAGCCAGTCTGCATCTTTCAGCACCATCCAATTTTTATTAATCAAGTTTGAGGGGGCAGGTTTTAAGTGCGTGATGATTACCAGAGCGAGCACAATCGTCCACGTTGCGGCCAGGGATATGTAGAGGCCCCGGCGTTGGCGCAGCATTGTCTTTAAGGATTTTGAGACGAAGACATAATCGTACAAGGCCACTATCAGCGGGGCGGCTGCCATAACCTCTTTCGTACCCATTCCCAGCGCACAGGCCAGAACCGAAGCCAAGTACCAAAGGCCTCTTCGGTTACTTTGAAAGCCTCGAATGCCACAATAGAGCGTCAAGAGGAAAAACATCCCCATCATCGATTCGGCCCTCTGGGCGATTTGGGTAACGCTTTCGGTCTGGAAGGGATGGACGAGCCAGATTAGCGCAACGGCCAATGCCAGTGGCAAAGCTCTTTGTCCGAAACGCCGGTGAAATCGTTCTAAATGCAGGGTTCTGCGAATGATACCAAACAGCAGCAGGCCCGCGCAGATATGTATGATAAGGTTGACCAGGTGATAGCCCCAGGGTTCGAGACCTGAGAAAGCATAGTTGATAGCGAAAGACAGACTGAGGATAGGTCGGCCGGCCACTGTGGCACCGGTACTCCATAGCGGCAGGGATATTGCTTCCGAGAGCGGCCAGAGTTTCTGGATGTGGGGGTTATCAGTTATTGAGAGCACATCATCGGGGCGAAGATATCCGCCCTGGAAGCTGTTGAAATAGGCGGTAACGCCAACGGCAATGATGAGCACCGCTGAAAGCCATATCCTCCTGCGGTAATGCGGATTGGCCGAGAAGTGCTGCTGAGCAGCTGCAGCCGTAGCGGCCGAAAGTTCAGCTTTCTTTGGATGTGGAACAGAGTCACTCATAGGATTGTTTTAGACTCAAAAATGGCCAATGTCAAGCTTCGATGCGTAACTTTAGGGGGTGCGGAGGTCGGTTAAGACTGTAAAAAATCTTGAGAACGAACTTGACGTTTTTGCGGCATTCGGGTACATCTACAGCACCTATGGTTAAAACTTGCTTGGCTTGCCCAAACGCGAAATGTTGCGTTTGGGGGGTCCCCTTTAGTAACCGACAAAAGTGAAGATTTTTTGACAAAGAGAAGAAAACGATGGAAGAGGTGCTTATCAAACTTGGCGAGGTAGTCTGGGGGCCTGTTATGATATTCCTGCTGGTGGGTACAGGTCTGTATCTAACTATCCGATTGGGTTTTGTGCAGTTTCGGCACTTTGCTCACGCTGTTGGATGTGTCAGCGGCAAATATGATAATATCGAAGATGCCGGTGACATTTCACACTTTCGGGCTTTGACTACAGCACTTTCGGCAACTATAGGGACAGGCAATATTGCCGGAGTGGCAACTGCCATTGCGATGGGAGGGCCGGGAGCGGTTTTCTGGATGTGGATTACGGCATTGGTGGGAATGGCAACGAAGTTCACCTCCTGTTCGCTGGCACTGCATTTTCGCGATATCCACGAGGATGGTTCAGCCAGCGGCGGGCCGATGTATTTTCTTTCAAAGGGGTTTCAGCCAATGCTGCTGGTTCGTTTGGCAGGTGAGGGGGCAACACGCCGGTTGGGGATGTTATTGGCGACGGCCTTTGCATTATTTACCATAATCGCCTCGTTCGGTATCGGCAATATGGTGCAGGCCAACTCTGTGGTTGATGGTTTGAAATATGTGCTGCCGGAAGGCTGGCAGCAATCAGAGATAACAGTAGCGGGTTTTGGCGTAAGTTCCTTTAACTTAACGATTGGTCTGGTATTAGCTATACTGGTGGGGCTGGTAATCTTGGGCGGCATTCGGCGAATTGCCGGCGTGACGGCCAGGCTGGTTCCTCTGATGTGCATTATATATGTGCTGGGCGGGGCGGTGGTTCTTATCCTTAATGTTCATAAAATACCTCAGTGCCTGGCGATGATTTACAAATATGCCTTTACTCCTTATGCCGGACTTGGGGGGGTAGTGGGGACGGCCATACGCTTTGGTGTTGCCCGTGGTGTCTTTAGTAATGAATCGGGGCTGGGGTCGGCACCGATGGCACATGCGGCTGCGAAGACCAAAGAGATGGCCCGCGAGGGGTTCGTCGCAATGCTCGGGCCTTTTGTAGATACGATACTCATTTGTTCGATTACTGCGCTGGTCATACTGGTTACGGGCGCACGCTCGAGCGGCTTGACCAGCAGCTCTCTGACGGCAAAAGCATTCGATATCGGGCTGTTCGGCTATGGGCAATATATTGTTGGTTTTGGTTTAATCTTTTTTGCGTATTCGACAACAATCAGCTGGTCGTATTATGGTGACCGCTGCGCCGAGTATCTTTTCGGGGCGGGGGCGATTAAATGGTATCGATATGTATATCTTGTGCTGATAGTTGTCGGTGCAATAGGCCGGCTTAGGATTATCTGGAACCTGGCTGATATATTTAACGCTTTGATGGCGATACCGAACCTGATTGGCCTGGTGGTTTTGGTCGGGCTGGTCGCAGCCAAAAAACGTGATTACCTGCAGCGATTAAGAGCCGGCGAGTTTAACAAGTTGACGACATAGTTTGTTGACCCTATAATGCGGGTGCAATTACCTTAGTTACACAAACTGACCGGTTGACTGGAAAGACTTTATATAAGTCATTGTAAAAGAAAAAGTTAAAATAGTTGCCGACGTAGTCGGCTTCAACGAACCAGATACGAAATACTCCGCAGTGCGCGCCTAACGGCGGAACGACGCTCAAACTGACCCGTTTCGAAAAAACGGTCAGTTTGAGTTAGTTAAGAGTTAAAACTATGGAATATAAACGTTACTATTTGTCGGCGCAGATTGATTTGTCTGCTATTGTTCATAATTGCAAAATTCTTAGACAAGTCATACCTCCGCGATGTAAGTTGTGCGCGGTGGTTAAGTGTAATGCTTACGGCCATGGAGTTGAGGTGGTTTTGCCTGCTCTTAAAACAGCCGAGGTTGAAATGCTTTGCGTTGCGACCATAGCCGAGGCCCGGCAGGTGCAGGAACTCGGCTGGGAGGGGCCCATATTGTTATTAGGGGCGGAATTTAGCATATACAGCGAAAAAGAGAAAGAAGAACTCGCCCGATGGATAGTGGAAAGTGGCCTGCGGATAACAGTTACAAACAAAAAGGATGTCGATGTATTATCTGCGGCTGCTGAGTCACTCAAGAAGCCTGCGGTAGTCCACGTAAAGCTCGATACCGGTATGACCCGAATGGGAATTAGCGAAGAGCCACTGTGCGAATTGATAAGACAAATCAGAGGAAACAAGAACATTATTATTGAGGGACTTTATACTCATTTTGCTGCAGCAGATGAGAAGGACAAGAGTTTCACTAATTATCAGTTACAAAGACTGACGAAGTTTATTAAACAATTACAGACAAATGGCATAGAGATTCCAATAATTCATTGTGCCAACAGCGCTGCGGTGCTTGATTTGCATGAGAGTCATTTTAATATGATAAGGCCGGGGATTTCGATATGCGGATGTTTTCCCAGCCCGGAGGTACATAACAGGCCCGACCTTAAGCCGGCTATGAAAGTTGTCAGCTATTTGACGCTTGTGAGGAAGATACCTGCGGGCACTTATATCGGCTACGGCTGCACTTACAGGGCATCGAAGGATATGGTTGTCGGGCTGGTTCCGATTGGTTATGGTGACGGCTACGACCGGCGACTTGCAAATATCGGCAAGATGACTGTTGCCGGCCATATAGTGCCGGTGGTAGGCAGGATAAGTATGGACTTAACGACAATAGACCTAAGTGTTCCTTTAGATAAGGGATGTAAGTTATCAGCGTCAGATGAGGTTATAATTATAGACAATGTTCGCAGTGCACCGAACAGCGTTGAGTCCATTGCAGCCGAGATTCAAACCACACCATACGAGTTACTAACTCAGTTGGGAGCGCGAATTGTTCGTGTGGCTGCGGGCCCAGCCCCAGTCGGGGCCTGAACGGGCTGAACACCAGCATCGTAAGTTTGTTCATAGTTCATAAAATGAGTTGATAGTTTGTAGTTCGTACTTCATCGACAATGAACAATGAACTAAATTTGAAAGGGTTGATTATGGATTTTGAAGAGAACAATAATTTATCGCGGTCGCCGGAACCGGTTCCTGGCCCGGCGCAAAACCAGCCGGCGGCAAAGCCGCGAAAGAAACGAACAGGATGGAGGGTTTTCTGGGGCATTGTTTTGGCAATGTCTGTGCTGGCCAACATACTGCTGTTTGTAATGCTGATAACAGTGGTTGCGGTTTTTGCAACGGGACGACGAGGTGTTTTTACCGAAGAAGTTATAAAGGAAGGGCCCCGGACAAATAAAATCGCTGTCATCAATGTGCAGGGGATAATAGATGACAAACAGGCCCGAGATGTTTTCAGTCAACTAAAGACCGCCAGGAAAGACAAATGGGTGAAGGGATTGATTATTCGTGTGAATTCGCCGGGCGGGCTGGTTTCTTCCAGCGACCAAATCTATAACGAACTTCTCAGGTATCGCAGCGAAACAGAAAAGCCGGTCGTCGCGTTTATGCAGGGCATTGCCGCTTCCGGCGGGTATTATACGTCGGTTGGGTGCGACAAAATCATAGCTGAACCAACGGTGATTACCGGCTCGGTAGGTGTAATAATGGGGTATCTTGTTCTTCAGGAGCTGCTGGAAGAGAAGCTGGGCATTCAGCCGATAATCGAAAAGTCGGGGCTGAAAAAGGATTGGCCGAGTTCCTTCCAGATGCCCACAGAAGAGCAGCGACAATATCTGCAGGACAAATTAATCAGGCCTGCGTATGAGAGATTTGTGCAGGTTGTGGCCGACGGGAGAGGAGAGCTTTCGTTGGATGAGGTTAAGGCTCTGGCGGACGGCAGTATCTACAGCACCGCCGAAGCCCTCGAGGAAAAAATGATAGATGGAATCGGCTACATCGATGATGTGATAGAAGAGATTTTGGCAATGGCGGAAATTGAAAAGGCCCGGGTGGTGGAGTATTGCAGGCCGTTTTCCTTCTCGGATTTTATAACTTCCAGAAGGCAAAACACTCTGGCAATCGACAGAGATGTGTTGTATGAACTGGGCAGGCCGCGATTATTGTACCTGTGGGACAGATACTAATAACCCCCCGCCCCTGCCGCAGGGGCGGGGTTATCTATTCGAATAGAATGAGTCATAGTATTTTTGATACTGGCCGGAAACGACGTTGCCGAGCCATTTGCGGTTCTGCAAATACCAGTCAATGCTTTTTTCAATGCCTTCTTCAAAGGCCACTGACGGCTTCCAATTTAGCTGCGTAATTATCTTTCCGGCATCAATGGCATATCTTCTATCGTGGCCGGGCCGGTCGGTTACATGCTTTATGAGTGATTTTGGTTTATCGAGACGCTGCAGTATTATCTCGATGACCTCGAGATTTGTTTTTTCATTGCAGCCGCCGATATTATATATCTCTCCGGGTGGTGCTTCGGTAAGCACTTTCCAGACGGCTGTGCAGTGGTCGTAAACATACAGCCAGTCTCGCACATAGAGGCCGTCGCCGTAAACGGGCAATTCCTTATCGTTGAGAGCGTTATTAATCATTAGCGGAATCATTTTTTCGGGGAACTGATACGGCCCGTAATTGTTCGAGCATCGAGTGATATTGTACTTGAGTCCCCAGGTAGCCCCGAAGGCCTTTACGAGATGGTCGGCGGCGGCCTTTGAGGCCGAATACGGCGAATTGGGACTGAAGGGTGTATCTTCGGTGAATTTGCCTTCCGCACCGAGAGAGCCATAAACCTCGTCCGTTGAGATTTGGACGAATCGTTCTATATTTTTGTTCAGCGCCGCCTTTAGCAAAGTCAAAGTACCTTTGACGTTTGTTTCCAAAAAGTCCTCGGGCGCAAGCAGAGAGCGGTCAACGTGACTTTCAGCGGCAAAATTAATAATTGACTCGATTTTGTATTTGTCGAGAATCTCTTTAATGAGCCTGGTGTTACAAATATCGCCCTTGATGAATTTATGGTTCGGATTGTCCAGGAAATCGCCCAGGTTTTCAAGATTGCCGGCATAGGTGAGCTTGTCGAGGTTGACAATGAAAGTGTCGCTATGCTCCGAGAGCACCATTCGTATGAAGTTGCTGCCGATGAAACCGGCGCCGCCTGTTACGAGAATCCTTGTCATAACTGCTCCAAAAATTGTTTCAACGGTATCTGCCACATTTTGATTGGCTTGTCAAGCAGAGCCTGAATCTTACTGCAATCGAAGCGGCTGTTCAAGGGTCTTGCCGCTGCTGTAATGTAGTCACTGCTTTTGCAGGCGGTTAAATTAACAGACATTCGGAGTGTGTCAAAAATGAATTTTGCTGCTTCGAAGCGAGTGGCGCATCCGGAGGCGGCGAAATGAAACAGTCCCTGAGGTTTTTTCTGCAGGAGTTCGCAGATGGTTTCAGCTACCTGGGTTGTTGCGGTTGGTGAGCCTGTCTGGTCATCAACCACACGGATATTGGCGCCGGCTTTTGCATGCTTTATTAGTTTGGTTATGAAATTTTCTCTTGCATGGCCGTAAGCCCACTCGATGCGGATTATGCAGTGTTGGCAGCCGCTTTCAGCCAGAAGGTTTTCACCCGCAAGTTTGGTTTTACCGTAAACATTTATTGGATTTGGCTTGTCGGTTTCATTGTAGGGTCTGTTGAGTTTTCCATCGAACACAAAATCCGTGCTGATGTGCAGCACCCAGCTTTTGGTGTCTCTGGCAGTGGCGCCGAGGTTTGCAACCGCTTCGGCGTTGACCCGATATGCCAGGTCAAATTCAGATTCAGCTTTCTCGACATCTGTATATGCCGCACAATTGATGACGATTGGTGAGTGACTTAAGATATTGCTAAGGTGCTCAGGATTGGTGATGTCGAAGCGGGGCAGGTCGAAAACTTCGAAATCAAGACCCTTTTCGGCGCAGGCATGTGCCAAATCTGTCCCGAGCATCCCCCTGCCTCCCAGAACAGCGATTTTATCCTCAGCCATCTTTACGTGTCCAATCGTATGGGATGTTGTTGTCGGCCGGGTCGGTGCGGAACTCGTCAGGCTCATCGTAGTTATACAATCCCGAGACTACATTTACGATGTACGCTTCGGTCCGGCCAACACACATCCAGCCGTGCAGGACGCCGGCAGGTATCCGAAGCAGGCCGGGACAATGTTCGCCAAGGTAAAGTTCATTTACAGTGCCGAGAGTTGGCGAATCCTGTCGTTGGTCATATAGAGCGACTTTGACAGTTCCTCGGATGACATAAAAGTGGTCGGTTTGCTTTTTGTGAGAATGCCAGGCCTTGACAACTCCGGGATATGTCGTAGTAAAATATACCTGTCCGAACTTTTCAAACCAGGGGTCGTCTGCGCGCATTATTTCGCCGAGTCTGCCTCGCTCGTCGGGGATAACTTCGGCACGTCGCAGGCCAACTCCGTCAATCAGAGCGCCGGAGCTGCGAACAATTAGTCCTGCGTCTGAAAAAACCGTTTTTAACGTTACTGTTTTTTTTGTCATTGAGGTGGTTCCTTTATAATAAATTCATTAGCCCTTTCAAGTGATTCGAAGGTTCCGGCGTCAGTCCACCAGCCATCGAGAATATCATACTCCAACTGTCCCTTTGCAATGTAGGCATTGTTGACATCGGTGATTTCAAGCTCGCCCCTGTCCGAGGGCTTGAGCGTTTTTATGATGTCGAAGACACCTGCATCATAGAAATATATGCCGGTAATAATATAATTTGACCTGGGTTTCGCTGGCTTTTCCTCGATATTGATAACCTTGTTGTTATGAATCTGTGCGACGCCGAACCGCTGGGGGTGTTGGACCTGTTTAAGCAGGACTCTTGCGCCGGTTTTTTGGGCTGTGAATTTGTCCGTATATTTGTTTAGCTGTGCCTGAAAGATATTGTCACCAAGAATAACAAGCAAAGATTGGCCGTGAGAGAAATCCTCCGCCAGGCCGATTGCCTGGGCGATTCCTCCGGCCTCGTCCTGCACCTTGTAGGTAAATCGGCAGCCGAAGTCTTTTCCTGAACCAAGCAGATTTACAACGTCGCCCATATGCTCGACGCCGGTTACAACCAGGATTTCATCAATTCCGGCGTTGATAAGCTTTTCAATGGGATAGTAAATCATAGGCTTGCGGCCGACAGCGAGAAGATGCTTGTTTGTAACATTGGTCAGGGGATGAAGGCGCGAACCTGTGCCCCCGGCCGGAATAACACCTTTTAGATTCACAATTTTACCCTTTCAAGTGGGACCACATTTTGCGAAAAACTGCAAAATGGGAACCCAAATTGGTGTTAACAGAATAGATTTTTAATCGAAAGAGGCGGTTCTGTCAATCCTGTTATAAAAATTTACTGGGACATCGAGACAGCATCGTCAACCCATCGGCAGGATAACCCTATTTACTATAAGCAAACAGACCAACCACTTAATAGTCTTTACATTTGGTCGGGGGAAATTTATACTCCTGCAGGAGATACTGGTATGTTTGAAGACAAAAAAGTTGTTGTCGTGATGCCGGCGTATAATGCGGCACAGACGCTTGTCCAGACTTACGACGAGGTTATGGCACAAAATATCGTTGACCTTGTTATTATCGTTGATGATGCCAGCAGTGATGAGACCGCCGCTATCGCAGCCAAACTGCCCAATACTGTTGTTCACACTCATCCAAGCAATCTCGGCTATGGCGCCAATCAGAAAACCTGTTACGCTTTGGCGCTGGAACACGGTGCCGATATCATTGTTATGGTGCATCCCGATTATCAGTACACGCCAAAGCTGATACCCGCAATGGCCTCAATGATTGGCAGTGACCTTTATCGCTGTGTGCTCGGTTCGAGAATTCTCGGAGGCTATGCGCTGAAAGGCAAAATGCCGTTTTGGAGATACATTGCAAACCGCTTTCTAACCCTTGTAGAGAACATTTTCACCGGCGCAAAGCTGTCCGAATACCATACGGGCTACAGGGCCTTTTCCCGCAAGCTTCTGCAGCAGCTGCCACTCGAAGCCAATTCTGATGATTTCGTATTTGATAACCAGATACTGGCGCAGATATTGTGGTATGGCCATACTATCGCAGAGGTGAGTTGTCCGACCAGCTATTTTCGCCAGGCATCTTCAATCAATTTTTGGCGCAGTGTCAAGTATGGTTTCGGTTGTTTGTGGACCGCCTTGATATTTCGATTGGCCAAGATGAATCTGGTCAAATCAAAGCTCTTCCCCAGGTAGATGAATAAAGCATCAAACAAATATTGCATTTTTTTAGTTTGTCTGACCCTGGTATTGACAACCCTTACGGCCTTCTGGCAGGTTCGTCATCATGAGTTTATCAATTTTGATGATGACCTCTACATTTATGATAACAGCTATGTCAAGGCCGGCCTGACACGGCAGGGGCTTGTCTGGGCACTCACCAAAGCACACGCCTATAATTGGCATCCGCTGACGTGGTTGTCGCATATGCTCGACTGTGAGCTTTATGGGCTGGATGCAGGCGGTCATCATTTTACGAATGTTCTGTTTCATACAGCCAACGCCGTATTGCTTTTTTTGCTTCTCAACCGGATAACAGGTCGCTTATGGTCAAGTGCGTTTGTCGCTGCGGCCTTTGCCCTGCATCCACTTCACGTTGAATCCGTCGCCTGGGCATCGGAGCGCAAGGATGTGCTCAGTACCCTTTTCTGGATACTTACAATGTGGGCTTATGTGCGATATGCGGAACGAGGCGGTGTTGGCAGGTATCTGCTGGTGGCTTTGGCTTTAGGCTTAGGTCTTATGGCCAAGCAGATGCTGGTTACGCTGCCGTTTGTGTTTTTGCTTTTGGACTACTGGCCTCTCGGCCGATTGAAGTTCAAAGGACAAAGTTATTCCAATTATACACGAAGTGTTGTATCTGTTTCAGTAAGCCGATGTATTTGGGAAAAAGTGCCTCTTTTGGTTTTGTCCGTGGCCGCCGGTGCGATAGTTTACCTTATACAAGAGCGCACGGGGCTTGTGAAAACTGTTACGCAGTACCCACTTCTTTATCGCATTGGAAATGCCCTTGTAACATACATAGCGTATATTGGGAGGATGTTTTGGCCGAGTCGGCTGGCGGTTTTTTATCCCCATCCAGGCAGCACTTTGCCGCTCTGGCAAGTTGCAGGGGCGGTTTTGTTGCTGGTAGTTATAACGGTTTTTGTGATGTTGAGGCTGCGGCAAAATCCCTATCTTGCCTTCGGCTGGCTGTGGTATGTGGGCACCCTTGTGCCCGTTATTGGTCTGGTGCAGGTAGGACTGCAGGCCTCGGCTGACCGGTACACCTATATGCCTCTTACGGGACTGTTCATAATTATTGCGTGGGGTATTCCTGAACTTCTCGCTCGATTGCGCTATCGAGAAGCAATCCTTTCTTTATTTTCGGTGATGTTGCTTTCAGCTCTTGGGGTTACGACGTGGTATCAAGCAAGACATTGGCGCGACAGTATAACACTCTATGAGCATGCAAAAGCGGTGGTTCCAAATAATCGGTGGGCTTATAATGCTCTTGGTCAGGTCCTTGGAAAGCAGAATAGATTCGATGAGGCAGTTATGAATTTGACCAAGGCCTTGGAGATTAAGCCGGATTATCTCGAGGCACGATGCAATCTGGGCATTGTACTTAACAACCAGGGCAGAGTCGATGAAGCCGTCGAGCACTTTACCAAAACCCTGCAAATCAAGCCCGACTTCGTCATTGCGCTCCGGGGAATGGCACAGGTGCTTCTACAGCAGGGCAGGGGCGAAGAAGCTGTTATGCACTACCGCAGGGCTCTTCAGGTCGAGCCACGCAATCCGGATACCTACGACGGTCTGGGTACTGCACTTGCCAAACAGGGCAAACGCAATGAAGCCGTTATATATTTTAACAAGGCACTGCAGCTCAAACCGGACCATCCCAAGGCACATCTGAATCTCGGAGCGGCACTTGCCGAGCAGGGCAGACTCGACGAAGCAATGGTTCATTTTAACCAGGCACTGCGAATCAGTCCTCACTCTTCTAAAGCTCATAAAAATATCGGTATAACATTTTTCAAGCAGGGAAAATTTGATGAGGCTGTTGCGCACTTCAGGGTAGTAGTGCAAATTGAGCCTGATTCGCCCGGAGGGCACAAGAATCTGGCCGATGCATTGTTTCAGCAGGGCAGTTTTGCCGAAGCAATTACGCATTACAGCAAATCACTCCAAATCGAGCCTGATTTTGCTGGTGTGCACGCTAAACTTGCATATTCTCTGGAAGCCCTGGGCAGTTTGGGCGGTGCGGTTGAACATTATACCAAAGCCCTGCAGGCCGAACCCGACCGGGTTGACATTTTGAATAATTTGGCCTGGCTGCTTGCTGTACATAAGGATGCTGAGTTTCACGACCCACGGCAAGCAGTCCGCCTTGCTGAGAGGGCATGTGAGCTAACAAGGTATAAGGACGTCAGTTTACTGGATACGTTAGCTGCAGCTTATGAAGCGGCGGGCAATTTTGCTCAAGCGGCCAAGACCGCCGAAAAAATAAAGAAATTGACCGAGCCTTCCAGATTGAAGGATTTGAAAAAGTAAGAAAATCATTGCTGCTCAGAGTTACGGTAAAACCCGGTACCAAATCAGCAAAGATACCGGCGGTGATGAGGCTCAGCTGTACCGGGCCCCAAAACGCAAAGTAATGCGTTTGGGGAAACCTGCCGGATAAGGCAGGGCAAAACGTGTATGGTAGAAACCGCCGATATTTTGTGCAACTATTTACGACTTGAACTGGCGGAAAAAAGCTAAGGACAAATTATAAAAAGACCCCTGCCAAATGGAGATTGTAAAAAGTGGAGGCGGCAGGGGTTGGTTGTTTGAAAACCAATGTAATTTTAGCCATTTTGGCCGGCCAAGTCAAGAAAAAATGAGGCGAAAATTGCAAGCTGATACTACTGGGCGATACAGGAATCGAACCTGTGACCCGCTGATTAAGAGTCAGCTGCTCTGCCGGCTGAGCTAATCGCCCGAATTTCAGATAAGTAAATGAGAGCAAGTTATAACCAACAAATAAAAATATATTACAACAAATGTGTGCATACTTTACATTCTATCGGCCGATATTACAAGAGAAATTTAAGAGTAAATTATGTTAGCTTAAAGGCCGAAACGGCAAATTTGGCTTGACGTAAGATGTGGTAACCTATAGTATCTTAGCAGGTTAATTTCGGCAAATTTGTTTTTTGGGGCGACTGACCTTATGAAGGCATACCAAAGAAAATTTGTTTTTGTAACCAGTCTATTGGTTGTTTTTCTGTTTGTGGTCGGCTGTGATGAACCCGGCGGGCCTGATAAATGGCCGACTGCTGCTGAGACCACAATAGATGTCGGCACTACAATAGGGTCGCTGGCGGAGGTGTTTGCCTTTGATACAATTGGAGTCGAAGGCTACGGGCTTGTAGGAGGATTGCAGGGGACAGGCTCGTCACAATGTCCGCCGCGAATCAGAAAGTACCTTGAACAATATATCAAGAAGCAACTGCCGGAGCATGAAATGGATATTGATACGTTAATCGGCAGCAATAATACCGCTGTGGTACTTGTGGAGGGGGCAATGCCTGCGGCGGCCTCTAACAATCAATACTTCGATGTAAGGGTGACCGCACTTGCCCGTACACAGACTACGTCTTTGGAAGGTGGCTGGCTGTATCGCTGTGAACTTAAGGCAAAGGGGGAAATGGGCCGCCTGAGAGCTTTAGCTGATGCGGAAGGGCCGGTCTATATAGATAAAATCGACTCTTTGAAAACAGATGAAAAAAGCGGATATATCCTCGCCGGCGGAACAGTGCTGGATAAGTACAAAATTTATATCTCGCTGCGACAGCCGGATTACAGGACAGCAAGTGCTATTCGCAATCGCCTCAACGAGCGTTTTGGCGATGAAACTGCTAAAGCGGTTTCGCACAATCAGGTTGAATTAAGTGTGCCGGCCGAATATACAGGGCAAAAACATAGATTCATTTCAATAGTAAGTGCAATGTATCTTGCTGAAACACGCCAAATTACCAGCCAGCGAATAGAGACATTTGTTGACAGACTTGCTTTTTCCCAGGACAAACAAGCAAGTGAAATTGCTCTTGAAGCCATCGGAAATGAAAGTCTGAGCAAACTGGCGGTTCTGTTGAATTTAAACAATGAAGAAGTTCGTCTGCGAGCAGCCAGATGTATGCTCAATCTGGGCAGCGGCCGGGGGCTGGAGACTCTTCGGGAAATGGCGATGGACAAAAACTCTCCCTATCGGCTCGAAGCACTTGAGGCAATTACGCTCTCGGCCAATCGCAACGATGCAACTGCGATAGCCCGGAAGCTGCTGCGAGATGAGAATTTTGACATTAGATTAGCTGCTTACGAAAACCTGAGAAAGCTGGATGATATTGCAGTAACACAGAAGCTGATAGGCCGTAATTTTTATCTCGAGCAGGTCACCCTGATGAAAGACAAAACGATTTATGTTTCCCGAAGCGGTCAGCCGAGAATAGTATTGTTTGATGCGCCGATATACTGCCGTGACAATATTTTTATTCAATCTGCCAACGGTAGTATAACAATAAATGCGCCTGCCGGCCAACAATATGTCTCGATACTTTATAAGCACCCCAAAAGGCCGGATGTGGTGATCCCCCTGAAAAGTTCATTCAGGATTGATGAGCTTATTGAAAAATTATGCGAGGAGCCAATAGTTGAAACCGACCGAGAGACCCGCGGTCTCAATGTTTCGTATGCTGATGTGATAGCCCTATTGAAGCAGATGAGCGACAAAAATGCGGTACAGGCGGAGTTTCGAGCCGGTCCCCTGCCAAAAATCGGCCTTTAATAATCAAGAGAAAACGTCTCGTCGGCCGATAATGATAATGAATATTGAAGAAAACCTGCAGTAAACACTGTGCAAACAAACAACAAGGCAGGAATATGAGACTCGAAAAAATCGTTTTGAACGGATTCAAAAGTTTTGCTGACAAAACCGGTTTCACTTTCGATTCGGCAGTAACCGCTATTGTAGGGCCAAATGGCTGCGGCAAGAGTAATGTTGTCGATGCGGTAAAGTGGGTCCTTGGCGAACAAAGTGTTAAAAGCCTGCGAAGCGGGCAAATGGCGGATGTGATATTCAGCGGCAGCAGCAGCCGAAAAGCTCTTGGTGCCGCTGATGTTACTCTGTTTATCTCAAATACCCAAGGACGCCTGCCGATTGAGGCCGACCAGGTGGAGATATCCCGCAAGATATACAGAAGCGGCGAAAGCGAGTATCGGATAAACAACAAACTCTGCCGGTTGAAAGATATACGGGAATTATTTATGGATACCGGCGTAGGCGCCAAAGCCTACTCGATTATTGAGCAGGGACAGATTGAACTGCTGTTGAATGCATCCAAAACAGACAGGAGGGTTATCTTTGAAGAAGCAGCCGGAATAAGCAAATATAAAGCCCATAAAAAAGAAGCGCTTCGCAAACTAGAACGAACACAGCAGAACCTGCTTCGGCTGGCGGATATCCTCGGTGAACTACAAAAGCAACTGCGAAGTGTCAAACTGCAGGCCGGAAAGGCGAAAAACTACCTGAAATACACTGAAAAACTCAAGGAGTTGCGGGTTAATTACTCACTTGCCGAATATCATAAAATCAATACCGAAAGCCGGCTTCGCCACAGCGAGATTGAGCAGGTTGAGCAGCAATTTGCGGCTATCGCAGCAGAATTGGCCAAAGAAGATGCTCTAATGAGCGCTCTCGGCAACGAAATAATAGAAACCGAGCACGAGCTGAACCGAACGGACAATTCCCTTGTGTCTGTTCAGAGCAAAATTGAGCAGAATATGCAGCGAATTGACTTTTTGCGGACGAGAATCACAGAACTGGAGCAAAGGAGGTCATCTGCAAACCAAAGAATTGAAAAACTGCAGGAAGAGGGACAGGGTTTTTATGCTGATTTGTGTCAATATAAAGAAGAGATGGTAAGTTGTGATAAGATGCTCGAAGCCAAGAGCTTCGCTGCCGAGCAGCTTCAAGAAAACCTGCAGGAAATCAGCAAGGAGTCCGCCTCCCTCGAAGCGGATTTGGAAGATGAGAAGTCAGGTATTATCGATATAGTCAGAAGGACGGCGCAGCTTCATAACGAGGTGCAGAGCATATCAGTTCAACGCAGCACTTTATCGAGTCAGAAGGACAGGCTCACCGGCCGGGCCGGCAGCACCAAAGCCGAACTTGAGAAACTGCTGACTGAAAAAGCACAACATAAGGCCCGCCAAAACGATATTGACAAGGTAATGAGTGAATTGACCGAGAATCTGGAATCCAAACGCAAAGAAATAGAACAAATCAGCAGCCATATCGCTGCTGACAACAAACGATTGGCCCTCAGCAAAGAGGCCCGAAGCGCCCTAAGCAGTGAATTGGCTGTGTTAAAAGATATGGAGACAAGATGCGAGGGAGTCAATAACGCTGTTAAAAGTATCCTCCAAAACCGTTCGGTTGAAAAAAATAAATTCGACTATATCGAAGGAATGCTGGCTGAGACAATAACAGCCGACGTTGAATATTCCAGCGCCGTAGAGGCGTCCCTTGAGGGCAAAACAGATGCGCTGGTGGTCAAAGATACAGACAGGCTGCTCGCTGATACCGAGACAATTGGAAAACTCGACGGCAGAGTAAATTTTGTATGTATGGATAAGACCGGGCCGTTTGTGGACAGGAAAGATTTGTCGAAATTTCCACACGTTAGAGGCAGAGTTGTCGAATTTGTAAAAACTGAGAGTGAATATGCGCCGTTAGTCTGGAAACTGTTAGGCAAAACGTTAATAATTGACTCGATTGATGCAGCGGTCGAATTGGCAGGTAAAATGGACAATGAGTACCAATTTGTTACACTAAAGGGTGAGCTCTTAAGCGCCGACGGGACAATAAAAGTCGGTCGCTTCGCGAAAAACGCCGGTTTGATATCTCGTAAAAGCCGACTCCGACAACTTCAGAAAGCTATCAATAATATTTCAGTTCAAGTCAATGTGATTGATGAGCAAATTGAGAGAAAAAATCAAACAAAAACTCACCTGACCGGGCTTTGCCAGGACCTTCGAACAGCAATCTATGAAACAAATACCGAAAAAATGCATATAAGTTCGAAGCTGGCTGTTTATGAGCAAAACATCGACCGGCTCAGACAAGAGCAGCCGTTGATAGCCGGTGAAATAGATATGCTCGAAGAGCAGATAGCCGAGGCGGTACAAAAAGAATACAACTCAAAACAGAAACTTCTTGAGATGGAGGCGGTAAACAGCGAACGAATGGCTCGAATAAAAGAGCTTGAGACAAAATATGCCGAACAAAAAGCGCAACAGCAGTTGCAGATGAGCGAGCTGACCGATTTGAAAGTGTTGCTTGGACAGGTTGCCGAACAAAGTAAAGCGCTGAAACAAACGATAGCGTTACTTGAGGGTCGGACACAGGCAAATCAAACAGCTTTGCAGTCATCAGAGGCCGAGATACAAAACTGCGCTGAACAGATGCAGCAGACGCAGAGCGACATTCTCGGCTGCGAGGCGGTAGTAGCTGAGATGTTCGTCGAAAAAGAAAAGAGCCGGCAAAGCAGCACTCAGCTTCACAAAAAGAGAGAAAAGCTGCTCAAAGAACAGAAAGAAAAAGAACAATTGCTCCGGCAGAAAAGAGCAGAGCAGAGCGAGATTGACCGGAAAATCAATCAGCTTAGAATAGAGATGAGTCAATTAGAGATGAGATGCCAAAATCTGATTGAAAGAGTGCAGGATGATTTGCAGATTGACCTGCAACAGGCCTATGAAGATTATGAAGATACTCAGGTGGATTGGGAGAAGGTAAAGGATGAAATAGATGAGCTTCGGGGCAAAATTGAACGATTGGGCAGCGTGAATGTGGAAGCGATAGAGAGCCAGGAGAATCTCGAGAAGCGAAACGAATTTCTAAGCGCCCACGTCGAAGACCTCAATAAGAGCAAGGCCCAGCTTCAGCAATTGATTAACCGGCTTAATAAGAAAAGCAGAGAGAAGTTCCGTGAAACATTTGAGGAGGTCAGGGACCATTTCCGGCAGATTTTCCGCAAGCTTTTTGCTGGAGGAAAGGCCGACATAGTACTCGAAGAAGCCGAAGATATCCTTGAAGCCGGTATAGAGATAATAGCCCGGCCGCCCGGCAAAGAGACAAGAAGTATATCACTGCTGAGCGGCGGTGAAAAGGCGCTGACGGCGATAGCATTGCTGTTTGCGGTCTTCAAAACAAAGCCGTCACCGTTCTGTTTCCTCGATGAAGTTGACGCAGCACTCGACGAGGCAAATAATGAGCGTTTCAATATGCTATTGGCCGAATTTCAGAAGGATTCACAGTTTATAATAATCACTCACTCCAAGCGTACGATGAGTATTGTGAATGTTTTGTATGGGATAACTATGCAGACGCCAGGGGTAAGCAAGAAAATAAGTGTCCGATTCGACCAGTACGCTGAGCAGGCCGAGTCGGCTGCTGTAGCTTAAGCATATTGCATGGTGCGTATTGTGTATTGCGTTGAGTATTAGCGTATAGCGTTATGAAGAAATGTCCCTTTTGCGCAGAGGAAATTCAGGACGAGGCCGTAAAGTGTCGGTTCTGCGGCGAGTTTCTTGATAAGGCCGACAAGCCGAAAACAAAATGGTATTTTTCCACCTCCGCTGTCGTAATTGCTCTGTTGTGCTTAGGACCGCTGGCCCTGCCGCTCATATGGCTGCACCCGCGTTATAAAACAGTTACCAAGCTCGTTGTCACCGGTTTGGTTGGTGCCCTCACTATTGTACTTTGCTATCTTACAGCTCATATATACAATCAGTTCATGGAACAAATAGAAAAATTGGGAATTCATTAACTTCGTATTGCGTATCTGGTGGGGTTCGCTGCTTTCTGGACAAGGACGTGCAAGCGCAAAACCGTTAACTATGTCCCTTTCATAACCTCGGTCAAGGCCGTCAGTGCCGTATCGATGTCTTTTGAGTTGATGCCGTAATGAGTTACCATTCTAAAATGAGCCGGGCCCAGATTCAGCAGTTTTATGCCTTTCTCGTCAAGTTTTGCTAGAAACTGCTCATCCGTCTTGTCTCTGTTGTCTTGAAGGAGGTCGAAATAAATTATATTGGTCTGCACTTTCGAAGGCTCGATTGATACCCCGTCAATCTGGCTGATACCCTCTGCCAGATTTTTTGCATTTATGTGGTCTTCGGCCAATCGGTCAATCATTTCTTCCAGAGCTACAATACCTGCTGATGCGATTATACCGCCCTGTCGCATACCGCCGCCTAATATTTTGCGTGTTCGGCGGGCCTCGGCGATGAACTCGCTGGAACCGCAAACCATAGAACCGACCGGAGCCGAAAGTCCTTTGGATAGGCAAAACATCAGTGAATCGGCGCTTCGGGTCAGTTTTTTAACGTCTATTCCCAAAGCAACGGCGGCATTAAATATGCGGGCGCCGTCAAGATGCACCGACAAGCCGCGCCTTTTGGCAAGGGCTGCTACAGAATCGCAATACTCCGGCTCAAGGACAGAGCCGACGCAGCGGTTCTGGGTGTTCTCAAGACAAATCAGCCGGGTCCGTGGGAAGTGTACATCCTCGCCGCGAACAGCAGAATCAATGTCGGCCAGGAGCATTTTGCCGTCCGGCTGATTGGTGATTATATGCGGGTGTATACCCCCTAACGCTGCCATTCCACCGCCTTCATAGTAAAACATATGTGACTGGTCACCAAGGATTGCCTCGTCGCCCCGGCCACAATGAGTGAGTGAGCATATCAGATTACCCATAGTTCCGCTGGCTACCAGCATAGCTGCCTGTTTGCCCGTTTTATCGGCGGCAATCTCTTCCAGACGGTTTATAGTCGGGTCTTCACCAAAAACATCATCACCCAAATCGGCGTTACTCATAGCCTCTCTCATCTTTGGCGTCGGCAGTGTAACAGTGTCACTGCGCAAATCAATAGTTTTCATCGGGCATCCTTATTATTAGCTATATTATCATTTGTCTTTTTATCTGTGTCTAAAGAAGACAAATTCTCTGTCTAACTCGCAAACCTCAAAAGTTGCGGGTTGTTGTTATCTTATACATTCGTTTAAGTTTGGCTTCAAGGCAAATATCAGGGCACTTTTTTACTTGGCGGTTTTATCATTGACTATTTGCTAATTACTATTTACTATTTGCCTTTTGTTTTGTGGTTATAGTCCTGGGTCTTTTATGCCAGAAAGATTTGACAAATACATCTTAAAGAATGGGATGGTCCTTCTCGGCGAACCGATGGGGTCGGTTGGGTCTGTGGCATTTAGGTTTATGCTGCCTGCAGGGGCGGCACAACTGCCGGACGGCTGCTGCGGGGCCGGAAATGTTATCACAGACTGGATTTTCCGAGGTGCCGGCGACAGAAACAGCAGGGCCCTTTGTGATGCCCTTGACGGGTTGGGGCTGCACCGTGCCGGCTCAGTTGCCAGCTCTCATATAATCATCGCAGCAGCTCTGGAAGCAGGCAACCTGGCACAGGCGTTGGATTTATATGCCGATATCATACTGCAGCCGTCTCTGGCAGAAGAGCAGTTTGAGTTGGCCAGAAAACTGGCAGTCGATGCGGTGCACGCATTGGATGATGACCCACGCCACAAAGTTATGCTCAAACTCACAGAGCAGTTTTATCCGGAGCCGCTGGGACGAAACACGGCAGGAGAAATCGAGGAACTACAGGCCCTGACTGCTGAAAAGACAAAGCAGATTATAAAAGCTAAATTCAATCTGTCGGAAACGATATTTTCGGTAGCCGGCAAATACGACTTTGATGCAATCTGCAGACAAATGGAAGGTTTGTTCGAGACCGACTCGCAACAGTCGCTCGAGGCGATTGCGCTCGGTGAAAAGGCCGGTTTATACACGCATATACATAACGACAGTGCGCAGGTCCATATCGGCCTGGGCACTGAGACGGTCAGACCGGCCGACGAGGACTATTACAACGCCAGAGTTGCGGTATCGGTGCTTTCCGGCGGAATGAGCGCCAGATTGTTTACGGAGGTGCGGGAGAAGCGCGGGCTGTGCTACGCAATCGGGGCCAAATATCACGGCCTTAAAGATGCAGCAGGGATAATGTGCTATGCCGGAACAACACCCCAAAAGGCTCAGGAGACGCTCGATGTAATAACAGCAGAATTCAACCGGCTCACAGACCGAATCAGTGAAGAGGAAGTCCAAAGAGCCAAAGTCGGATTGAAAAGCTCATTGATACTGCAAAGCGAATCATCCTCCAGCAGAGCAGGGGGGATTGCGACCGACTACTATATGTTAGGCAGACTTAGAGGCCTCGATGAGATTAAGAGTAAAATTGAAGAAACAACCGCCGATTCGGTTTTAGAATTTCTGCGGAACAATAGGTTCGAGGATTTTACGGTAGTAACAATCGGCCCGAAAAAAATAAGCGTTAACAGGTAGAGCAGAGCATGGAATTTAAAAAAGAAACGCTGTCGAACGGCTTAACTATTATAGGTGAGCTCAACAAATCCGCCAAATCAGCAGCGGTGGGGTTTTTTGCCAGGACAGGCTCACGTGATGAGACATCGCAGATAAACGGTGTATCGCATTTCCTCGAACATATGGTATTCAAAGGCACCGAAAAACTAAATGCATTTGAAGTCAATGAGGCATTCGATAAGACCGGTGCACACTTTAACGCTTCCACCAGTGAAGAAAATACTATTTTTTATGCCGCTGTTTTACCCGAATATCTGGCTGAGGTTACACGGCTTTGGATTGAACTGATGAGGCCGGCACTTAGAGACGAGGATTTCAACATTGAAAAAAACGTCATCAAAGAAGAAATCGCAATGTATAAAGATATGCCGAGCTTCGATGTAATGGACAAATGCAGGAATTTCTACTTCAATGGGCATCCGTGCGGCAACAGCGTTCTCGGCAGTGCCGAAAGTATAGATAATCTGACAGCGGAACAGATGAGAGACTATTTTCTTACACGATATGTACCAAATAATATGGTGGTGGTGTGCGCGGGCGATTTTGACTGGGACCAAATCCGCTCGATTGTGGCCAATGCCTGTGGTCAATGGCAAAAGCAGCACGCTGAAAGAGAGCTTAAACATTACAAGGGCAGCAAAAAACAAAAGCGTATCGAGATAGCGAATCTGGTCCGCGAGCATATATGTCTGATGAGTCCGGCAGTGTCCGCTCAGGATAATCGCAGGTTTGCAGCGTCGCTTTTAGGCGCCATCATCGGTGACGATGTTGGCTCCAGATTTTTCTGGGAGCTGGTCGATAAGGCCTTGGCCGAAATAGCAACAATGATATTTGGGGCTATGGATGGAACAGGGCTCTTCTGCAGCTATATCCGCTGCAGCAGTGAGAATGTTTCTGAAGTGCAGGATGTAATCAGTGCTATTTTCCGCAGTGTGTCGGAAAAAGGTGTAGCCGAAGACGAATTAATAAAGGCGAAAAACAAGTTGTTAAGTGCGCTTGTGATAAAGAATGAACTGCCGATGGGTCGGCTGGTCGATATGGGCTTCAATTGGCAGTATCTAAAGCGGTATCGCACCATTGAAGAGGACGTCAGCGCAATTAAGGCCGTTACAGTTGATGATATTCATTTACTCTTAAAGGAATTTAATCCCGGTGATTTCACACAGCTTTCAATGGGGCCTCCCCAATAAATTTATGCACAGGCCTTTTGATGTCCACAAAAGCAACTCCCGGAGGGACATCCTGTGATACGACACAGATATTGTGTCACATTTAATCGGCAGAAATAATCGTCCGTTGACGGGAGGTACTACTTGACGAAAATCAAGGGAGGCGTTATACTTTCATAACTTTTGTGGGCAAGGAGTGTTACCATGCTCGGAGCAAAACAAAAAATGTCTATTTAACAGAGGTGATTACCAATGGCAGAGATTCTTCCTTCTAACCTTCAAGACTCGACACAAAAGGCAAAGCTGATTCCGCCTCACATCCTGTGGCCTTTCATTCTCCTGACCAGTTGCTTTAGCTTATGGGGTTTTGCCAACGATCTTACCAATCCAATGGTAAAAGCATTCTCCAAGATTTTGCTCATGAGCAATTTCGAAGGCTCTCTTGTTCAGTTTGCCTTCTACGGTGGTTACTTTGTAATGGCATTTCCAGCCGCTATGTTCATCAAAAAATTCTCGTATAAAGCGGGAATGCTGGTTGGCCTCGGATTATATGCAACAGGCTCTTTGTTATTCATTCCCGCAAGTATGATGATGGTTTTTTGGCCGTTTTTAATCGCCTATTTCATTATTACCTGTGGTCTTTCATTCATGGAAACCACCGCCAACCCTTACATACTTTCGATGGGAGATGAGGAAACCGCCACCCGGCGTCTTAATTTCGCCCAGGCATTCAATCCGCTCGGTTCCCTGCTTGGTATGTTCACAGCTCAGCAAATAATTCTGGCCAGGATTAACCCGGCATCGAGGCAGGTACGCGAGACAATGGACGCTGAATCATTGCGTACAGTCACCCAGCAGGATTTGGGAATTATCCGCCTGCCCTACGTTGCCATTGCCGTCGTCATTGTTGTTGTCTTCATCCTCATTGCAAAGGCCAGGATGCCCGCCAAGGCCGATAGGGATAGAACACTCAACCTCAAACCCACATTAAAACGCCTGTTATCGAATAAAAGATATGTTAGCGGCGTTATCGCCCAGTTTTTCTATGTCGGGGCACAGATTATGTGCTGGACCTTTATTATTCATTACGGCACAGAGTTATTCACAGCACGGGGTATGGCTGAGCAGCAAGCTGAGGTATTGTCTCAAAAATACAACATTGTCGCTATGGTCATATTTTGCTCCAGCCGCTTTATTTGTACGTTCTTGTTGAAGTACATCAGCCCGGGGGGATTACTGATGAGCCTTGCTATTGGCGGTATCGCACTGACGCTCGGTACAATCTTTATTCCCGGTATAGTCGGATTGTACTGCCTCGTGGCCATCTCAGCCTGTATGTCACTGATGTTCCCCACCATTTACGGAATTGCCCTTAGAGGACTCGGAGATGACGCCAAGCTCGGCGCCGCCGGACTAATTATGGCCATTCTCGGAGGTTCACTGATGCCGCCTTTACAGGGAGCTATCACCGACCTTGGTACTGTCTTTTCCTTTTCCGCCGTGAGGGCCTCTTTTGTCCTGACTTTGATTTGCTTTGTTGTAATTACACGCTTTGGATTCAGAACTCTTAGAGTTTACTCGGATTAACATTTGGCCTGTAATCTCACCTGGCTCAAAACTATTAAAGACAAGCAGGCCTAAGCCGGCTATCATGCATCGCTTTACGGTCGATAGCAAAAAGGGGGTATAAAAAACAAAACTTTCTAAAAAAATATTGCTTTTCTCACAATTTTCTCATCTTTATTTTGTTATTGTGGGATATGGTTAAAGCCTGGTAAAGTTGAGAAGTGCCCGGAGGGGAACGTAGTAACCATTTATCGGGAGGCCTGACCACGGTGGCAGGTAAAGTAAAATTGCGGCTGTTTTTTGAATTAAGGAGACGGAAAATGAGGTGTCGAAAATGCAAAGTGGTTGCTGTTATGATTGTGCTTGCGGTCGTGTTGTGCGCAGCGACATATGCAAGAAAGAGCCAGGAGAAAGGCGAACAACCGTCCACGCCACGGGTTGTCGAGGAAAGCCAGCACGAACGCCAAATAACAGAAGCGCAGGTCCCGGAAGCTGCTTTGGCGGCACTTAAGAAGCTGGCTGCCGGCGCCAAGTTCACAGGCTTTGCTGAGGAAGTCGAATATGGCAGCACATTCTACGAAGGCTCATGGAAAACTCCATCAGGGGCAAATATGGATGTCCTGGTTACTCCGACAGGCGCCCTGGTGGAAATCGAGGAACAAATTAATACCGACAAGGTCCCCGCAGAAGTGCTCAATGTGGTCAGAGAGGCAGCCGGTAAGGACACCGAATTGATGTTCGAGAAAAAAACGACGATTCAATACGAGGTCAAATTCGGAAAAGACGAACATGGCCGCGAGATGCTGCTCACTCCGGATGGCCGCCTTGTCGAGCAAGAAGTTGGGAAAGGCAAATCGGAAGACGCTGATGACCAGGCCAAGCGCGAGCACAAGGCTAGGAAGAGCACCGATGATAACGACAAATAAGGACAGAATAAGTAGCGACAAATTAAGTTTCAGCAATTAAGATATGCGCCGCCGAGAGATGGTTGTATTGGAATTACTGCTCGGCGGCGTTTTTGTTGCGAGCATTTAGATGCGGCTGCTGCTTGTAGAAGACTATCGGCCTTTACGGCAATCCCTTACAAAGGGACTGCGCGAGGCAGGCTTTGCTGTCGATACCACAGGCGATGGCAAGGAGGGACTGTGGTATGCAATGGGTAGCGAATATGATGTAATCATCCTTGATATTATGCTGCCAGGCCTGAACGGCCTCGAAATCCTCAAAAAGATTCGAAGTAAAGGCCGAAAATCTCACGTGTTAATCCTGACGGCCAAAGACACAGTAGAAGACCGCGTAGCTGGTCTGGACCTTGGGGCTGATGATTATCTGGTAAAGCCCTTTGCATTCGAAGAACTATTAGCACGCGTTCGGGCACTGCTGCGTCGCAGTTATCGCCGCAAGAATCCTCGCATCAACATCGAAGGTATGCGGATTGACCTGACGACGCATAGGGTTTGGCGCGGCAGGCAAGAGATATCGCTCACGCCTAGGGAATATGCTCTTTTGGAATATCTTGCTATGCGGGCGGGCCAAACTGTGTCCCGCTCGGATATATGGGAGCACGTCTATGAGTTCAACTCGTCGGCCTCCAGTAATGTAGTGGATGTGTATATTGGTTATTTGCGCAGAAAGATTGAACTGCCCGGCAGACCCGCATTGATTCGTACCGTCCGCGGCCGAGGCTATATTTTAGGAGCGCAATCATGATACGTTCGCTCCGGTCTCGTTTGCTTGTTGGTATAATCGGCGGCATAATATTGCTGCTAATCGTCTTTAGCGTAATCATCTACACTGTCATCCGCCGCTCCTTAATCACTCAGTTCGATTCGTCACTGGCATCGACGGCCCAAATGCTGTCAGCGGCGGTAGAACAGGACGGTAACACAATTGACCTGGAGTTGGATGTCCGGAAAATGCCGGAGTTCCAGAGTGCAGAAGGGCCGACATACTACCAGTTTTGGGTTGGCGACGGTACTGCAACAATAAGGTCTCCCTCGCTTGGTAAAGACGACCTTCCGCTTTTTGAAGGTTCTCCCGACTCGCTCGTCTTTCGGGCATTGCCGATAAGAAATGGTCGGCCCGGACGCGCTGTTTCTTTCAAGTTCAAGCAGAAACTCGAAAAGCACGAGCGTCGTGAAAAAAACAGCGAACTTGAGAGAGACAAACAGCAGCCGGAAGAGCGATTCCTTATACTGATAGTGGCTCGTGATGCAAGTGATTTGTATTATCAATTACAGTTTTTGCGATGGCTTCTGATAGCGGCCTCGGGCGGCACGATTACCCTGTCATTGCTTGTCGCAGTATTTGTCGTTAGAGAGGGGCTTAGGCCGCTGAATTTGCTTGCTGAGGACATTGCTGCTATCAGCGAAGACAATCTTGAAGCTCGAATCCCTCTTGGTAGTATGCCCGAAGAGATTGCGCCTATAGTAAATCGGCTCAACGATTTGCTGGCACGACTGAAAAAGTTGTTTGACCGTGAGCGGCATTTTACCGCCGACGTAGCCCATGAGCTGCGCACGCCCTTGGCAGGGATGCGTTCGACGCTCGAAGTAACATTACATCAATCCCGTAACGCAAATGAATACCAAACAGCACTTTCCGATTGCCTTTCAATTACAAAGAAGATGCAGTTAATGGTGAACAATTTGTTGATACTTACCCGCTTTGAGGCCCGTCAGATGACTTTCAGATGCGAAAGAATTCAGTTGGCCGAGTTAGTGGATTCCTGTTGGCGCTCCTTTTCACAAAGAGCCCTTCAGCGAAACATAGTTTTTGAAAATCGCATCCCTGCTGAAACCAGTTGTGAATCAGACCCGGACAGCCTATCTATGGTGATGTTAAACCTTCTGGACAATGCCGTCGAATATACCAACGAAGCCGGTAAAATCTGGGCAACAGCCCGCCTAGCCAGCAGTTTCCTGGAAATCAGCATTTCTAATACCGGCTGCCGGTTCAGCAATGAAGAAGCCTCACAGGTCTTCGATTATTTCTGGCGTGCTGATTCATCGCGAACGGATACGGGTATTCATTGTGGTTTAGGCCTGGCTCTGGTTCAAAGGATTGTCAAAGCATTGTATGGTCGCACTATTGTTGAGGTACAAGACGGTGGCATATTCACGGTACGGCTGCTGCTTGCCAAAGGGCCTGCAGCAATTTACCCTTGACTAATTTTGTGGTTCTCATTCCTGATATTGGTAAAGAAAAGCTATAAAATTGAGCATTTTGGGCGTATTTGGCCGATGTATTATAGGACAAATTCTCAAATTTTGCATGGAAGCCCGATATGCCCGAACAAAAATGCCATAAAAACCAAGACAACAGCGAATCAACAAATTTGCCGCTGGTTTTGTTCGCATGCCCAAACCTGAAGGAAAAATAAAAATATTTGGCTTATTGGCTAAGCCGTTTAAGGATGAAAACTTCAGAAAACTAATAGCTTTTATGTGCTCCTGGAACTTTGCGGTTAATCTTGCCGGGCCTTTCTTTATGGTCTATATGCTCAAAAGATTAGGCCTGAGTATGTCGTTTATCATAGGTCTTTCAATTATCAGCCAAGTTTTTAACTTCCTGTTCCTTGAAATCTGGGGCAGGTTCACTGACCGCTTCAGCAACAAATCTGTTTTGGCAATAAGTGGTCCATTATTCATCTTTTCAATTCTTGCCTGGACTTTTACCACAATGCCGGAAAAATACGTTTTAACAATACCGTTATTGATCGTGATACACATAGTGATGGGATTGGCTTCCGCGGGTGTTTCTCTTGCTTCCGGCAACATTAGTTTGAAACTGGCCCCCAAGGGACAAGCAACCGCCTATTTGGCAACTAATACTATCGTCAACTCTATGGCCGCAGGCATTGCTCCGATATTAGGCGGAAAATTCGCAGATTTTTTCGCTAACCGCGAGCTGGCCTGGACATTAAAATATACAAGCCCTTCGGGCGAATTCAGCCTGCCAACATTGAACCTTCAGCAGTGGGATTTCTTTTTTGCCTTTGCATTTATAATTGGTTTATATGCTCTTCACAGGCTTGTTATGATTAAAGAGGTGGGCGAAGTTGAAGAAAAAATTGTCGCCCGGGAGCTTTTTACAGAGGTCCGCACGCAGGTGCGAACACTTTCTTCTATCGAAGGAGTTAAACAAATGATAAGCTTGCCAATAACAGTTGTCAGAAATATTACGGAAAGGACAATACCAAATGACAAACAATAGACGCATTAAAAGACATTCTCGAAAGGCCGGCCTTCCTCCAGGTACGCTTGTTCATATCGGCGAGAGAAAAGCAGAGCAAATCAGAATCACCTTGATTGATTATAATGAACAAAATTTCCAGGAAAGAGTAGTTGAAAAAGCTGAAGAATGTTTTCCTTTTAAGGAAATGCCAACTGTTACCTGGATAAACATCGATGGCCTGCATAGTATAGAAACAATAGAAAAAATTGGCAAGAATTTCGAACTGCACCCTCTTATCCTCGAAGACATCCTTAATACAGGCCAGCGTCCAAAGTGTGAAGATTACGAAAAATGCCTTTTTATGGTTCTAAAGATGCTCACCTTCAATAATCAGACCAGCTCTATCCAGTCCGAGCAGGTCAGCTTGGTTTTAGGTCAAAATTTTGTCATTTCATTTCAGGAAAATGTCGGTGATGTGTTCGAGCAGATTCGTGATAGAATACGAAATGCCAAGAGCAAAATACGAAAAATGTTGGCTGACTATCTTGCTTACGCCTTAATCGATGCCATTGTAGATAATTACTTTCTTATTCTGGAAAAAATGGGTGAACAGATTGAGTCTATGGAGGAAGAGCTCATAGCTGAACCTTCAGATAAAACTGTACGAATGATTCACGCACTTAAAAGAGAGTTGATTTTTTTACGAAAATCGGTCTGGCCATTAAGAGAACTTATAAACAGTCTGCAAAATACAGAGTCTTCGCTTATAACGGATTCTACTGAGCCGTACCTTAGAGATGTTTACGACCATACCATCCAGGTAATCGACACAGTAGAGAGTTTCAGGGATATGGTCTCAGGCATGCTTGATATCTATCTATCAAGCATAAGCAATAGGATGAATGCCGTCATGAAAGTGTTGACGATTATTGCAACTATATTCATTCCGTTGACATTTATAGCCGGTATCTACGGAATGAACTTTAAGTATATGCCGGAACTGGATTGGAAGTGGGCGTATCCGGCGCTTTGGCTGATAATGACCATTGTTGTCGTTGTTATGTTAGTTTATTTTAAGCGAAAGAAATGGCTTTGAAATCATCATACTAATTTTTGGCCGGATTGACGGATTAAGGAGGTTCGATAATGAGCTGGGGATTGTTTATTATAGTACTTACTGTGTCATTTATAATAGTCAGAATCGGAGCTATCGCATTTCAACTAACCGGCCTTGAATGGTCTTTGGCGAAGTTTCAATCACTGTCCTGCTTTACAGGTACAGGTTTCACCACAAAAGAAGCTGAATTAATTACCGGCGACAAACAAAGGCGGCGTATTGCGTCAGTTCTTATGGTTTTGGGTAATGCTGGTCTTGTTATTATGATTGCCTCCCTTGCGGCCTCATTGAATCCTGAAGAGACCATAATAACCAGACTTTCTAGATCGTTCCTACCATTTTCCATCCCACGCGAGATAGCAATATTAATGAATTTATTAATCATTGTTGTGGTCGTATATGGTGTCTGTAAGCTCTTCACAGATACAAAATTCTCAAAAAAGCTGACAAATTTCCTTAGAAAAAAAATCTTAAGAACAGAGATTTTTAGGCGGGTATCTTTCGAGGAACTTATGTTAGCAACCGGCGGCTATGGGGTTGCCAGAATCTCCTTATGTCCCGGCAGCCCGGTTATCAATAAAACTTTATCTGATTCGGAACTACGAAGTCAGGATATAACCGTTTTAGCGATAACAAGAGATGGAAAGACCACAGCAAATCCGCCCGCAACTACGGAGTTGTTTTTGAACGACGAGCTTTTGTGCTTTGGTAAGCTGGAAAATATCAGAAACAGAATTTGAATGGTTTCATGAGGTTAAACAATGAACGCAATTTTGGCAGAGTTAACAGTAGGTTTCGATTTATACGTTTGGGTCGTTATACCTCTTTTGATTTTTGCCGCTCGTATAGCTGACGTCAGCATAGGAATAATAGGGAGGAATAGAGGAATAATAGAGGAATAATAGGGGGAATAATAGGGGACGTTGGGGCTGTTGAAAAAGCCTCTTTAATCCTGTATAATAGTACCATCTTTGGGGGA
>CAZMCN010000002.1:0-52826 GCA_964564845.1 uncultured Pirellulales bacterium | reverse complement strand
GGGCAAAACCTGTCCAGGGTCAATGGGTACGGGCAAGCGGATGGGAGTTTAATTGCAGCCAGGAACTAATCGATTATCTTGAAACAGCATTCGAGGGATTTAAATTTCAAAAGTATCTCGGCCGAGTGGATAGACAGAGAGAAATAATGACTTTTATCAAGGAACCAGCAATGGTTGTCAGTGAAGTATGCAATTAAAAACGATAAAGAATAAAATGGAAGTACCCGAATTCATACGCGACAATTCAACAGCTACGATAAAACCCAGGGACAATAAACAAATCTTTAATTTATTATATTCCAATCCCATACATCAATTTATTTACAGCCCAGAGTCCTGCAAAAACAGGCCATTCCATTATTTAAGCATTTCCTTGTTGACTTTGCCCGCTAAAACCGCTATAATCCATAGATAGTACTTAAATGATTGGAAGTGAGGATGATAGGTTACAAGAAAGGGAAAAATCACCTCTTAACAGCACTATTTTCTTTGGTTGTTGCGTTGTCCTTGTTTATTGTGCCAATACAGAGCAGTGCCTGTACCGTTGGTTGTGCCAACGGAAGCGCAACCATAGATGGTCGCCCTATGATGTGGAAGATGCGTGATACAAGTGATGGGCGCCAGCAGCTTGTATGCTCTCCCGGCGAACCATACGATTTCATCGGTGTACGCACCGAGGGGGGCAGTATATTTATGGGTCTGAGCGAATCCGGCGTCTGCACCGGAAATGCAGTAGTGGGCGGCGGAAATACCAGTGAGGTTATGCAATATATTTTTAGAAACTTTAATACTATGGACCAAATCAGAACTTATTTTTCCGGTATTACCACTGTAGGAGGTAATTTGCCCTTTATTGACGCGGCGGGAAATGCCAGCTTGTTTGAACTTAATAAGGATAGTTGGTGGTTGGAATATGACACTATGGACCCTAACCGCGAGGCACAGGGTCTTCTCGGCCTTGTCGTTCGGGCAAACGAGTTTCACAATCACCCTGATGGCACCGATGACTTGAGCATTGGAGGTCGATATGAAAGTGGCACATACAACATAAACGGATTAGCTGATGCTTGTGAGCTTTCTGTAGAAACGGTTACGCAAGGAAATGCCGAGCCGAATATGGGCTTTGAATATGCTCGTTACGGGCCTGGCCGAGATTACAACGACATTTGCCGAAGTACAAACAGGTCATTTATAGCTGTGCATGGCGTCCTGCCAGATGAAGACCCCGCATTATCAACTATGTGGTTTCTTTGTGGCAATGCCAATTACGCAATTGCCGTACCGACATGGGTGATGGTTTCCAACATTCCCGCGCCTCTGGCCAGCGGTGATTTGTATGTCCGTGCACTGTCTTTATATGGCGCCGGAAATGAAATGACCACGCAGGAAAGTGTTATTCCCGCCGAAGCCCATATGTTTGATGTGGTTATGAACGAGTTGTTGCCGGTGTGGCGCTCCATTGGCGCTCCGCCCCTTGAAGATGCAAACCGTGTTGAACACCAAATGGCCGATGACGCCTATAGCCTGCTTTACTGCCTTGACAATGTTCAGTATGACAACAATGCGCCTGAGGTCTCCATTACCGTTTTGCCGGATGGTTATATGATTGACTTTATATTAGATGCAAACGATTCCGACGGCACGATACAGGACATAGAATGGAATTTTGGTGATGGCTCTACGGCAACGCAGGATTACACACCGTCGCACACATATACATATGAAGGAATATATCTTGTTTCCTGCACAGTAACAGATGATGACGGTGTCTCTATCACAGACTTTAAATACGTTGACCTTGATGATGGCATAGTTGAATATAAGAACTTAAAAGTCCTTGTGGACAATTGGCTTGTGAACAATCTCCAGCAGCTGGCCGGGCAGCTTATTGGCCGTTGGAATTTTGATGACGGCACACTCAACGACAGCAGCGGCAACGGCCATCACGGCGCACTCACGCCCGGTGACGCAAATACCAGCGTCAGTATTGTGTATGATGCCGACAGGGGCAACAATGTGCTGGACGTAAACAATCCGGCCAGCCATACCATCAACAGTGTTGTTGACTGCGGCGGAGCCGGCGACTGGGCGGACATAAGAACCCGGATATCAATTGCAGTCTGGCTCAAGGTCGATACCTTCCACGTGGACAATCAGTATTTGCTCAGCAAGGGCAGCACCTATCAGTTGACAAGAAGCAGTTCGACCGATGCAATGCGAACCTATATGGGCGGATTGAGTGATACCGCTCTTTCTTCGAGCGCAACTGTAAATGACGGCAGTTGGCATCATGTTGCAGTAACGTATGATTCAAATTCATCGGAAAGAATAATATACATTGACGGCCAGGATTCCGGCAGTGATACACCATCGGGTTTGCTTAATGTCCATACCGGTACGTTTGTAATCGGCGGACGGCTTCACAGCTCCTACGACCACAGGGGATGGGACGGCCGAATTGACGATGTTCGCCTGTATGACTATGTATTGACTCCTAATGATGTTGACCTGCTTTATCAAGGTTCCGAGCCGTGTGAGCCATCGGGATTTATCTGCACTGAAAGTCCAGCCGGTGATTTGAGTGATGATTGTAAAGTCAACTTCCTCGACTTCCAAATTCTGGCGGCCGACTGGCTTCAGCTGAATCATTGAACTGCTCGATAGATAGCTCTGTATATCGTGTAATATACCAGTGAGCCGGCCGAGTTCACACATCCCAATATTACTCCGTCAGAATGACCAAAGGCTGCGACAAGGCGTGCCGGTTTATCAAGTTTTCAGCCAATTTACTCTCAAATACAAATTCAAAATCATTGACATAGCCTTTGCTGGAAGGTAAGTTATTGTCGGATTTAAGAAGTTTTTTCGGTGCTTGCATTATGAAAATTTCATTAAACTGGCTGAATGACTATATTGAAGCAGGGCATTCTGCGGAACAGATTGCGGACATTTTGAGCGATTTAGGGTTCCCCTGTGAAGGCATAGAGCATCTAGACGATTATTGCGTAATCGATATTGAGGTAAGCAGTAATCGCGGCGATTGCCTCTCACACATCGGAATTGCCCGTGAATTGGCAGCGGTGATGGGCATCGAATTGAAGGTACCGGGCGTTGAGCTGGACGAATCTAAAATAGATGTTAGCAGCCTTGCCGCTGTTGAGATTGCCGAGCCGGATTTATGCGGCCGATATACCGCCCGGATTATCGAGGGCGTTAAAGTCGGCCCGTCACCGGATTGGCTAACAAAAAGACTCGAAGCGGTTGGCATGCGAAGCGTCAACAATGTAGTTGATGCAACCAACTATGCAATGTTAGAGACCGGCCAGCCGCCGCACGCCTTCGATTATGAAAAAATAGCACAGGGAAAAATAATCGTCAGAAAGGCCCTTGCAGGAGAAACTTTAGTCAGTATTGACGGCACAAAATGTGAGCTTGCTCCTGATATGCTGATTATTGCCGATGCTGAAAGGCCCGTTGCTATAGCAGGCATTATGGGAGGCGCCGATACCGAAGTGAATGAGCAGACAACCGCAATTCTTCTGGAAGATGCATATTTTGAACCGGTAAGTGTCCGGACAACCTCACGCAGACTCACTTTACCTTCGGATGCGTCTTTTAGGTTCGAACGGATTGTTGATATTGAAAAAATAGACTGGGCCTCAAAGCGTACAGCACAATTGATTACTCAGCTTGCCGGCGGTAAAGTTACTAAAGGCGTGGTTGATGTCTATCCGGCCAAAAAAAAGCAGAAAAAGGTGACGATGCGGCTTTCACGTTTGAACAAGCTGCTTGGCATCGAAGTGCCGTCCGATGAAGCGGTAAAGATTTTCTCAAGGTTAAGTTTCCAGCCACAACGCAAAGATGAACTGCTTGTTTGCTCAGTGCCGTCGTGGAGAAGTGACATCAACCGCGAGGTCGACCTGATTGAGGAGGTCGCTCGTGTCTATGGCTATGGTCAGATACCTACAGAAAGTAAGATTAGCATAGAAGTTACTCCTGTTGATGCTCGTCAAAAATCTGCCGAAGCTATCGGGTCCTACCTTAATGGCTGTGGTTTCTACGAAACAATTAATGTAACTTTTGTTGATAATTCTGTAGCACAGCTTTTTACAGATGCTGACACTAAAGAGCATTTAGCTGTAAAGGATGTGTCCAGAAAAAGTGACAATTTGCTCAGGCAAACGCTTATGGCCTCTCTGCTCGGCGTTCTCAAAACCAACATCAACGCCAAAAATACACCGTGCAGAATATTTGAAATTGCAGACACCTTTGTCCCAACACCTAAAGCCGATGCTTTGCCGACTGAAAAAACAAAACTGGCGATTGTTTGTGACAGCGACTTCAGGGACTTGCGGGGTGTGGTTGAGGGATTGATAAAGAGCATCGACAGAAATGCTCAAGCAGTTTTTGCTCCCGCTGATTTGCTCTGGGCCGAAGTCGGCGCCCAAATCCTGGTAAACGGCGAAGTTTTAGGAACCGCCGGCGTTGTCTCTAAAAAAGTAAGGGACAAATTTGACTTTAAGGACGTTGTCCCTTGTGCTGCTGAACTGGATTTTGAGTTGCTTACGAACCTGAAGAAAGGGCCGATAAAAGTCAGGCCTATTCCAAAGTTTCCCGCAATAGAGCGAGACCTCTCTATTATTGTTGATGAAAATATCACGTGGGCTGACATCGTCAAGGCGGTAAACAAAAAGGCACCTGAGCAATTGGAACAAGTTCAGTTTGTCGGGATATATCGCGGTAAAGGCATACCATCCGGCAAAAAAAGCGTCACTCTTTCTTTGTGTTTCAGAGATGAGGACGGCACTTTGACCCACGATACCGTTGATGGTTTTGAGGACGACATTGTAGCAGAACTTGCCAAAGACACTGCAGCTCAACTAAGAACCGTATAAAGAGATTGACTCGACTGTTGTTGCCTGGAACCGGCAGTACTGATATCTGCCGTTATTGCAATGAATTGTTTGCTTCTTAAACAGTCTTGATTGTTTTAAGGCGTTGGGCATTTTCGAATGGACGATTTTGAGCATTTTGAACAGCTTATCAAGAGCGGTTATTGCTGCGTATCTATCGCCACCCATGAAGAAAGATACGCACTTCACATCGTGCGCAATGCGGCTAAGAATTTGGAACGTGATATGTGGATATGGTCTGTCGCCGAAGGTGTCAGGAACGGCCTTGGATTACTGGAAGACGGCCCCGGAATAGCCGATACTGATAAACCCGATGCCGGCCTTACCAATCTGGCCGCTTCAAGACCGGGCTCAATTTGCGTTACTTTCGACGTCGCCGAATATCTTAGAAACGCCAAAACACTGAGAATTATGCGTGACATCATCGACCGCTTCGATGAAAACGACAGTACTCTCGTACTAATCGACAGTAAGGACAAACTGCCAGAGGTTATAAAATCCTATGTCAGGCCTTTTGAAATCTCTTTTCCCGACCAAAAGGAATTGAAAGATATTATCCGCGCAACTCTGCTGCAGTTCCACCGCAAAAAACCCATCGAAATAGGCATTTCAAACAAAGGTCTGGATACAATCGTTCGCAATCTTCGTGGTCTGACCCGCCGTCAGGCCGAGCGAATTATTATTGATACCGTCGCAAAAGATAGTCGCTTTGATGACAATGACATAAACATTGTTATTGCTAGTAAACGCCGGATGGTTCAGCGAGGCGGGTTACTTGAATATATCCGGACACCGCTCGACCTCAGTGAAATAGGCGGAATGAGACGACTGAAAAAGTGGCTGGAAAATAGAAAGAATGCATTTACTTCCGACGCCGAAAAGTTCGGCCTGAAAGCCCCGAAAGGCGTGCTTATGCTCGGCGTCCAGGGCGCAGGAAAAAGTCTCTGCGCAAAAGCTATTGCTACCGCCTGGCAGCAGCCTCTCTTGAGATTGGATCCGGGCGCTTTATACAACAGCTATATAGGCGAATCCGAACGCAATCTTCGCCAGGCACTTCTGCAGACGGAAATGATGTCTCCCGTAATCTTATGGATTGATGAAATTGAAAAGGCCTTTGCCTCCGCTGCCAGTCAGAGTACCGACGGAGGCCTGTCAAAAAGAATGTTTGGAACACTACTGACCTGGATGCAGGAGCACGAGGCACCGGTTTTTGTCGTGGCTACAGCCAACGACATCGAGGCCTTACCTCCGGAACTGCTTCGCAAAGGCCGCTTCGATGAAATATTCTTTGTTAACCTGCCCGACCCTGAAACGAGAAGTCAGATTTTTGCAATTCACCTCAAAAAACGTCAGCGCAACCCGCAGAAATTTGATTTGGATGCCCTGGCTAAGGCTTCCGTAGGTTACAGCGGTGCTGAAATCGAACAGGCCGTCATATCCGCCCTGCACGAGGCTTATGCAGACAAAGCCGACCTCGATACTAATCGAATACTTTCCGCTCTGAGAACTTCGCCGCCCCTGTCGGTCACGATGGCCGAAAGCGTTCAGGAGCTGCTCGCCTGGGCCGAAGGCAGATGTGTCCCTGCCGATTAAAAAACCCAAAAACCACCTTTGTTACAACATCGGGTCCCATGGTTCCAATATCTTGGCCGGCTTTTCAAAAATCTTCAGAATTCCTTCGGGAACATACTTCTTTTTCACAATAATGTTATACACGTGAATGTTGAACCATTCGTCGTAACACGCCCAGTATCCATCGCTCCCCTTTTTATCTCCCCAACTGTTTTCAACCAGCCACTTGAGAGGTTTCCCATTTTGGACGTCAACACCCGTAAAGACCATTCCATGCCCTCTTACGCTGTTGCGGTACAGCGCACGCTCGGCTTTACTCATCTCCATATCTATTTGGTAAACAGAGTCAAAATCGTACAGCCCATTTTCCATTATCCCTGTTTTCCTGCTCATATCGTAACCCACATCGGCTGCGAACATAACCGGCGCCTCATCGAGTATCGACTTCATCGCGATATTTTTAAGCGTTTCGATGTCAACGTTGGCATAATGTATATCGTGCCCGTCATACACATTTCGTGACATCCTGATTTGGCAGTGTTGGCCGTAATCTCTTATTGTGTCGTTAAAAATATTTACATATTCGGCGACATCTGTTTTTACAAAATCTTCGAGAAAACTTTTCGGCGTATAAGTTTTCATCTCGCTGACAAGAGAATTTGCATCTTCATACCGCCACTTAAATTCGCTCGGTGGCTCACCCAGATTCATAACAAGCATCCTGTAAACCTCAGCCATCATCTTCTCTTTTTCAGCACGCATCTGCTTAATCGTCTTGTTTTTCTTGTTCATTTCACGAAGTTTTACCGCATCTGCCCGTAGCTTTTGGCTGATGACTTTGTTCATCAGCTTTGTTCCACCGGAGCTGTTTGTCTCAGGCATTATCTCTTTTGGCACGACTCCGTATTTTTTTATCAGGTCAACGCTGTTTTCCCAGTATCCACCGTCCGGCAGCGGCGACCGAAGTACCATTACCATCTCTCGCTCGAAAGGGTCCCTGTCTCGAAATTCAATTATTCGCTCAAGGAAGGTATTTGCTTTTTCCATCTTGTCCCAGAAAGCTATGTAATTTTGTGAAAATTCAAAGCTTTCGAGGTTATATTTTTCAATCACTTCCGGCCTTATCATGTTGAGTGCCGCAAAAATCCAGCATCGCCCGCTTAATTTCTGGTTGGTTATATCCTTGGTCTTGATTTTATGGCTGAAAAGCTCATTATGCCGCCTTACTATGTCCCGATTCAGAGCCAGCCCGGCAATATCATTGTTTGTGATAGCGTTGTACATTGCCCTTGTGTGAGTGTCCATTTCGAAAGAGATGCGAATTTTATCAATCATTTGGGCAGTTAGACCCCCATCAGCAGCTAAAAGCGGCATCGCTATCAGAATTGTCACTAATTGTATCAGGAAAACGATTTTGAATTTTGACAAAAGTTTCATAGCTTGCTCCTTTATTAAAAATTAACTTAACATATACAGCCAAGCAATATACCACCAGCTCACTGAGTAGTCAACCGGCGCACCTTTGAAAGGGCATCGGCAAATTGTTTCTGAGCCCTGTCCAGATAAGTGTTAACCTCGTCGATATAACTGGAGTGCCCCTATTTTTAGTAACAGTTGTTATGAGAGTATATCGCACATATTCTCCTTGTCTTGAGGAAAACGGAGCGTAGCGGAGCCTTGCTCAAGACACTTCGCCGCGAATGCTGCCGGGGCTGTATAATTCAAGCTGCTGTGCGGCCGGTAATGATTATAATCCCTTCGCCTGCCTTTTTGATTTCAGCACAATACTGTACTATAAGGACTAAAGCAATTTCCGGCAGGTGCTTTCCAATGCACCGAGCTTGTTCTGGACAACATCCCAGATGATTTTTAGATTAACACCAAAATATTCGTGAATAAGAATATTCCGCAAGGCTATAATTTTGTACCATTCTATTTCCGCAGCATTGTCCTTAACTTCGTCAGGCATAGACCGGGCAGCTTCGCCGATGACTTCAAGATTGCGGATAACAGCATGCTGGGTTTTTCTGTCGGCTTCAAAAGCCTTATAGTCCATATCCTTAACGTATTCTCGAATAAAAGTTATTGCTTGTAGTATGTCGTCGAGCTGTTGTTTATAGTCCCTTGGCATAAATTACTTCCCTGTCAATAAGGGGTTTAAGACGAGGCTTGACGGTATCAGCAGTCACCAGATCGACCGGTCTGTCGAACAGTCCCTCCAGATAAAATTTCAAATCCATATAATGGTCAAATGTTGGCTCGACAAAATCGACCAGAATATCAACATCACTTTCTCTGTCAGCCTCATTGCGGGCCAATGAGCCAAAAAGACCTATGCTGCGGACGGAAAAGTTCTGTTTTAATTCTTCTGCCTTCTGATTCAGCTGTTTCAGGATACCTTGTTGTGTGAACATTTCGTATTTCCTTTACCGCTATACCTATTCAATCTCTGGGTTGTTTTTTTCTATATCAACCATACTTTTCTTTCATAAACTACACCGTTGTAGCGCAAAAATCAACTGATTTCGTGGATGTCCGTCAATTCAAACATATCATCAATCTCTAAATCCATTCCATAGGCCCTATACTATCGGTTTATTGAGTAGTCAACTGGCGCACCTTCGAAAGAGCATCGGCGAATTGTTTCTGGGCCCTGTCCAGATAAGTGTTCACCTCATCGATATAACCGTCAGCCGAAGCCGACCATATCCGATTCAGATACCGCTCGCCGGATGCGAAATAACTCATCACATCCGCGTATGCCTGCAGGCCGTACAAATGACTGATGCTCTCTCTGGCCTGGACAAAGATTGCCAAATCATCGCCGAACAGCTCATCGATACGGTAGCGCATATCGTATGTATCTACCGAATCCTTCGCTGCATTAAGCTGTGTTATGTTCTCAGTAATCCGGCTAAGACTGGCCTGGATATTTTGTATATTTGAAGTTAGTTTTTCTTCTGATTTCGTATGCTGACGTTTGCCTGATTGTACCAGCACAACCCCGATAGCGCCAACAATTAACGCACAAATAAAATAGCCCCACTGCACCTCCAATTCATCCACCACAGAAAGCAAAGCGCCGGCTATGAACCCTATGACTATCATTAAATAACCAGCTTGTTTCATAACAGTTCCTTTTTATTTACTCAGTCCGGCGAAGACATAATACAGCGCAAAACCGACGCCCACCATTGCCTCTCCGATAATAAAGCCGGCTGCAACGGGGATACCGACCTCTTCACTGAACCGCCGCCCCATTTTCCAGTCCACAACAATACGAAGCACTGTGCCGATACTATATGTAAGGACGATTCTAAATGGCAGATAAAACCCTAATCCGACAAGGATACCAAGCCCGCCGACACCGCTGGCGCTGAGCAGCACCCCGAGTCCCGCCCCGGAAATATATTTCTCTAATGGCACATCACCTCCTAAGATTCCCTTTATCATACTCGCAAGCGCTTGGCCCTGCGGAGCCGGAAGACGTTCGCTGCCAAGACCATAGGCCTTGTGCAGGACAAATATCAGTCCCATAATCAGGGCCGGCCCAAGCCACGTGCCCAAAAATTGCCCGAATCCTTGCATTTTCGGTGATGCACCCACCAGATAGCCGGTTTTCATATCCAGCATAAGGTCGCATGCCTGTGCCATTGCCACACACGTCGCCGCCCCTACCAGTACCGAGGAAATTATCGATGCCTTATCACCAAGTCCGCTGGAGATAACAACCAGCACCGTTACGGCAATCAGTGTCATTCCGCTCAGAGGCGACCAGTTGGTCCGCCCGATACACTCCGACAGGATAACCCCTGCCACCCAAATCCAGAATGTCCCGAAAAGCGCCATCAGACCACCTCTGATGATACCCATTTCTTTTACCGACAGAATGGCCGTTACAAAAAGCAGTATCGCCGCACCAGCAATGCCTACATACAGAATTTGAATCGGCATTTCGTCTTTCGAGTGGGCCGTTTTTGATTTTGCCGCCTGCTGCATACTGCGAACCGCGCTTGCTATAAGCGGAAATGCTAACGCAATACCGGTTAGTGCCCCCCCGACGAGCATACCGATACCGACAGGCCTGAATAAATTTACACGCAGATAGTTTGGCATACTCGCCCCAAGCCCACTTAGCGTTTCAGCAGTCGGTAGCAGCCCCATAATCTTCAGCAACGGCGATAAAATCCAGTAGCACACGAAGCCGCCGATTATAAAGTAAGTTCCTCCCCGGCCCGCAATGAACCCCACCCCGATTGTCAGCAGCGACAGGAACCATATACCGTTCATATAATCGGGCATTCCGATTAAACTACCAAGGTCCCAACTGTTACAGCCACTAACTTCGGTTATAAAGTAAGCTGTGCCGCTTGCCGCTGCCCCACAGAGCAGCAGTATGGCTTTTCTTACGCCGGCGCCCGGTGATTTAAGCACAGTCGCAACGGCAACCCCGCCCGGATACGTCAGCCGTTCAAAATCTATCATATGTTTTCGAAGCGGTATGATAAATGCAATGCCCAAAATCCCGCCGGCAATACACGAAAAAACCATCAGGACAGGGTTGAAATCTGTCTGACCCAGAATAAAAAGGGCTGGAACACTAAACATCATACCCGCCGAAGCTCCGTTAACAGCACTGGCAATAGTTTGATTGATATTGTTTTCGATGATGCTGCGTCGCCCCATAATCCCGCGAAGAACACCAAAGCCCAATATCGCCGCCAGCTCCGAACCCTCATGCGAAAAACCGAGAATCAAACACGCATATCCCATACTCAAGGTAAGGACCGCCCCTATTACGTAACCTACAAAAACAACGGTCGGCGTAAGCTCTGGATAAACCCCCCTGCGGATGATTCTGTCGGTACTGCCCCGGCTTTCGGCCATAACTGTTTTCCTTAAATAACGGTGGCGGGATTATAGCGGACTGCATTGCTATATGCAAGTTTTTTGATACTTTCCCCAACCTGCCGCTATGCGCGACCAACAAAACGCAGAATCACCCGGGCGCATTGGTACTTTGCAGGTAAATTTTTCAGCTACAGCCAAACAATGCCCTTACTCATCACAACCGCAAGTTCATCATATTCCCCTTGTCAAAAAGCAGTAAATTGAGATAGAATGTTAATTGTTGGTCTTGGCGTAAGAGTTTGTTAATAAGCAAGGACGGAATTTGCAGTAGAGACAGGTATATTAGTCTTTATGGAAAAAAAATATTTTACAAAAAAAGGTGGTGTTTATATTCAGAAAACTGAAAGAGGGAAAGAATTCTGGATAAAACAGGATGCAGATGGCCAAATCCGTCAATTGACGGGAGGAATTCATATTTCAAGGCAAAGACTCAGAGAACTTATAAAAGAATATCCTTCTTCGTTATTGGATAAAACATATTGTTTCGATGGAGATGTGGAAAGAGAATTTTTTGAAGATGCCAAAAGGGAAAGATTTATAGGCAACATAGAAAGTGAGCAGACTGTAATTTTTTTCCTTGTTAAAAGAGGACCGGACAAATATGGAATTGGATGCAGTAGTTTGGTCGAGAGAATAGAAGAAACTGATTAAAGTTCTACGCAATAATTAACCAAATCCAAGTGGACTGGTTTAGCCTTACGTATTTCACAAGGTCACTGCAATAAGTCTGCTCAAAATGCAATTTCAGCCCTGTACACAAATTCTACCTGTTATCGGCAAAAGCACCCAAACCGCCCTTAATCCTGAAAATTTACTTTAGAAAAAGCGGCCCAAAGGCCGAAAATCGATATATAGAGGCCCAGTTGAAGATTGCTGGGAAGGTTGCTGGTTAGAAATCTTGTTCTACAGGTATTTTCATTGACTTTTGCCTCGGGATTTGTTATAAAGAATATTGCAGGATGACCCCTGCGGTGTTGGTAAAGATTGTTTGATTTGAAAAAACCGATAAACCCTTATCAGGGAAATCAGACCTTGGCGAGCCGGAAATGCCTACCCGATAGGACTTTCGGACACAAGCAACGATTGCCCACCTGGAAATAATGGGTTTTCTTCAAATGCTTTCTTACCGCACCAGCGGAGGAAAGTTCTGCAGGAAATAAAAGGTCTGCTTCGGCAGGCCTTTTTCTTGCGCAGTCATTACTTGCTGTGCTCACATACCACAAAATATTTTTCAAAACAGCGCACAGGCCCGATAATATCGGACTATCAAAATCTCACAAACTCGGCATCCGCTTTTTTTGGGTTTAAGCCGGTTCGTTGATTTGTCGATTAAATAAAGGCTGACAAGGAATAGCTTCTTTTTGGGCCTAAATTATTAATATCTCTTACGGAAGAACTTGCAAAGAGGCAAAAATGCCGAATGTCCACAGCTTTATGGTTCTGCCGGCGCTGCCGGATTCTTTGAAGCCTCTGGAGTTCATCGCCAAAAATATGTTTTGGGCGTGGAACCTGGAGTTTGAAGACCTTTTTAAAAGAATCGACGCCAGTTTATGGGCCGCTTGTGGCCATAATCCCGCCAGGCTCCTTGGCACTGTCTCGCAGGAAAAATTGGTGGCATTAGCGGAAAACCAGGGCTTTTTGTCTGAACTGCACCGGGCTGTTGAAAAACTCAAATCTTACCTGGCTGCCTCGACATGGTTTGAGAAGATTTCTTCAGAGTCCGCCAGCCCGATTATTGCATATTTTTGTGCCGAATTTGGAATCCACGAATGCCTGCCTGTTTATGCCGGCGGCTTAGGCCTCTTGGCAGGTGACCACTTAAAAAGCGCCTCAGACCTCGGAGTACCGTTAGTGGGCGTTGGGCTCCTGTATCAAAAGGGCTATTTCCGTCAATATTTGAACATTGACGGCTGGCAGCAGGAAGTCTATGTCGAGAATGATTTCTACAATATGCCGGTCGAGCTTCTCAGAAACGAGGATGGCCAGCCCCTGACTATCAGCGTTCAATATCCATCAGGCCCCGTTTATGCTCAAATATGGTCCGTTTCTGTCGGCAGGGTCAAACTCTATCTGCTGGATACCAATCTGCCCGCCAATTCTCCACAGGACCGCACTATCACCGCCAATCTTTATGGCGGCGACCGCGAGATGAGAATACGCCAGGAGATTATGCTCGGTATCGGCGGCTTACGGGCCCTTTATGCAATGGGTATTGAACCAACTGTTTGTCACATCAATGAAGGCCATGCCGCTTTTATGGCACTCGAAAGAATCAGGAAGTTGCAAACCGACAATGGTATGACTTTTGACGAAGCACTCGAAGCTACGAAATCGGGAAATGTTTTTACCACTCATACGCCCGTAAGTGCCGGCCTCGATGAGTTTTCGCCGACATTAATGGAAAAATATTTTGGCACTTATTTTCCTGAACTTCAAATAAGCAAAAAAGACTTTCTCGCATTGGGAAGACTTAGTCCGGAAAATGATAATGAATCGTTTAAGATGACGATTCTTGCCTTAAGGCTCAGCAGTTGTGCAAATGGGGTCAGTAAACTACACGGCCAGGTCTCAAAAAAAATGTGGTCCGTCCTTTGGCCGAATCTGCCTGTCAATGAAGTCCCTATCACATCGATTACAAACGGAGTACATATCAAAAGCTGGATTTCAGACGAAATGAATTCACTATATGAGAGGTACCTTGGCCCCGATTGGGCTGATGAAACGGTAAATAGGTCAATTTGGAATAATATCGAACAGGTTCCTGATGAAGAATTCTGGCGGATTCATCAACGCTGCAAAGAACATTTAGTGGCATTCGCACGAAACAGACTTAAAGCTCAGATTCAACGAAGAGGCACCTACCACAGCGAATTGAACTGGGCTGATGAGGTTCTTGACCCTGAGGCCCTGACAATCGGCTTTGCCAGAAGGTTTGCAACTTATAAAAGGGGAAACCTCCTGCTCAAGAACCCAAAACGCCTTTTAAATTTGCTCAACAACCCCGACCGCCCTGTACAGATTATTTTTGCCGGCAAGGCTCACCCAAGAGATGCCCAGGGCAAGGAGATTATTCGCCAGATTATTCACTTTGCAAATCAGTATAATGTAAGACGGCGAATAGTTTTTCTCGAAGACTATGATATTAATGTGGCCCGAAATTTGGTAAGCGGCGTTGACGTTTGGCTCAATAATCCCAGAAGGCCGATGGAGGCAAGCGGCACAAGCGGAATGAAAGCAGCGGTTAATGGTGCTCTGAATTTCAGCACTTTGGATGGCTGGTGGTGCGAAGGCTACAAACCTGAAGCAGGTTGGGCCATCGGCTCGGGCGAAAACTATGATGACCCCGCCTACCAGGATATGGTCGAATCTCAGGCAATATACAACATACTCGAAAACGAGGTTATTCCTTTGTTTTACACCCGTTCCGCCGACAATCTGCCCAGGGCCTGGATAAAAAGAGTAAAAAATTCTCTCGCATGGATTGCACCAAAGTTCAACACGCACAGAATGGTGGCCGAATATACCAGTAAGGCTTACAAACCAGCCGATGCCAGATGGCGATATTTGACCGGCGAGGCTATGCGCAGGGCAAAAGAGCTCTCAGCCTGGAAATCCAATATGCGAAAGGCCTGGCCCGAGCTGGCAATTAAAGATGTTCAGATTCATCTTAACAATGGAAATGGCGATGGCCAACTGGACCCAAAACAACCTCAGCTTAAAGTCGGCTCAGAACTGACAGTCGACGCTTTGGTTAAGCTCGGCGGCCTTGAACCGGAATGTATCTCCGTCCAGCTTTATCACGGCCCCGTCGATGCCTGGGGAAATATCAGGGATGGATTGACCGTTAGGATGGATTATAAAGAATCTGCAGATGGCGATAGGCAGCATTGGTTTACTGCTCTTATGCCCTGCAAAGCATCCGGACGACAGGGTCTTGCCGTCCGAATCCTCCCAAAGCACGATGATTTGGCCAACCCTTATGAACTCGGACTAATCCTGTGGGAAGCGCCTGCCGCGAAAACACCCTCGACAAACAACTAAAATCATATCCCGCCTGCTTCCAATTTCCCACAGCGACCTCTGTGACTATACGAAACCCAAACCCGCAAATATTGTAAAATCTAATAATGAAATTCTGCCTTGACGCAAATCGACAAATTCGTATAATTGCAGCCAACTTGTCGCAGCGTAGCTTTAGCGAAGACGGAACGCGAACGGAGAGCAACAGCGGATAGATTAATTCAATAGCTTAATGATGATTGATTATTAAAAGTTAAATTAGCCACAAAGGGCACAAGGAATTGATTAGCTTTTTGTATCAAAGTCAAAGCCTTGGAGATGAAGAGCGCTTTCTATGACAAAATTATGACAAAATTTATAATCTTCAATAGAGGCTCCACCTTCTCTCGTGATTCTGTGACCATACCCTTCATTACCCCTCCTTTGGAAAACCTCTGGAATCAAAAGTTGAAATCTAGCATATTTTCTATAATCTAAACCAAAGCTAAGAATCTTAATTGCATCTTGCATGCATGCGAGTGAATCGTCTACATAACAAACTACCTCCTCAAAGTGACTTCCCATATAATCGGTATCGATAAACACGCTCTCTCCTTTAAAGGAAAACGGAGAACTCCCATACTTGTGCTGCTTGGGAGTTTCATAGCAATCGACAAGCTGTTTAAAAGCAATAGCGATTTCGACCATAGCTTTTTCGAGTTCACTATCTTCCTTAAATACTTTTGCCTGTTCCAGTCTTGTCTTCACCGCTTCGTATCTAACAAGATTAACCATAGATATATTTTCAAGCTCAACGCCAAAGACCAAAGACGTATTATCCTCAAAGAAATTCCTTACACTTGCACGATATGCTTCAACGTCCAGTTTTGTAGGAAGTATGCCATGATGTTTTAAGCTCACCCTTGATTTGTTTAACCGTTTCATGGCCTCTTTTTGTGTCGGCCCATCCCCCGAGATTTTAGGTTTCAATATTTCCCAATATTCCATGAAGGAAGTATTTGTTTTGGTGGGGGCATTCAAATGTTCACAGGCCAATTGCAAAAAGAACTCAATGCTATCATGGAATGTCAGAATTGCTGCTGCTGCCAAAGGTTCCGGTTGACGGGACTGGCCTACAGCAACATTCAGCAGATACTTAATGAATGCCAATCGTTGTATAGTATCCTTTGATAAATTATTATCACTCATGACTGCCACCTTTTAAAGTCTCAATTTCCCTTGCAATCTCTTGGCATATAGGTTTATGTTTCACACTTATAAAACATGCTTCCAGTTCATCATAAATTGACTGTTTCATTTCCGATTCAAAAGAAAGCCATGCCCAATTTTGATAGTACTCAAGTACACCTAGTGTAAAAACTAAGGGGAAGTGGCATAAGGCGGACATGGGCGGGATTAGACGGGATTGTGCGGGATTAGGCGGTTTTTAAGCAGATAGAGCGGATTATTACGGGAGTGGGTGATTTCAAGTAGAGCCTTCGTAAGTGGCACAAACAGGCCACCAGGCCGCCGACGTTGGCCCAAGGTGGCACAAATTAAACAGAACTTAGAAGATGTTTAATACCCGTTCAAAACAGCACCAAACCAGCCCCAGGCGGAAATCGAATATTCAAAATAAGCCGGCGGAGCGGACATCATAACCGGACATTCGGACATCCGAACGGACATCGTTTTGGGAGTAATTTATTTTTGGCCGTAAAATTCTCGGCCGGTTTTCGATGAAATTTTCAAAGACCAGCTACGCCCCATACGGGGTTGCGACAATAAAATGTCCAGCCTGCAACAACGGGGCGGGTTGGTATTCGCCCCGGCAGGCCCTCAAAAGCCGCCGAAAAACGGCGGGTATTTCAGCTCGCTTTAAGGCGAGTTTTTCTGCGGGTTTTTCTGCGTTTTAGATGAGGGGTCTTGCCGCCGGAGAGCATCTTTACATCGCCGGTGAGCTGATTATTCGTATCGAGCAGGTCGCAGATAAGCTTCTTATTACTAATCTTGCCTTCGGCGAATGCCTCATCTTTAATCTTTTTGAGCCGGCGGCTTCTTATTATATGCACCGGCAAAAACGGCATTTTCATTTTTATACCCAAATTTGTTCTCTGATTTTTTAAGTTCAGTTTCCCAGTGTTCTGACGACTCCTCAAGCGACCGAATCGGTGTATTACATCGCACGCAGGCCCCATGCCTGAGCGAGGGTCTTTTATTGAGCGCCTCGAACTGGCGAAAGTGAATCCCTGGCAGGGCGGACCGCCGCTCAATACATCAAGCTGGCCTTTAGCCAGGCCGACCTTTTTCAAAAGGTAGTCGCTGGACAATGTTGTGATATCCTCTTGGATTATTTCCATTTTCGGAAACGCTTTTGCCTTATTCGCTTTCAATGTCTCAACGCAGGATTTGTTGATTTCAACAGCTGCCACTACATCGAGTCCGGCTTGTTGCAGGCCCAATGCCATTCCGCCGGAGCCGGCGTTACCGAACAAAACGGCATAATCGCCCGGTAAGTAGCCGGCTGATACGTAAAAGCCGATTGTAATAATTGCACTCATTGTAGAAGTTATTGTCCGGAATATAACCCGCGTAATTTTTAACGAAAAATTTTTAGCATAGAAAACTTGTTTTTAAGGTAAAAACAGCGATTTTGAAAAGTTTTCGCTTATTTTGAAATAATTTACTTGACTTGTGTAATTATAATTGTATAATTATAATAGAAGTTAAAAGTTAAAAGAGAAATTGAAAGGAGTAGTTAAAATGGCACTTGCAATAGAACAAATAGGCAAATATGTTAGCGAAAGGCACGCTGAGGCATCGGCCAACGGGCTGCTTACGGCAGGCGAAGTGGCGAAAAAGCTGCGAAAAATGAGCGGTGAAAAAATCACTGCCGCAGAATTGAAACCTTTTGCCGACGAATGGCATCACGGCGGGTTTTACAAAGGCGGCAGCGGCTCGACTATGGGAAGAACTTACTTTTTTTATCCCGACACCAATTTAACTGAGCTTGCCCATAAGGTACTGGCTGAGCGGGCAGAGCCGATTGTAACCCGTTATTTTTTCTCTGCCGGATTTGAGCGGCAAATCGGCAGAGATGGCCGCAAGCGGTGGCAGCCGGTAGCTAAATTCGAAGCGCTCGACTGTAAAACAGATGATTATTACCCCAAAAAAATCGCAATTACTCAACAAGACTTTGAATCATTGAAAGAATTCGAAGGCAGAGAGCTTGAACCATATGAGAGTTTCAGCCATTTTAAAGAAAGGGTGCAAAAATGTTGATTGTAAAAATTCAAAAAACCGATTTTAAGCAGCCGGATAAATGGCGGCAAATCGCCGAATCGCTTCAACTGCCCGAAGGCAGAGACGAGGCGCTCGTTATGCGAATCCCCGGCCTGCTGCCGGTCGAGGCCGGCTGGAAAATTGACACCAAGATTCCACCGCCATCGGAATGGCTCTGGGCGGATGATGTAGGCGGACTGCACAGTTATATAGTACATACCCGCCAGCCCAGATTTATTGCCGAGCTCGTTGAAGCCGATGAGGCACTTAATCCGCCGTTCGAATATGAGACACGCAGGGGAGAGACGCTGTGCAACTTTGTTTGGATAGATGAGCCGCCGGAGGACCTGACGCAGTTACTAAGCGAAGTAGAGGAGTTTTTAGCCGATTACGATGCTTATATGGAGGCCGGCAATGATTGACTTTCGCCAACAGCTCAAAAAAAGGATGAAACAACTCGAAATCAACAGCGGCTACGCTCTAGCTAAAGAACTCAATTACCAAATAACAACTGCGGCGATTGACAATTATTTGTCAGGCCGCAGCGAGATGACCGCCGCCAATCTACAGCTCATACTCAACGCATTAGGTGCACGGCTGCACTTTCCTAAAGCCAAGTAAACTATTAACTTGTCAAAGAGCGTACTGTCAGGGCTGTAAGGTCATGCTGCTGCTAATATCAAAACATCAGTAGTTTTGTTGTAACTGACTCGAGTCAGGCCTTCGGGTGAGTCCGGGGCGATGTGGATCTCGGCACAGATCTCCTCGGGCGAGCCCGAATGGGCGTTGCCAAGCTGGTCGTAACAGCCGAAGGCAAACTTATAATCGCCGCAATCGAATACCTCGTGCGTTGCCTGCACAACGGCCGAGCCACAGCCCCAGGGGAACCGGCCGAAAGGCAGGTGGCCGAAGCCGGGGGCCTTCATACTAAAGGCCCGTCCCCAGTAAAAGCGGCCCCAGGGTGCCCGGCCGAATCCGTAAATGCCGGCACCGTTAGGGTACAGAGGAAGCTCGCCCGACAGCGGGGTATTGTAGTCGACGTCGCCACTGCCATCATTGCCGAACAGCACAGCGTAATCGCCGGGCAGATAGCCGACACCGACAACGAAACTTATGGTTACAATAGCACTCATATCAGAACATCCTCTGCGAAACGTAAATCGCGAGTGATTAATTTCATCTTCTGCTTATCGGGCAGGTATATTATCTGGCAGATCTCCGGGCAGATGACAGTGCTGCCGGAGAGCTGGATACTTAACGGGTACTCCCTGCCGGCAATCTTCTCGATGCCATCGCCCAGACAGAAGGCGGGCGAGCCTCCGCCCTCGCCCAGCCACAATCGCTCCAGGGTAAAGGCGCCGCTGATACTCATATCCTGGTTGGCATCCCTTATGGCCTCCAAGTGCTTATCGAACCACTCATCGGTGCCCTTCTCAGCGGCGGGTAGTGAGCTGGTGGAAAATGAGCTCGAAGTGGTGCGCTTCTCGATGCCGTATTTCTCGGAGAAATCATACAACTGCGAATGATGGAAGGGTGAGCCCACTGTGGGAGAGGCGGGCGATGCCTTTAAGCCGAGCCGGCTGTCGAGCTGGACGGAGGCGGTGACACGGACGCGGGTCTTCCAGTTGCCATCTTTGAAACTTCGATTGCTTAACTTGTCATCACATAACGAGCTCCATAAATTGAGCTGGACACCATCCAGAGCGCCACCTTCGATTTTGCCCTCGGCCTGGTCGACCATCTCAGCCAAATTGGCCTCATTGATATAGATACCGGCCTCGGAACGGAGAGAGCTGATAGAGGCGGTGATTACCTGCCAGTTCTTGCCGCCGTCAAAACTGAACTCGACCTTGATACCTACGGAATTTACACTATCTTTATCGAGCGTTAGACAGGGTAATAACTGCCTGTTAAAGGGGGCGTAACGCCTCTTGCCGGAGTCGGCATCTTTGATGTATTCATCGTCAATTACATCGGCAAAGTCAAAGGGAACGCCCCTGTCGTAAGTATCGGCATCAGTGTAAGAGCCGGCCTCGTTCAAGGCCCATTTGCGGCCGACATCACGAAGGAAGGCCGAACCTCTCGGATGATAGTATTTATAATAACTGTAAGAGTTCGGATCGGTAATAGACTGCAGAGCGGCCTCGGTAAGGAAGAGGCGGCTATTGTCTTCTGACGTGTCAGGCTCAAGGCGGGAATCGAGCCAGGCGGGGACCAATTCGGCGGTGAACTCGAAACGGTGCGGGGCGCCGAAGCCCCAGGGCTTATTGATAACGGCGGCGATGTCCTCGGCGAGATCCATGTGCCATAATATCTTTCTGCCGGCGGCGACGGCGGCGGCGATGCTCTCGCCTGCCGGAGGGCAATAGAGGTGGTGCAGAATGGTCTGACTGGAGGATGAACGGCTGTAGCTGGAGGCCGAACCGGGCTTAAAGAAAACAAGAGAGACCGTATCATCGTTGGAATAATCCTCGCGGAAGTCCCAGCCAACATGACGACAAATAGAAGATACGGCCTCGATGACGTTAAGGCCGTCGGCGACAGTGTTGAATAAGACCTTGTCGAAATCTGCGTGAGCGAGACCGGCCAGGTCATTCGGGTCGGGGATAGGAAAATATCTATAAGCGAGGTTGTAAATCGGGCTCAAGACGTAACGGAGCATCTTGCGGGCGGTCCATAAATCGCCGTCGCCGGTGTTGCAGAATATTGGAATATTACAGGTGCTTAAATCGAGGGGGTTGGTAAAAGCAAGCTCGGTCCGGTCGCAGTTGCCAAGTCCGCCGGGGTTGAATATTACACGCCGGCCGGACAGATACGTGTAGGAGCCGCTGATAGCGGTCTGGCTCGGCGTACCGTAACCGGTATAGTCATCGGGGCCGCGAGCGATCTGGCCGAATACCGGAGAGGTTACCCGCAGCAGCCAGCGGAAATCGGAGCAGGCGACGGCGTTGCGCTCGTAAGAGGTGTTGGCCTTATCGGAGCCGCCGCAATAGCCGCTCATATAGTTGGTGACAAAACCCTTGAAAAGAACGGTCCTTTTGTGTTCCAAGCGGTGGTCGGTGCGGATGCGGACCATATCGCCCCAGGCAAGAGAGATGCCCTCGTCCCATCGAAGGTTAGGGAACCAGATAACGGCCACCGAAGAGCTGCCGGCCCTGTTGATTGTTATGCGGTCGACCTTGGCCGACCACAAAGGCTGCCAGGACAGGGCGAAATCGGGCGGTGAGCCCGAGGCCTTTTTGTATTCAACAACCAATCGCTGGGCGAATCGGTTCAACTTTTTGTGATCGTTCTTTACCGTCATATCAAAACACGTCCGTAACAGACAAAATTAGCGGTGACGTAGCCGCCGGCGTTCCAGTGAAAGAATTTACCCTGGGCGTCAGGAACGAGAGAGAGCTTATCAAAGACGACGTTGTAATAAGTCTCGTTGCCATAAGTGTAGTCGGCGGATGCCGCCCACAAATAAGTCTCAATAACATCGATAGCGGTCTGAAGGGCGGCGCGGGCTGCGGCGTAACTGCCGCCAGCCTGGTAAAAAGTGCCGGATATTATGAGCTGGCGGCCGCGAGTGCCCATTGCCATGGAGGTAACACCGTGGGCGCCGGGGAAGCCGGCGTACTGGCGCTCCGACTGGCGGGGCTGGACGCCGACCTTAATAGCACTTCCGAAAATAGTTGCTAAATCAGCCATTTATTCGTATCTCGCATCTCGTATCTTGTGAATCGTGAATCGATTTCAACTTTCAACTTTCAACTCTCAACTTTCAATTACGGTACAACGCCCGGGGGAATAGCACGCGGGCCCCTGCCTGTGTCATCGGTGCCAACTCGCGGATAATACTTAACGGAACTGTCATTTATAATTACGGGCTGCTGAAGGGCTTCAAATTCTCCTGTCCATTTATAACCTAAACCGCCAACCTGTCCTGCTGTACCCAAAAATTGTGTTAGCAGACCTGTCGGCATCATCATTGATGATTTAATTATAAAAAGCAGTTCTTCTTTTCTAAGACGCTCCTCTTCCGTGCGGGGTTCGAAGGCAGTGATTTCTTTTTGCAGGTCTTCGACAGCCATGACATAAGGCTCAACCTTATCACGTATCCAGCGGTCTTCGCCTTTACCGACAAGAATCTCATGTTCAGCTCTGGCGGTTTTTAATCTCTCCTGCCAGGATGCGAATTCGGGGCCGGCCTCGATAGTTTTAGCCGCCCTACCGGCCTCACCAGCTTTTGCTTTTCCTAACGTTGATTCTAAATAGGCTTGTGTCTGTGCATCTACATCGGCGGCAGAAGCACCTGCGACAGCTTCTCGCGTGGCGGCCATTGTCTGCATAGCTCCTGGCGTAATCATCTTGCCGATTCCGGTTGTAAGCTCCACTGGAAAGCCCTGTTCGGCGAGGACCTGAGACCGGCGGGATTGGGGGATGCCACCGACGTATTTCAAGAGGGCATCCATCCTTTCATTCATCGAGAGGGCTTCCCATCTTACACCAAGACCCCTCTCAATCGCCTGACGAGGTCTCGCATAGGCACCACTGGACAAACGTGCAGTCTGCTCAACGAGTGTAGCAGCTAAGTTCTCACTGGCCGTAACAGCGACGGCGCCGCCGTAGGCGCTTAAGCCTTCACCCAGAGTTCCCCCCTGCGTTATATATTCAGTAACGCCTTTTTGAGCACCCGAGAGAAACTGGCCGAAATCTGTAGATTGACTGGCAGTATAGGCTGCCTGTAATTGTGCAAAATACTGTTTATATGCGGCGGTTGTTGGGGCGATGCCGGCTGTGCCTGCAAATTTAAATAATTGACTGACCTCAGAAGGGCCGAGACCGGCGGCGCCGACAAAAGGAGCGAGCTGGCCGGCGACACCCATCACCTGAGGACTCTTGATGCCGCCCTGGGCCGCAAAGGCAATGTCCATTGAAATAAGCATCTGCTGGGCGACTGCAGGAGAGGCAAGGCCTCCTGCGGCCTGCAGGCCGGCTGCCTGGGTAGCCCAGTGCTGCTGACGGCCTTTGGTGCCGGTCTGAAACTCGAGGGCCTGGCCGATTTCGGCGAAGCTGAGCGACTTCTCGTAGATTTCTCTTTGAAGCTGCTGGATACGCTCGAGCTTTTGGATAAGATAGGTGACTACCTTTATTACAGCTTGAAGACCAAGCCATGCACCTATAAAAGCCATTACCTGGCTTTTTAAGGTTCCCAGGATTTTCCCCATACCGGAAAGCTTCTGTGTTGTTTTGTCAGTGGCAGCGGTGGCCTGCTTGGAACCTTCGGCAGTCTTCGTTCCGACGTCTTTTGCAGACCGGCCGACATCATCAAGCTGCTGCTTGGTACGGCCGGTGTCCTTGGCCTTTACGTGTATGTTAATGTCTTTGGCCATTTATTCGTATCTCGTATCTCGTATATCGCTGCACGTGATTTATGCTATGGTAATAATCTTATTGTCGCCGGAGAGGGTCAGCTGGGTACCGGTATCATTGGCGACATCAAAGGCAGCGCTGTATTCAGTAAACGGGGCGCCGACACTTGAAGAGCTGCCGATATTACTGAAATCGCAGCCGGCAATTGTTATAGTTTTGTCGGCGGCACCCCCGCCCTGTGTAACAACCAGGACCAACGCCGCCGCCGAGGCGGCGATCAGCTCCTGGCAGGTGAGAATAGCACCGGTGATTTCGCCGCACTGGAAACTGATAGAGCCGCCGGCCGTCAGGCCGTCAAGACGGGCATCGACACAGGTATAGGCGACGTCGGCGTCGTTGCAGGCCTTTATAAGGGGAAGCGTCAGCGTGAAATCAAAGGCCGTGACGTGATAGATGTCAATAGAGCCGCCGTGGGCGGCACTTTCGACACGATAGCCGCCTCTGGCTGCCGAGACGTAAGTCGGGGCGGCCTGGCTGTCGAGAAGCGCCCACATATCGGCGATAGTCTTAGTCTCATCGGCGGCACGGCACTCGAAATCAAAAGTGACAACTGCATAACCGCCCTTGGTTATGCCGATGGCGACACGATGAATGACAGGGTTGGTGAGCGTGTGCTTAACGTAGCCGGTGGCGGCGGCGACGCCGCTCTTGCGCTCGTAGAAGATATAAGTACCGACTGCGCCGGTTAAGAGGTTCACCGCCTCGACCCAGTCCTGGGTGACGATAGTGCCGCGAACAAACTGGACTTCCTTGTCTTTGAGGCCGACCTCGAGACCATCCGGTGCCGAGCGCATAATATTCTCGTAGCCGCACTGGATGACAGCCGTCATCAGGCCGCCGGCGTCGACGCCGTTGATTGTCATGGCCTGAGGCAGACCCAATCGCATGTTTACAGTAGCCATATTATGGCCTCCTAAAAAGGGGTTAAGTCGTTAACTGACTGACTTCAAAATTCATCTGCAGGGCGTGACGCTTCGGTGAATCGAGCACTTCAGCGCCGCCGGTATAATAAAATTCATCGCACACGATACTCACATCATCAGGCCGCTGCTGGTCGAAGGCGGCGATTACCAGGTCGCGAATCTTACTGGTGCCGAGGTTCCTGGTGTTGCCCGTTCTCGCTACACCTTTGCTCTTACTTACAACGCCGATGAGGACGGCGAACTCGAGGACCTGCCGGAGGTCGTTATCACCTTCGCGGGCGGTATCGGTCGATTGGTAAGCGACGAAGGCAAAGGGGGCGTAGCGTTCGAAGGCCTCTATACCGCCGGCGGTGACCGCTACCTGGTGCTTCCAGACATCGGCGGTCTTAAAGACAGCTTCGCCGCCGGAAGTTAACGCTGCAAGCGTATCGGCCATCCACTGTTCGAGCTTCGCCATTAGTCCGCTATCGTTTGCCATAAAATTATCCTACTTTTCTGTCAATCCGGGCCTCAATCTCGCCGGAGATGTCATCGAGCGAATCGGTGACGCCATCGTAAAGGGCGCCCGATCCCTGGACGAATACACTTTTGACGAGGACAAAGAGCGGACGGAACTTGCCGCGTTTGCCCTTCTTGTAACCGAACAGTAATTTGCCGCCGGTCTTAACGAAGAAACCGCCGGGGACGTCCCTCGGCGATTTGTACCGGGCGACACCGGCGCCGGTCAGACCCTCGCCAATCGGAATCGTAAGGAACTTGGCCTTCTTCGGAGTGATGGTCCTGGACTCGTCAGTCAGCAGCCATTTATATTTATCAACTGCGGCATTAGGCCGGACGCCGACGACACCATCGAGAGGGCCGGCCAGCCAGCCATCGACCGCGCGGGCGAGGGCGCCGGTGCGGCGCTTCAAAGACTGGCCGCTCAGGTAATTTTTACTTACATTACTTGCAGCGGTTTTGACGCCGACGGCCAGGCCCTCCGAGCAGGCCTCGATTACGGCGGTGCCCATTGAGGACAGCTCATCGACTGCCTTCACAAAATTCGGACCCATCTGTAATTGAATCATCATGGCAGGCTGCGCCTTACGTAATCATCCAAAACCTTCTGAACCATAGGCAGTAAATCCATCGGTGAAAATTTATTGATTGAGCCTCCTTCGAAGCCAACGGAGGCCAGGCCGATATCGTCCCTTCTCTTGAATAAAAACGATACCTGCTCGATGGCCGCCTCTCGCAAATCGTTCGGCAGTGCAAATTCACCACTGCCAGGCGTCTGGCCGGCGGAGCAATAGCCGCCCTTATAGATTACCTGGATGGAGTCGTCGAACTCGTACCAGTTAGAATAAAGCCTGTATAAAATACCTTTTTTGCCGCCGTCGATGAGGCGGTAATCGGAGTCGGCGGTTAAAGCGGTCGCCGAGGTAAAATCGTAATCGACTGCAACCTTGATAGAGGTAATCGAGACTACCGGATATCGCTTGAGTTTCAGGTGGGCGCTGCCGCCGGTATAGTACTCGGTGACATCGACAGAGTTCAGGATGAGGGTCCTCGAGCAATAGGAATTAAAGATGTCTTCCAGGTTCAAGATTAATCGACAGAGCATCGAGTCGTGGTCGGTAGTAGATAAGCCGAGCCGGTCCTTTACATCGGTAAGCGTACAGATCCGGGCGGCAGCCGTATCAGCCAGCAGAACAACATCGGCGGTGGTATCGGTGCCGGCTGCGCAGAGGGCGCGGACGCGGACGAAATTAGCAGTTTCGGTAAAGGTGCCTACGGAGGCCTTGGCCGAAGCGATAGGGACGGCGGGCACGCCGGCGTGCTGGTCGGTACTTACCGTGGTACCACCATCATTGGAGGTATCTATCTGGACATCGGTAATGTCGTCGGCACTACCGCCGCCGGCGTTATCTATAATTACAGTAAAGCCGGAGACATGCTCGATATTGACCCAGTCAATAAGAGTGGTCAGGTTCTCATCGACGGCGACGGCCGAAGATGTTTTAGAGACTAATTCACCCATTTTTACATACCTGTTACACAGATTATATGTTGTGGTCTTTTTTGTAGGCCTTTAAATCGGCTTGACACCTAATTCGATAGAGGCCTTAACGAGCTCTACGTATTTCTCCCGGAGCTTGATTTGTTTCGTAAGTAAATCATGCTCACGCTTATCACCCTTGAGACTATTTTTTATAACAGCAAGGCGGTTCCTTTCCAGCTTGAGCAAGTGTTCCATGTTGGTGATATAAGAGTTTGGCACACTCTTTTTTTTAGCCATATCACGGCTCCTTAAAAAAGATTTAACTGCTTGTTAAAGCTACTTTGTACGGTAGTTACCGGCCGGCTTTTCAGGGCGAAACTGTTTGTCTTTTGGCGCTCTTTGGGCCTTTCGGCTTTCGGTCGGCCGATTGCTTTTGCGTTTGTTTTTTTCCTGCATTATCTTTTGCCTTTTCCTGATCTGTAGTTTCGGGCTGAGGGTCGGCGACATCGGTAATATTGCCGAGCAGCTTGTCGGCGGCTTCTTTTTCGCCGGCCTTAGCCTTCTTATCGAGCTCGGCCCGGGCGGCTGCGGTTTTCTTTGCTTTGGCCTCGGCGGCGGCTTTGGCCTTTGATTCGACATCTTCCTTTGCCTTTGCTTCGGCATCGGCCTTGGGCCTAGCCTCCGCTTCAGCCTTGGCCTTTTTCTCGGCGGCCTTGGCTGTTAGTTCGGCGATTTGAGATTCGACCTGCTCGATTTCGGTTTGGACGTCACCGGCATCAAGCACCTTAAGACGGATTTCTGCGAGCTGGACCTGCAGCAGGGCCTTAACCTTCATATCCTGCGCATCTTTTATCTCGTCAATGCGTGCCATCCGAAGGGCTTCGCGTTTGTCGTCATCAGTGGCGTTTTCTTTTTGAGCATCGTCAACAGCCTTTTTGGCTGTTATTCCAGCCTCATCAGCAATGGCCTGTGTTTGGGCGGATTCGGCGACGAGCTTGTCGGCCTTCCGCCGGTCGGCTTCGATTTCATTTGCCAATCGCTCAGCCTTCGACCGAAGGCCTTCCAACTGGCCCTGCAGAGAGTACAGGCGGGCCGCATCTTCATCTTTGTGTTCGTCCCAGGGGGCGCAGATATCTTCGTACTCGCCTTTAGGAAGCAGCTTGACAACACCGGGCGGCAGGTCGTACTTATCGCCCTTTATGAACATGCCGGCCGAGCCTTCGCAAGTCGATTTCATCTTTATCCACATAATACACCTTTCTTTTTTTTTAGGTTTTTTTTATCAATACCTGCCCGCCGACTAAGCGGCGGGCAGGCGTTAACGTTCGCTATAAAGGCCCTGCTCTTAAGCTTCAATAAGCTCGGTAAGGCCCATCTCGGCTGCAGTTCTCGGCATTACATTGCTCGGAAAGCCGATTGCCAAAATGGCAAGGTTCGAACCGTTTACAGCGCCGGCTGCCGAATGCGGGGCCTGTGCCCGCATATAGCGTTTATGGGTCTTGGCCAAGTCGACGAAGATTCCGAAGAGACTGTCATCTTCATCGTGCTGGATGGAATCGGCCAGGGCGGCGCTGGTGACAGCGGTATAAGCGCCGCCGGTGGTGTCGCATTCCTCAATTAAAGGTGCCGTACCTTCGGCGGTCGAGCCAACGGCGTCACCGGCTGCTACATCGGTAGTGCCGACTAAAAATACAAACATAACAGCTGCAAGCCCCAGGGTGTCGAAGTAAGTGTTGCCGGCGAAATCACCGTCATCCTTCAATTGCGGCGGGAGCACTAAGCCGAGCTTCATGGCCTTTAACATTGCTCTTAAATCCATCGCTTTTCCTTTCGAATAAGTTCATCGTTTTTTAGTTTATTGTTCGTTGTTCATCGACCAACAACGAACAGCCAATTCACTGCACTACGATGCAGCGGTAATCAGGGCGCAGATAGGGCCGGCATCGGTCGTATCGCCGACACCGTGGGCGTTGATGGCGATGCGGTCGCGGCCTCGAACACCAATAACGCCCTTCTCGAAGTATCGCTCGGACGATGTGGCAAACTCAATCCCGCCGCGAGTGCCAAGTATCGCACCCTGCTTGAGGTTAGCCAGCAGTGCGCAGATCTGGCTGTTGGCCTCGGCCTTGGGCATTACCTGGGCAAACTCGACAGAGTAGCCCAAATACGTCTTTTGCTTCAGAGCCTGGCCGGTAAGGATTTCAGTTGCAGTGCCACTGCCGGCGGCCAGGGCCAATTTAACCATAACCGTCCAGAAGAAATACTTATGGACGTACCACTTGAGGAACTCGTCTTCTGCTATAACAGGTGCTGTGCCTGCAACCTCTTCGAAGTTGGCAAGGGTCAGCTCGCTGTAGGCGTTACCGGCCCCGACCACGAGAGACTTGATATTGGCGATGGTGGCATCGACGGCACGAAGGGCGCCTGCGATACCTGTGTAGCCGAAATAGGTGCTGGTGCCATCGCCTTTGAATCCGCATAAATCCTCATAGTAAGCGAAGCTGCGGGCGAACAGGCCGGCCAGCATTTCACCCAGGGCGACTAAAGAGTCGTCTTCGAGCTCCATACTGTAGCAGGTTATGGCACTGAGAGTCTTCGGCAGCAGCGATACAATATCAATCTCCGGATCTTGCTCGTTAATCGTGCCGCCCTCGCCCGGGCAGGTAACGGCCAACAGTCCGTCAATCTTGGGCGTCAGGGTCTGGCCGGCCCCCATCGGCATAACCTGGGCGTTAGCGCGGAATTTACCGTATTGCTCCAGCAGCATCATGATAGTCGGTATCTGCTCGACGGTGACAAGGGCACCGCCGCCGGTCTGAGAAGAGCCGGTCATCGCCTTGCGTCCATCGGCATTCAGCCAGTGCGGCTCGAGACCTATATCGTCCAGCGCCTTTTTGGCCCTGTCGTGATGCTCGGAGACCCTTGAATGGCACGTGGTCGCGGCCATAATAAGCAGAGCAAAGGCCTTTGCTTCGGCCGGAGAGGAGAAGTAGCCCTTGTAGTTGTTCTTAGTGCCGAGTCGGGCGGTTATGCCGGCCTTACTGAGCGTGCGAACCTGGGTCTGCAGGGCATCGGTAGCTTCCTTCATTTCAGCGATGCCGGTATTGAGCGTTTCAATGTCGGTCTTGGTGGCTTCGAGCATCTCCTTGTCGGATTTGGTGCGGTCATCGATTAGTTCGACGACTTCCTGGCGGCTGGCCTTATTGGTACGTATGTCTTCAACTGCCTGCTCAATGGTATTGACCGTTTCGTTTAATTTATTTTCGATTTGTTCAGGTGTCATTTGAATGACCTCCATCAATTAAAATATTCTTGATTCTTTCCAACTGACTAAGCGCGGCTATGGGATTGTCGTCAGGAGCGGATGGTTCGAGCCGGCCGCCGCGCAGCAGCCTGTTCGCAAATCCGTCCGATTCGACTATAACAGATTCGAATTGGTCTAATCTGTCCTCAATACGTAAAGTAAATTTGTCGAGCTGGTCATTGATAACCTGCTCGGTGACGGCCTTAACAGTTTCGGCGATGCCGTCCCTGATATCCTCGGTCTCGAAGAAGCCCTTGGCACGGGCAAGGGCCTGGCGGTTGGAGGGGACGGGGACGGCGGAGATCTCCAGAAGCTCGATCTTCGTATATGTACGAATGTAACCGAGATGCTCATCCTTTTGGTCTTCATGCTCGATAGGAATAAAGCCTATACTAAAGGCCCGCATATGACCGTCCCTGTAGAGCTGCCAGTATTCCTCGCCGAGCGGAGTCCCGGCGAAACGCATAGTAAAAGTGACCTCTTTATCACCTATTACGATGGATTCAGGGATTGCAGAACCGATGACCGGCGAGGAGCCGGTGCTTAAGCGGTGCTGATGAGTGGCTAAAATAACAGGGTTGGCCTTGAAGGCGTCTATGGTTTCACGGAAGGCCTCCGGCAGGATGATGTCATTGTCACGGTCGAGGGCGCTGGTGGAGGCGACGGCGTCGAGGGTGCGTTCGGTTTCGTTGATTTTTTTGACGTTTGCAAAAAAATATTTAGTTTCCATTTTTATGGTCCTTGTTTTTGGTTAAGTCGATTTGCATATCGCTATAAGAATAAAATTTAAGATTGCTGTAATGGGCAAGATCGAAAGTTTTGCCGGCGGCGGCGATGGCGATCTCGGCGCAGCGGCAGTTGATAATATTACCGGCTGAGCCGGCAGGATCACCCGGGTACATTAAATACTCACCGCCGACCTCGAATGGGACATCAACGGCTATACCTTCGGCGTATTTGAGCCCGGCGGAGGTGTGGGAGGGACGGACGTTACTATCTGCGCTGGTAAGCCAGCCCTTCTTCTCAATACCGGCGGCGGAGAGGCCCTGGTGGCGGCCGGTGCCGACAGCGCCCGCCGTCTGGGTGCGGGCGATTGAAAGGGCCCTTGCCCTGTTGGAGCCAAGGACTTTTTTGATGCGGCCGGTAAGATCGCTCAGGCCCTCGCCGGATTCGAGGCCGGAACTTAACTGCTCGGTAACCATCTGCTGCGTAGTTTTATTGACGCCAGTGATTTTACTCGACGAAATCAGCATTTTACCCCTTACCTTCGGTGACAACTTGGCCGCAGCGGCAGCCTCGTCAAGGGCCTCGCCGGTAAGACCGGCAGCCTCTGACAGTGACTGGCGGATACCCAACTCGGCAGCCTTGCCGAAAAAGGTGTTGTTGATTACCTTGATTTTGTTGTTCTCGAGCTTCAAATCGAAAACGATGCGGGCGATGATATCGCCGGCGGCCCGTGACTCGTGACCAGCGGCTCGTGTCTCGCTGGCAAGGGCTTTCTTTAATTGAGCCAGTAAGAGCCTCTGCTGTCGCAGGAAGTATTTACGCATCGCCTCGGAATATTCCTTCTCGATACCCGCCCATGATGTCACCCAGTTGCGCCAGATACGAAGTGCCTGCTGCTGGTCGGCCTTGATCTGGACATCAAGATCTGTTTCGGTAACCGGTCCGGGTAAAGACTTCGGCTCTTCGCCCTCCGGTAGGGACGGGCCGGTCAGACCCTCCAGACCAGCCTCAAGCGTATACTCGGCTGGGACCAGGCCTATACCGATCCACCAGTGGTTGCCCCATTCGTTTAATTCGTATGGTAAATCGTGGGCCTCTATAAGGTTGTTCAGGACGACACCGGACTTGGTGAAATTAAGGACCTTCTCGGCGGTCTCACGCTGAAATTCCTGGACCACAGGGTGCTGGCCGGTATCGAACCATATAAAGACAGAGCGGTTCTGCGAGACGGCCTTGTGGTATGCATCACGGAATGAAGACCTTCTCGCCAGCGAGAGGTGTTTCAGTCCGTGATAGAGGCGGGCATCTTTCAAGGCAACACCGCGAGCCGAATCGGTATAAAAACGAGACAGGATACCACTGGTAATGTTACCGGCGAACAAACGAGCCAGCGGTATAATCGTATTGAAGATAAAATCCTTCTGAGCAGGGCCGTGAGAGTACTGGGCCTCAGTGACAAGGCCGACAACAGGAGGCGGAACCTCGAAACAGGCGCAGATTTTATTATCTGATTTGTCTGTAAGAGTCGCCACATCCAAATCGACCATCGTTTGTGCCACGGTCTTAACATCTACTCCACCGACCAAAAGGGCTGTTTTCTTGGCATTGCCGGCACCAGCGTAACGGGAGTCGAATTGGCTGCGCATCATACGGATCTGTTCTTCACCAGGCGAGCCGGGCATTGTTAATATGATTCCGGGCTCGGCGCCGTTATCGAGGGCCGAGGTATTAAATAACGAGGCGGCGTAGCTGTAGTTGATAGACAGTTTGGCAGCGGCGGCAGGGCCTATGCCGTGATAAGGATCGTACGGATTGAAATTCTTCCACTGCCAGACTTCATCGAGCGTGAAAGTGGCGCGGTGGCCGCCCGTGCCGCGAAACTCCCAACCCAAAAGTATTCCCCCAGCGGTGCGGTCGTGAGTGACGGGGTGCATCTGAGTGCCGCTTATAACGGTAATCTCCTTGGGCTGACGACCGGCCATATCGGTAAAGACCCAGAAGACGTCCCGACTGAGTGCGTAATGACCAATCGTCTCGGTGACAAAACGCTCCCAACTGAGAGACGGACTCTTAAATAACAAATCATAGGCAGGCCCGGATTCGATAATCTGCTCCTTGATATTAGAGATTACCGGCGGCAGGCCGGAAACAGAGCTGATGAGCTTGTTGATACAGGCAAAGACCAGCTCGACCTGCTTGTACGGATATTTCGGTTTACTGGAAGAGCCATCGACAAGAGACTGGCCGGTATCCCATAGACGGGCAAGCTGGCCCAGACTGATGCCCTTCTTGGCAGATTCGATCTGCTTATCAATGGCGGCCTTTAACATCTCAGCGGCTTCGGGACTTAATTTTACAGCTTCTGCCATAATCAGACCTTAAAGTAAAATGACCTCGGGTTTTGACTCGGAAGCGGCGGCCTCGATCCCCAGAGCAGCGCCCCAGAATTCATCTGCGTGGCCGGCCTCGGTGCTGGCGGCATCGAAACGAATATTGCCGGCTGCCGTTACCGTCTTTTTGACGGAATGAAAACTCTCACGAATAGCCATGTCAGCAGGGACGCGGAGACGCTTATCCTCCATCCGGCCGAGGACCTGTGAGGCGAGATGCTCCTTTACAGGGTTGGTGAACTTGATTTTCTCGATACGATAGCTGCCGAACCTTTCCTGGAGCGTTTCAGTAAGCATGTCACCGATGCCGGTGGCGTCGATGCAGCCTTTCAATATATTGCGGTTAGCGAGCAGGTCGCTTGCCGTCTGCAGCTGGACGCTGTAAGGCGTTTTGTGAAGCTTGATAATTTTGCGGCAAATCAGACAATCGCCCACGAGCTCCCAGAGCCAGAATACGGTAAGGTGTTTTTCGCGGCCGATATCGCCGCCGAGGAAGTACTGACGCTGTTCTTCTGTGTGGGGGACGAGGGACTGGATGCAGTCGGCCAATTCGCAGCTTTGATATAAATCATAAGGAATGAGAGTCGAGGCGGCCGCCGAGGGGATACACATATACTCCTGGTTAAAGGCGTCCTCGTTGCGGCTCTTGGCGCGGCATTCGCGAATTAACTTCTCCCTGGCAGCAGCATCTATACGATCGAGGCGGTAAATCTTCTCGGCGAGGCCCTGCTCAACGGCAACGGTAATCGGGACAAAATGATAGCTCCAGGGAAGGACGGAATCTTTGTCCGGGTCAAGCTGACCGGCCTGGATTTTCCTGGCAGTCTTTACGAGATTATCGAATTCTGAGCCCTCGCCGTTTCGCGTGGTAAGGATACTGATATCATATCCCCACATCGTGCTCGGCGAGGAGGCATCGAGCATCTCGCCGGGCTTGTCGTGCCAGTCGAATTCATCAAGACAGATGTCACCGCCTTTAGACCGGAACCGGCGGGGGTTACTGCTCATACAGTTGATGCGGCTGCCGGTGGGAAATTCGACAACGTAATTATTATACCTGTAGCCCTTTTCGTCCTCGAGATCCTCGGTAAAGGCCTCGGACACGGCCTCGATGAGCTTGCACCACTGCTGGCAGTAAAGAGAAAACTCAACCGCCGCCGATTCATCGGCGCTGGAGAACCAATAGTCACGCTTGTGGTCGAGCAGGTTGCGGCGACGGACCGCCCTGTAACTCTCGGCGTAAGTGGCGCCGATACGACGGGACTTATCCCAGAGCTTAAAGCGGTTGTCATCGAGTATCCAGTCGTTCTGATAGGGCAGAAAATAACCCTGCGAGATTTGGGCCGGCGGTTTTGTTTCTGTCTTGGTTACGATTTTTTGACCACTCCTAAATGCTCATCTATGATTTCCTGGATTTTTTTACTGTCCACACCGGCCCTGGTGAGCTTGGCCTTTGTGGATTCACAGGCCTTTTCGACCTTCTCCTGGATTTGGGTGCGGATGTACTGGTCAGCAGCAATAGAAATCTGCGTGCAGTCCTTCATCGCCCTGGCTATGTTCTTGATTTCATTAGAGCTCATATCGTCCTGGGAAACGATGAACTCTATAGTCTGGGCAGTTATCATTTCAGCAACGGCTTTTTGTGTAGCAGATGCCTTATCTTCATTCAGGTCGGACATTACCTCGCGAACAACCACACCAGCGTTTTTCATCTTGGCAAGCATCCTCATTCGCATACCGAACCGCCCTACCGCCGACCTGGAAACCTTGAAGCCTTTGTGATCACAGTAAGTGACAAGGTCTTCGTAACGCGGTTTGCCTATAAGCTCACTGTCATCGGCCTTAAAACCAAAAGCCTTGCGGCGAGGAAAGTCGGCGGGCCAGGCGTTGTCGACCACCATGGAAGTCAATGCCTCCCGCAACTCGGCGGGCAATTTATCGAGCGATGAGTGCGTTCGCTTTGCCATCAGTTATATCTCCAGGGCAGGGTCGGTCTGGGTGCGGTCGGCGATTTCTTTACCCTCAGCGGTGAGCTTGACGCATTTCTTGCGGAAAGAGTCCGCCCCGCCGAGCATGTCATCGATGTACTCGATGTAGCCTTTGTCTTTGAGATAAGTGATGTCCTTTTCGAGGAGGGTAAAATCGTAGTTTTCATCGAAGCCGCACATCGAATTGTAAAGGGTCTGGACCTGCAGAGCGGTCGGGTACAGCCGGTTCATATTGTTAAGCAGCAGCCGACGCATCTGCTTTATTTTTGTTGCCTCAACTTTTCCGTCCATTACGGTGCTCCGTTTTTCATTTCCTTAACTATTTCTCTGCTGATGTCACCGCAAATCTGCGGCAACTTTTCCACTACCGTCAGCTTGCCCTCGACCCTGTTGACGGCCGAAGTAACATTCTCCAAAGTCCGGCGGGCAAAACCGGTCTCGCGAAGAAAGACCTCACTATTGACAAAGGTGCGGTCACAGTCGATTTTGCAGGCGGACATGCTACCGGAGAGGGCGGTTACCTCATCGCGGGTCTTTTCGATCCTGTCATCCTGCTTATCGATTCGGAGGCCGAGGCCCGACAGGCACTTCTTGATTGAGCGGAGATTAACTACAATAAGTGCGCCTACGATTGAAACGCAGCCGCCGATAACGACCATTGCGATGTTCAACTGAAAATCCATAGTCACTGTCTCCTTATTAAACAACGAATACGCCGAACCTGCGGACCACCCTGTAAACGTAAAAGGCCCGCCAGAAGGGCATGCCATCCTCGCGGCAGATTTTACGCAGGAGCTGGTCCGCCCTCTTGCGATATTTTTTAGCCAGCAGGCCGAGCCGTATGAGCTGGTAAAGGGCATCATGGACGAGTGAGCCCCGCATGAAATCCGCCGTGTCGATAGCGGGACCGGAAGCACCGTCCCATGCATAGGACTTTTTGATTAACAAAACACCATCGACTTCCAAAGCCAGGTAATCGGTTTCGATGCGAGCGGCGAGGGCGATACCTGTCGGGTACAGATATTCCTCTTCGAGCAGATACTTGTAGCCGCCGAGAATTCGATATTTAATTTGCTTTGACATCGTTTTTTTAGATTGTTATGTACCGCCGAGAGCCGCTGTTACGGCCTCTGCGATTGTGGCGGCAAGCGTATCGATATTGAGCTCGCCTTTGCTTTCCTGTGAATCAAACGAAAACCGCGTATAGATACCGTTTGCATCAAGCAGGTAGTTATGCAGACCAGTATTCGGGTCAACAGTAACCTTTGCGGGGCCGATGATGTTCTCGACATAAGCTCCTTTTGTTTTGACATCGCCGAGCCGGGTATATTCTGCGCCGCCATACTTAACTTGAGCACAGCCGGCAAAAGACAGAGATGCACAGAGACACAGGATGATAGCGAGGGTTAATAGTTTGGGGTTCATTTCAGACTCCTTTCTGTTTACAATTTTGGGCCTTATTCTTGGCCCGACCTCTAATAATTTCAATATTAGGAACGAACTCGAATACAAGATTTGCATACGCCAGAGGGCTTTTTTCATCTAACCTGACTTGACCGATAGATTTATCAGAACCCTGGACTTTGAAAGAAATATAGTCATCTTTCTTAAGCTCCAACAATAACCTGTGACGTTGCATTTCGGATTCCTTTCCGTAGAAATGACAATCCGTTATTCGGGGCGGGTTTAAATAAAAAGCCCGCTGACAAGTTTCACAAACTCAGTCAGCGGGCTGATGTGTTTCAGGCCACTGCGGGCAAAAGGTAAGGACTCTCACCCGTTAATTTTTACCTAATATACGCTTCGGCAAGATGAATGCAAATACTAAAATTTATTTTTTTTGCTGTCGAAAACCTATACTTTCAGAATCTCTTAAAGCACCATCAGGGTCAATAGCCTTCAATTCAGACATCCGTTTCTTCCAATATTCGCCTGTCTGCCCCTGAAACCATGGATCAGAAGCAGATATATCACGCCAGTGAGCCAAAAGCTCGCGATAACTCAGACTATCAATATACGCCTTATATCTTTTTGTTAGTATCATGTTAATCCCCCATTCTTTTGCGGAGATCATTAGTGTTTTCATTAACAGCTTCTATGATAGAGGCTAAACCGCGCACGATGACGCTGAGCAAGAACAGTAAGGCAAAAACGAACATCCCGTCTTTGGAAACCTGAACAATGGCTCCTAAAAGGCCTACAAAGGAGACGACCATACCTATACTGCTTATTATTATAAATGCAACGCTATAAGGTAAATGCTTTGGGTTGTTGGTCTTCATAAAAAATCCCCAAAAAAATATTCAGCCAATTAAACTCCGGTTAGAGAACATCTTACAGGATAAACGTCCGAAATCAAGGGAATTTTACACTTGATTTAAAATTTTTAGGCTGTTAATATAACAGAAGCTGTCGGCTGCGAGAAAAACGAACCCGAGGAGAGTTTAGGGGAGAAACCGCAGCGAGGGAGCGTAACCTTCTTAATACAGGGATGTTACGATGGAAAAACAACAACAAGCCATCATTTTTGACATTCAAAAAGAGTTCGAAATCCGGAAAATTACCCAGTTTTTGAGGGCTTGGCCCGCCGAGAGCGTTTCTTATCTGAGGTTATCCCTTGAGCATCCTCCACGACTCTTAGAATCCAGTCCCGAAATATCTTTTGAGCATTCTCAGAATGTTCCGACTTTAAGCCGTAAGCTGCATCCTTGAAAAACTGCTTTTGTGTGTCGTTAAGCTGGCTAAAAGCCACTATGCCTGCATTTAGGACTTCGGTATAATCCCATCGTGCAAGTTTTAATTCTTTGAGGATTTGCCCCGTAATCTCGGTCAACTCGAAAGATGTACGCTTCCTTTTTTTCATAATACCATAAAAATATGCTTTTTTTTTGGGCTTGCAAGTCTTTATATAATAATAATTTATAATATATTTAGTGTTACACACCATAAAAGTTTATATTTTTATGTTGCATAGTGCCGATTATGTAGTAAGCTTTAATTGGGATTTAAGAAAACATAATTATGAGCAATAAAAACGACAACAACAAACCCAAGCCCGTAGCCGTCTGTGTCAGGCTGTCACCTGATCTGAGGGCCGCTTACAGGGCATGGTGGGAGCGAAATGGGTTTCAGTCGGAATCGGACGCCATACGCTTCCACGTTCGCCAGGTAACAGGATTTAATCCGTCACAAGCTCAGCCAGCGTAGGCTGAGATAATTAATTACTCCGGCGGGGTAAGGACCCGCCGGAGACGAGAACAAACCGGCAGTGCCGGATACGATAAAAACTGAAAATTGTCCTCCCTGAACGAAATGAGTATAGAGCAGTGAAAAAAGTTGTCAAGATAATTCTGATTCTTTTGGCCATTATTTTATCACAGTCTGCAGGCCGGAGGCAGCCAATCGGCCTGCAGACCGACAATAACGCATCGACAGATGCGACTGCAATACAACAACCCTCCTCCGCTATGTTGTTGATGGGGCGCCCCGACTCCCCCCGGGGCGCCCATCCGCCTGACTGGCTGGACGAACTACTCGAGAGGATATGGCTTGCCGAGTCGGGCGGACAGATTTCTCCGCCGGACGGCGACAGCGGGGCCGCCGTAGGGCCGCTGCAGATCCATCAGGGGGCGATCGATGATGTCAATAAATATTACGGGACAGAATACAAGCTCGAAGATGTTCGCGAAATCGGGCCGGCAAGAGAAGTGGCCCGGCTATATATAACGCTATGGATGGACAGGTACAAAGAAGAGATTGCAGCGAGGGTATTCAACGGTGGGCCGCGAGGCTGGAGAAAAAAGGCAACGGATGAGTACTGGAGAGACGTAAAAAATGATTGAGTGCGTCGAGCAAAAAGGCGGGATGAATAAATACGACTTCGTATGCGAGGCGTGCGGCGATGAGTGCGAATTGAAGGTATCCAAAGATGCAGCCGACCTCGGGTGCGATAAGTGCGGGGCGAGATATTTCCAGCATAACAAGCCGGTACTTACGTGCGTGGTGGCTCCGGTATTTGGTAGTTAATAACACAAGGGCAAGACCAATAGTGAACGGAATTGGAAAGATTGGTTTTTTACACAGCCCCAGCCGGCGGTGGGTCAGGTGGGCAATAACACCGGCGTGCATGATTAATCTCCTTACCTTCGGCGGGTTGGATGGTTAAACCCGCCAACTTTGAAATGTGAATAACGCCCGCACAAGGACGGGCGGGCGAACAGCAGCAGATGGGACAGGTAGGTGGCCGAAAGGCCCGATGTAAATTCCAAACCATCGGCTGCATATTTAGCGAATAGTGAATCAGGGTACAATTATGGTTTCATACGCAGTAGAAGAAATTAAAGAAAAAATCACAGGGGTGATATGCCCTCAATGCTACCACCACCTGCCGTGGCCATCGATAGTCGATAATGAAACAGACAGGTACGGCAGGAAAATCCGGACGTATTTCGGCTGGTGCTTTAAGTGCAGCCAGGGCTATGAAGTAATCCAATTCCAAAAAAACGACAGGTGGCACGTCCACAAATACCAGCCTTATAAAATCGCCGGCGAAAATGTGATGAAGCCTTCCGGTAACTGGACGGTTGTTAACGAACTGCCGGAGCCGCCGTTTATTGTAACAGGGCCGGGGGGCGATTACGACAAGGCAATTAAAATCGACAAAGCAAAATCGGAGATACTCGCAGCGGCGGCACGTATGGCGACTGCAATCACCGAGGCGCTGGGGAAGTTTACCGAGGCGGTAAAAAAATACGCAGAGGCGGACTAAAATGAAATATCTTGATATTAAAACGGCGGCGGAGCTGCTCGGGCAGACAGCTAGGCACGTCCGCCGGCTCTGCCGGGAAGGAAAACTTGCCGGCGCCGAAAGAGCAGGTGGGAAGTGGCGGATACCGACTACCGCAGAGCCGGCCTTAGCGGTAGCCGAATCAAAGGACCATGACCCGGCGGAATTAGCGGCTATAGCGAAACATAAAAGAGATGAGGCCGTGAGACGGCTGGGTATCATAAAAGACTTCGAGGAATTCGCCGCCAGATGCAGCAGTAGCTGTATCAGTAAAAATAAAGCACTCGATTTGTACGTTGCAACCCACAATATCAAGAAGCGAACGCTGCAGAGATGTATGTCCAAATACATGCACCAGGGATTAATCGGCCTGGTCGATACCAGGGGGGGAGTGGCCGGGGCCGATGCGATCAGTAAAGACGCCTTCGAATTATTCAAGGCGATGTACCTGACGCAGCAGAGACTTTCGGTAAAGAGCTGCTGGCAAAACGTCTGCTATATCAACAAAAGCCAAAAAAAAGGCTGGCGGGTGCCGTCACTCGACTTTATGTATAAATATATTAACAGGCAAATCCCGCAGCCGGTACAGGTGCTGCATCGAGAGGGACTGGCCGCTTACCAGGCAAAGTACGCGCCTTACATACAGAGCGATCCCGACAGCGTCCAGCCCGGGGCGATGTGGGTCGGAGACCATCATCAATTTAACTGCTGGATCCGACATCGAGGCAAATGGGGGCGGCCGTGGGTCACCGCCTGGGAGGATTACAGGAGCAGGACCATAACAGGATTTCATATATCGACAACGCCGAACCAGACGACAATTCTGCGTGCTATGAAAAAAGCAATCGAAAGTTACGGACCGCCCGATGCGGTCAAAATCGATAACGGAAAAGATTACGACAGCCAGATGTGGACCGGGACTACAAAAGCAAAGAGAAGGGCGCTTCGCAAGGGTTATATTGATGAGTATATGGTGGCCGGACTTTACGCGATGCTCGAAGTGGCGGTATCGTTCTCGCTGCCGTACCATCCGCAGTCGAAACTAATCGAGCGGTTCTTCGATACGCTCGATGTTCAGTTTACAAAGACAATGCCGACCTACTGCGGTAAAGATTCCGAACGAAAGCCGGATTACTTAAAAGACCTATTGTCGAGCGAAAAGGCGATCGCCGAGGCGCATGATATCGAAAGCTTTACAAAATTAGTCGGTCAGTACGTAAAGGTCTATAACAATACGGCTCACAGCGGGGCGGGGATGGACAAAAGGGCGCCGCTGGAGGTACTGGGCCAGAGACGCTCGCAGCGGGTCATGGCCGAAGGGGTAATCGACCTATTGCTGCGGGCGTGGAGCGGAGAAATCGCAGTCGGTAAAAACGGTGTGCGATTCAAGAATATGTATTACGGACAGTTCAATCCCAAGCTGCTCGCTTATCAGGGTAAAAAGGTAAGGGTCGCTTATGACCCGGACAACTTAGCCGTCATCGACGTATACGATGCGGTGACGCTTAAACTCGTAACGGGAGCCGAGCAGAACGAACTTGTGCGATACGGCTCGGCGGTATCAGATGAGGCGTATAGAGAAGCGACGCGGCAAAAAGCGACCGCACTGAAAGTCGCCAAGGCATATAAAGATTCGCAGCTTACCGCGAATATGGACATAACGACGCTTTCGATGAAGGCAATGGCCGCCGGCCAAAAAACACACGAAAAACAAAAAACAAAAACCATCCGGCCGGTAAGAACTCCGTTCGACTCGCAGGTGGCCGAGCATAAGAGGGCCGACATCGTACGCGCCGTCAAGAAGGCGGCCGGAGCCGAGTCGACAAGGACTGTACTGGATTTGGACTTTACAGCGATGAACCCAAACAAAAAGACAAGGAGAAAAATCTTCGATGAATAAAAAAGGGCTCCAGAAATGGCTCGAGCAGGATGCCCGCGTAATACAGGAAAGGATGCCAAGGGACATGACAAAAAAAGAGGCCGACATAGTAGCCGATAAACTTTCCGGCTTTATGGCAGAGAGGGGATACACGCAGACGCGGGTGGCGAGACTACTGAATATCGGGAATACGCGACTGAGCCAGTTCCTTGCGAAAAAGTATAAAGGCAACCTCGATGAAATGGTAAATAAATCCGTGCAGTGGATGGATTCGGTGCAGCGAAAAGAGAGGCAGGTGCAGGGGCCACCGTTCGTGAGAACAACCATTGCACAGAGTATATACGCACTTATAAAGAAGACGGAGGATTTTTCCAGCAGCGAAGGCCGAATAGGAATCATTATCGGAGATGCCGGGCACGGCAAGAGTATATGCCTGCAGCAGTACGCAAAGGCCAATCGAAATACCATATACGCCGAGCTCGACGATACGATGCGCTCGACGACAATATTCGCCGAGATTGCAAAGAAGCTCGGAGTCGATTCATCGGGGATGCTCGCCAAGGTCACCGAACGGCTCATCGAGAACCTGCAGAACAGGCACGTAATAATAATACTCGATGAATGCTCTTCGCTCAATGTCAAAGAATTGAACCAGCTACGGCAGATTATAGCGGTCAAATGCAGATGCCCGCTGATACTTTCAGGTAACGCGGACCTCTTAAATACCATAATGCAGCCAAAGTCCCGGCGGGGGTGCGAGTCGCTCGACCAGTTCACATCGCGACTGAGTTATATACTTAACCTCGATGCAGCGGCTGCGGAAAAAGATGGTGGGCTTTATACCATAGAAGATATCCGAAAGCTCTATCAGTACGGCGGGATTCGACTGACAAACGATGCAGTAAAACTGCTGCAGAGAATATGCCGGTCGGCCAGGACCGGAAGGGTCCGTACGTGCGAGCTGATTATTATGGCACTGCATACGGCTACAATAGCAAAAGAAACCGAGCGCATCGATGCTCAGCTGATTCTGGACGCCATCGACCAGATGCGGCTGCCGGTCAAGGTGTGGCTGCCGGTCGAGATTAAAGAGCCGCTCGAAGAGGCAGAACAAAAAGCGGCAAAGGCAGGATAGGAAATGACAGACAAAGAAAAAAACAGGGTCAAATGGCTGCTCGGCAGTCCGGTGTGCGAGATTTTGAGAGGCGTGAAAATACACCTATCGCTGCTGAGTATAGATGATCTTGTATTGCTGTGCAAATATTTTAACTGCTCAATCGCAGAACTGGTCGAGAGATTTTGGAACTTCAAACAAGATAAGCCTTTTTAGAGGCCTTTAAATGCTCAATAATAATCAAATAAAACTGGTTCAAACGGCTGTTAAGGCGGCCGGAATCCGCAGGAAAAAGGCTGAGACCAGGTACCGGCTCCTGCTCAGCCAGTATAAACGGCCGGACGGCAGCCGCGTTACGAGCTGTAAGCAATTAAACAATTCGCAATCAACCGATATCCTGGCAATCTGCGAGGCGCACGGCTGGCGGTGCCCGGACAAAGCGGCCGACCACTTCCGCCGCAAGGCGGCTGAGATTAACGGCGATGTCGCAAGCTTCGCTCAGCAGTCGGCGATAAAAAAGCTGGCCGGCGATCTGGGATGGAACGATGAGCAATTATGCGGGATACTAAAGAAGGCCACGAACGGAGCGGCCGACAATCTCAGCAAGCTATCACCCAGGACGGCATATAATGTAATCGAGGCGTTAAAGTCGATGTTTTCCCGGCAGACGGGCAAGAATTATTCAAACCTAAAGCAAATCCAGAGTGACATGGAGGTCAGTAATGTCCAAAAGAATAAAACCGGATAAGCCCACGATCGTTCGAATCACCGACTGGGAAAATGCCGATGAACACATCCGCAAAATAGGCGACCTGCAGCTTGAAATCAACCAGGCCGAACACACCGCAAAAGATAAAATCGACGAGGCAAAGGCGGACCTGGCTGAAAAGACAAAAACGCTGCAGGAAAAAATCAAACTGTACGCACGCAGTCTCGAGGTATTCGCCGAAACCAACAAGGACAAATTCGGCAAGCAAAAAAGCAAAACACTGTATTTCGGGACATTAGGCTGGCGAAAGAGCACATCAATCAGCATAAAAAAGACCACGCTGGAGCTAATCAAAAAGGTATTCTCAAAAGCAAAGGCCAAGGCCTATATCAGGACTAAAGAGACGGTCGATAAGGAATCGCTTGCCAGGCTTACGGAGAAGCAACTGGCTAAAGTCGGGGCTCGACGGAAAATCAAGGATGCATTCTTCGTCGAGCCATCTTTTCCCGGGGCGGTAGATTACATCGAGTAAATATGAGTAAGGCAAATATAACAACGTTAGAGGCGGCCAGGTGTCTGAGCCTGCTGGAAGCGGCCGCCGAGCCGATAGTGGCAGCGAAATTGGCCGAGAAGCTCAGGCTCGCCGGCAGCCGCGAATCGCAAAGACGACATGTAAGAGCCCTTGTAAAATACCTTCGCAAAAACGGCTCGCATATCGTGGCGACACTGACGGACGGATACTGGCTTACGAAAGAGGATGACATCTGGAGAGATTACCTCGAGGGGAAGGCAATCGATGCAAAACGGATCCTCGGCGAGACATATAAACGAAAAAAAATAGCGGGCTCCAAAGGGCAGGGTCTACTCTTCGAAACGAGGGTATGCTGCGGAGTTGCTACGTGTGGGGTTAGTTAAAATGAGCGATGAAAACGAGATAGTTTCGATTGAGATAATGCCGGCCAAAAGGATGGAATTGGACAGGCAGATTTCCGAGGCAATGAATGCTAAAGGCTTTGCCGATGGGGCATACCGTCACCTCGGGCTGGGCTTTACGCTGCCTTTAGACTGGCCGGACGGCAAGGACGTCGAGATAACTATGGCACAGCTTGTGGTGCTGGCGAAAAAACTGGATTTGAAAATAGTGATAAGCGATTTGTGCATGGTACCTCGGAAAAAAGATGGGAGCAATAGCTGATGATTACGAATACGAGGAGCGAGCTGCAATACGACAACTCGAGGCCGGCTTTGACGAGTTCGAGGCGAATCAGTTGGCCCTGCTGGACATCAAAGAGAGACGAGAGAGACGAGAGCAAAAACAAAAACCGGTAAAACAAAAGCGGCCGGTGGAACTGCCGGTTGACAAGAAAAAGGCGATAGATGCCTTGAGAGAGCAGGCACGCGAGCTGCGTAAAAAAATGAAGACTGCAGGTGACGAGCAAAAAGAATTGTTGTTCGGCGAATGGATGGAATTACAAAACAAAATTATTGAATTAAGGAAGCAATAAAATGACACGGTCAGGTTACACGGCAGGAACAAATATGGAGGGCGGCTATCCGCCTGAGGCCGATATGCTCACCGATATTAAGAACTTCGGCATCGAATTAATCACGGACAATAACGACAACTTCATAACCGAATACGTAAAGTTTCTCTGGGGAATAGTCAACGCCCTGGCCTGGGCAGGGGCGCTGGGGGTGTACTGCCCGACAACATCGACATTTAACGTTCGGGGCGGTAAGTACCTTTATAAGGGCGAGGTCAAAACCTATACGCCAGGCAGCAATGTCAACCCGACCGATAACGATACGACTTGTGTCTGGCTCAATGGGGATAACACTATCGGCAGCGATATCGACGGCAACGGCTGGCCCGTAGCGGACCATATGAAACTTGCAGAGATTGACGTTGACAGCGACGGCGATATTACCGATGTGCGGGACCTGCGAGGGCAGTCGTTCCTGCAGCTTTTTACAAATCTCACACCGGACAATGTTGTGTGTAAAAACAATGAAGTCGTGTGTAAAGATAACGAGGTAGTAATTTCATAAGGAGTGAAAAATGGATTTGGACCAGAATGTATTAAGTCGCTTGACCACTAAAACCGGCGTAGAATTACAAAACGGCGATGGCAAAACCATCCTCTTTAAGGTTCCAGAAGGCCAAAAATGTATTATCACCCACTGCGTTCCGAGGAATCCATCGGGAAGCCTGGCCGGCGGAACGGACTTTGATTTAGGTGATGGTGCAAACGCCGATACCTGGAAGAATGCGGTTGATCTGTCGAGCATGACGGCAACGACCGATTACATGGTCATTGAGGGTAATAACGCAAAGTACACCATCTTCGACGCCGGCGATGAGTTCGGCATTAAACCGGTTACCGGAGCGACGGCCGATGTCACCGCTACCATCGATGTGTTCGGTTATCTATTCGATGAATAAGATTCGGCGAAGAACGACAACAAATCATGGCTGAATATAAAGATAAGTTAGGCGATACGGTGGACGCTAACCGTTTTCAGGAAAGTAAAAAACCTTATCCTGGTGGGGTTAGGCTCGACCAGAAGTCCGGTGTTTTTATGACAGACACAGATGAAGTAAAAGATTTTGTCCTGTCGAATGGCCAATGGCTGGTTGATAAGAATGGAGTGAAATCGGTTGTTGATAGTGCGAAGTTCGACAAAGATTACAGTCCTGTTTCAATGGGAGTCGGATAATGGCAGCGGTTCCGCCTGGATTCGACAATTTGGTTTTATACCTAAAGCTCAATGATAATACTGCCAATAGTGTTATTATCAATGAAGTTGGTACTCACGGTACGGCATACGGCGACGAAGGCGAAGTAGATACAAACACATTTTCCATAGCCGCTGCACACGCAAACCTTGAAAGACAATTTCTCGTTGAAGGTGACGAGGAAGGTGGGCTTGTCTTTAGCTCAGTTCCGCACTATGACGCTTTGAGCATAACCGGTGATTTGTGTTTTTGTTATTGGGCACGGCAAAAAGTACCCGCCACGGAAAACAAAGATATTTTAGCTAAAGGTACTTCGAATGAAGTTGGAGTTGGTGGACGAAGTTATCATCTTGGGTCGGTTTTAGGTTCTGGTCCTACAATTCGTCCATTCTTTTATATTTCAGTTGATGGCAGTGGCGATGCGGATAAGAGAAATTATTGGGCTGGTGACAGTGGAGTTCATAACGCAGGGACAACGTATTTTGTTGCAATCAATTATGATAATTCTGCCCAAACAGCGACCTTGAAAACCGGCACTGTTGGTCTTGATAATTTATCATATAAAAATTTTGTTAAGACCGGAACGGCAGTAGGGACAATCAATGTTGCTTCTGGCTCAGACTTAATATTGTGGCTTAATAATTTATTTGGCAATGGTTGGGAGGGTGATTTTGATGAAATTGCATTATACAATCGCCAGTTGACCGATGATGAAATGGATTGGGTTTATAATGGTGGTGATGGTCAGGAGCTGGGAATTTACCACAGAGTTTATCGGGGACAGGACGGTAATATGGATTATGACAATGTTCAGGCCGTGATGGGCATTGACGATTCGCAGGTACAGGTAAACGACCAGGACCTTCCGCCAAATACGATATGGCACTATATCCGCAGGCAGGTCCGTCCTTGTGGATTAGAGAGCGAGGATTCGCCTGCCCTTATAATAGCAATTGACGAGAACGGGGACATGGTGGGCAGTACACCGAATCCGCCGGACGATTTGACGATAGAAAAACTGGCGGGGGCAAAATTCAAGATACGATGGCGATACACTCCGACCGGCGAAGAGATCGAGCCGACAGGTTTCAAAATCTATATGGACTCTGGGTCGGGATTTGACTTTGAGAGCCCGGACGATACGATTCCTTATATGCTGGGGCGCAACGGTGAATTCAGCTGGACCTCAGGTGCTTTGAGCCACGGACAGATGTATCGTTTTTGTGTTCGCAGCTACAGGACCGCAGCAGGCGAATCTCAAAACACGAACTACGCAGCCGACTTTGCGGATTCGCAAGGACCTGCTGCGATTACAGGACTGCAAATAAGCTATCAGGAGGTCTGACCCTTGAGTGTCACGGATGACAAAATACACCAAATCAGGATTGCGGCCAAAAATGAACAGTTGCAGTCCCCAGAGAGCATACAAATAACCAAAGCTGTCAGGTATGAGGGGTACCGTAAGGCGTTTTGTAAAACCGATGCACCATCGGACACAAAAATTGTTTGCTACCTTGACCGTGACGCGGCCGGAGAAGAGGTTGATGTTTATCCGAATATACACGGCGATTACAACCTTGACGAAGTTGTCCCCCGATTGAAGGATGGATGGATGTTCTGGGTTACAAAAGACGATGGCGTATGGAAATCGCTCGACTGGTTTAACGTATCGAGGGATTGTGAAGAATGGTCGGAAATCGAAGAACATACCGCCAACGACACGCTTACAGTAGCGGAAACCGGAACAGCGCATTCCAATTTGGGGGCAAGCGGAGCAATTACGCTTACCCTGCCAGCTTCAGCACCGGCGGGGACGAAGTTTGCCTTTGCCGTACAGGCAGCGCAGGAATTACGAGTTGACCCTGGTTCTGCAACAATCAGGGATGACAGCGGCCAGACCGCCAACAAGTATAAAACAGCGAACGCTATCGGTGAATGTTTAATGTTGGTAGCCGACTCAAACGGGGACTGGGCGACAATATCGAAGTACGGCACTTGGACAGAGGAGGCATAATGAAGGGTGGCCGTAAAAATTACGAAAAGGCGAAACGCATAGCCGACAAATACCGGCAACGGCTTCGTGTCGAAATCAATAAATCTGTTCGTGTCGAGAAAAAACAATCAAAAGTTCACGGCTGCGGATTGATATTTTTGAAAGAAGGCGACAAGGGTTATGATAAAGGGCATCGGTTTGCAATAGCTATGTGGTCAACAAAGAAACTGGATTCACACAGACACTTAGAGGGATTGAAATTACGAGAGAGGCCAGAGGATGATGGTTTTTTGGAGATTATTGTTACTGAACGCCCGATGATGGAAGCGTTTTCTTATGCCGATAAATATAGACCAGCACTGGCAGGGGTTTCGATAGGACATTACGCAATGTCGGCGGGTACGCTCGGCTCGGTAGTATGCAAAGACAGTACGAAATATATCCTGTCAAATAATCACGTTTTGGCCAACTCCAACAACGTGGACAATGGTGATGATATATACCAGCCTGGAGTTGCTGACGGAGGAACTGTCGCCGATAAAATCGGCGACTTAGATAGTTATGTTTTTATCGATTTTGTGGGCGGTGACAATTTGGTTGATGCGGCTCTATGCGATATAGATACGCAGGCGGACGGTTCGACTGCGATTATGAATTATGATTACGAGATTCAGGGCACGAAAGACTTGAGGGACTGGACTTTTGACCAACTGCCCCTATTGGTTGCGAAGGTAGGCAGAACAACGGAATATACGCAGGGATGGGTACTCTCTTTTAATTTTGATGTTGAAGTGGAGTATAGCGTAGGCGCTGCCGTGTTTATCGACCAGCTACTTATCGAAACCGATTGGGATTATGGTAGGTTTTCGGCAGGCGGTGATTCCGGCTCGGTGATATTTGACCCTTCGGATATGAACGCTGTGGGCTTGTTATTTGCGGGGACGTGGGACGGACAATTTACACTTGCGAACCATATAGGGGATGTTGTTGATGCTTTATCTTTTACTTTTTGTTCAGAGTCCGGAAGCGGCATAGGAACAGACGTACCAATAGGATTCAGGCCGACTTATGGACACTTACTACACCGCATAATAGACGGTGTTTTATATATCTGTGAAACGTGCTGCCAGAGACCGCCTGTAGTGCAAGAGCCGGTATGGCCGGACTGTCGTTGTATATTACCAGACTATTGGGACTTAGACGAAGACCCGCCGTTTTTGCACGTCCACGTTAACGAGTTCAAGAAGTGGATTTTTGACACAAGGTGTGCCACTTGGCTTGAAGATGGAGAATGCGAGGAAGCTGCTATTTTGGCTTGCAAAGATTTTATTTACGTAAGGGACAACACTTATAACGGTTGTTATTACATGATGGGATGGGAGTGGGAACGATGGCGTGATAACTGCACGTATGGGAACGGTTTTTGGACTGGTTACTATTGGAGTGACGGTCTCGGCTTGGCTCCGCATCGAACTGAGTTTGACATAGGATGTGACTGTTGTTGGACATAGGAGAAAGAATGATTTGTTTTTGGTATGCAAATGGTGAGCACGAACCGGTAATTGGTGAAACTATAAATATCGTAGGAGCGGCCAGCGAAACTGCGGAAGTTTGGTCGTTTGATTATGGTAATTGGGGTGCGGGAACTGCTGCCGGTGTTATGCGTGTTATAAATTGCAGTCAAGACTTTATCGACAATGCTAAGAGTGGGGACGATATTGAGGATTCGGACAGCAATAAAATAGCAGATGTAACAAGCAATCTTATTGAAAATTGTCACCCCGACTATACTGGCTACGAATGTTACCTACAACAGCATACAGGAAGTGATATAGGAATGGAATGTTTATTGGAGTTTGACACAGACGATATTGATGTTGTTATTTATACGGACGGAACTAATTTCCCGTGAAAATGTGGGATGAATATTGTAGAAAATTTCGAGGCGGTATTTGTGAGAAGATGGCAGAGGAACACGGTAAGCCTCTGTACGTACCCCGACAATGGTGTATCCACGTCTGCCGTGGAAATTGGGATGGCAAAACATTAAACAAAAAGGGGCTTGGCAGGAAACGGATAGAACCACAAGAATTGAACAAGAGGAACTATGTTCGTGACAGGCATGAACTTAAAATCTATAGGGGCAATTTACTTGCAAACGAAAAAGCGGTGCGGCGGGTTTTGACTACCGTAATTATAACGGCTACGGAAGAAAAGCAGTTGAATAATACGATAGAAAACTTACTTTCAACCGCTTCCGGAGAGATTGAAATTATCGTAGTTCTTGACGGTTATAATTATGGAGTGGTTGAAAACCCGAAAGTTAAAGTTTTACAGAACGAAGAACCTATAGGGCGGCGTGCCTGTCTGAATAAAGCCGCTGTTGTTGCAGAAGGCAAATTTCTGTTCTTTTGCCCTGCTCATTGCCGGATGAGTTCAGCGTGGGACTTGAAACTTAAAACGATTGCGAATCCCGTCAATATAGGCGCTGCTGTTTTGCGTTCTCAAAAAGAATCAGACGAAGCCAAAGAGATTGTTTTCTATGTTCTCGACAATAAACTTAACGCCTGCAAACGCCGTGCTGCTCTACCAAAAAAACACAGGCCGCTTATCGCCCAAAGTCTATGTTTTGCCGATGGCGATGCTTGGATGATTAGCAAGAAAAGGTGGGACGCTTTAGGCGGTGCTGATTTATCGCTTGGAAAGTCCGGCAATGAAGGCTTGGAATGGTCGATGAAGGCGCAACTACAGCACAAAGAACACCCAGGTAAAATCTATATTCATTCCAGCGTAACTTGTAGGCACTTTTTTAAATCAACTCTTGCCTACCGGCTTTATACCCCAAAATCTATAAGTCCAAAAGTAGCACGTAAAAAATTAATAAACTTATTCAGCCAAAAGTCGGTTAGTAGGTTGATAAAAGAATACTTTATGCCAGAAGAGTTCAGGCCAATGAAAAAAACAGAGCCGGTTCTTACTATCGAACAGATTGTACTCGGTTACGAAACCGCCAAAGCTAAGATGAAAAAATTAAATCGTCTGGATGAAATGGTTGACCAAAACGAATATATCAGACGCAGAATGGCGTGCAAAATCTGCAACGGCGGTTATAAATGCCCCGACTTTTGTTGTGGCCTGCCGACAAAGTTAGGCCGAAAAAAATTCGAATGCAAAAGAGGTAAGTTGTAACAATATTTTAAGGGTTATTTAAAAATCTATTAAAAAGGTTTGCCGCTAACGACAAAAAATGGTCGGGCGGTTGTTTTCTGCGCTAAAAACCTGTGCCACTTCCATATAATTTATGCCACTTTGAGGCCAACACTACACCTAGCAAGGGAATAATCAAGTCACTATCAATATATTCGATTTCTGCCTGAGTAAGAGCTTCTGTAGCTATACTTTCTCCATGCCATGAAAATCGCGAAGCAATACGAAGAGCAGATTTTGCCATGTGCTCAATATCTACCTGTGCCGCCAAATATCGCAAGAAATTCTCCCTGTCATCCTCAAAGCCCCAATCTGCAAGATGTAAGTATAACTCATTTCTGTATTGTTTAACTTCGTCTTGCTTCAAGCCTTTGCTCTGACTTGTTCTGGTACCCTTTTGGTCATGGTGGTTAAGGCATAAAAAGGCCAAATTATCAAAAACATTATTTTGAGTATTGCCGTCAATATGGTCTATTTGACCCTGTTTAATGTCTAAGTCACGTTCCAGAGCAAAGCATAAACAACACCTGCGACGGCTCTTTGTCAAAACCTCTACCTCTGTTTTGCCCGGCACCTTTTTTCGTTTTGCCAATTTCTAATCCCCTTTTTCAAAATAACTGTTCATATTTACATAAAATCACACTTCGGAAACCAGCCTAAAACAGCAAGCGGTTTGTAGTCGGATGTGAGCCTCCGCGAACGGCCTTGAGGACTAACGAGCATTCCGCCTGCCCTGCGGTGTCCATTATTAAAACTGGATGAATTATATTTAAGAAAAGCAATTAAGTCAAGAGATTATCTGTATCTTTTACAACAAATCGCTCTTTTTAGGAATTGATCGGGGTCTCAGACCCCTTTTGCGCGGAGTTTCGGGTCAGTACAAGGCGTAATTTGTCCGCCGCACGGAGGCGTACTGTAGTACATCGAGGACGTGCAGTCGGGAGGATGTCCCATCCATAGTTGGAGGTTGAAAAAAGCAATGGCTACTCCGGCC
>CAZMCN010000001.1:0-58880 GCA_964564845.1 uncultured Pirellulales bacterium | reverse complement strand
CCGGCTTATATAATAGAACGTCCCCTATTATTCCCAATTTTGCAAAAGTTCAGTTATAATTGAGATTGCTTCACTGCGCTCGCAATGACAACTGAAGCACATCGGGTTCGGGGCAGGCAAAAAGCAACAGCCGGAGGGTGGGGAACCCCCTGCGGTGCAGGGGGCTAACAGAAAAGGAACCCCCAGTATAAAACAGGGGATAAATATAACGACAACCCCCGTGCAACGAGAATGGTCCCCTGCCACGGGTGCGGGGGCTAACCATAACGACAAAACCCCCAAGATTAAACTTAGGGGCTAAACAATTTCGAGCTTCCGGCAGCCTTTCAGGCCTTGCGATGACAACTTTTTATTTGATTTTAGCTGCGGCAAATCATATAATTAAGACCCGCAGGAACAGAAGGTATTCGGCTTATTTTATCGGCAGGAGGAGGCAGAAACGAAAAAACAAGTCTATATTGTGTCAATAATCACAGCGATACTTCCGACTGTTTCGTACGTTTTTGCAGAAGTTCCCGTGGGCTATGATGCTTATACACAATGGCGGCAGTGGGCACGTTTGCGAGTCGCAGTTGAGGCGGGTCTGGCGTCAAGCTACGACCGAACGGGAGAAAATTCAGACTGGAGCCACTATGAATTTCCGCTGGGACTGCTCACAGAAGAGGTGGTTGCGACGGTCAAAACAATAGACGGGCCGGGGATGATTTACCGTTTCTGGATGCCTCACATTATGGCCAAAAACGACTATGTGGTTCGTATGTACTTCGACGGCGAAGGCACTGCCGGCATCGATACCAATAGTATCGCGGTTATGGGTGGAACATTCAGCTATTTTTCCGAGCCTTTGATAACCACGTGTGCGGGAGGACAAGTATGTTATGAGCCGATTGGGTTTGCCCGGTCACTGCGTATTGAGACGGTGAACAAAGCAAGCGGTCCGTTTGAAAATCGTCACTATTATCAGTACAGCTATCTTACATTTCCATCCGTGACGGAGGTTAATTCTTACACGGGTCAGTTAACACCTGAACAGCAGCAGGCACGGTCGGAGACGGCATCGCTGTTTGAGAATGTCGGGCAGCATCCGGCAGGCGACAGTCCCACAGCAGAGACAATAAGTACAGGTCCGAGGTTAATTCCGGGCGGAGCAAGTTTAACACTGGCTTTGCCCGGGCCAGGTGTGATACGGAAAATAAACGTGCGAATGGATGACACAAATGATGTAGAACTCTATGGGGTACAATTGCGGGTATATTATGACGATTCGGCGGCAGCAGCAATCGATGTTTCTGTGGCGCGTTTTTTTGGCGCCGGCAAAGGACGAGCTGCTTATCGAAGCCTGCCCATAGGGACCGACCCGAACGATGTCAATGAGGGATTTTACTGCTACTGGCCTATGCCGTTTCGTGAGTCGGCAGAGGTCAGGCTCTGCAATACTACCGAGGGGTCAATCAATATTGACTCTGTGGAAGTCGAGTACGAACCGGGGCAACTCGAGAAGGATATGTGCTATTTGTATGCGGTGGAGAATAGTTTAACAAGGGCAGGAGAAACTTATCACACGATATTGTCCACAACGGGGCGCGGACATTACGTGGGGGACTTGCTCTATGTGCGGCAGGATTCCAACAGCTTCCGCATGCTGGAAGGAGACGATGTCATTACTGTTGACGGGTTAATAACACAATGGGGGACCGGACTGGAAGATGCATATAACGGCGGAGCTTACTATAATTGGATTGCGGCCCAGCCGGATGAGCCGGAAGGTACCCGTCCTCAGTCGGCGACCCGGCCGCTGAATGGAATCCTCTATGTACATAAAGAAGAGGGTATAGCGAGGGCCGACCAGTACCGCTGGCGGATAGCCGACTGTATCCCATTTTCCCAGTCAATCGAAGTGAATGTCGAATGCAGATACGGCGATGTCGGGTCGGAGTGGGCGTCAGTGGGGTTTTGGTATCAATTACCGGGGTTTCTGGAGGACATTGACGGCGATGGGGATGTGGATTTGGGTGACTTTGCTGAGCTTGCAGGGCATTGGCTGGAGACAGGCTGCGGGCAGTGCGGCTGGGCAGAGCTGACCGGCGACGGAAGAGTCGATGTTAATGATTTACGCCAGCTTGGCGAGAGCTGGCTGGCAGGGTGTTTTTAGTCGTTAGTCGGTTGAGATTGCTGTGTCATTGACGACTGACTATTGGTGTTGAGATTTTAGTGCTGGTTTAGTTTCAGGCCAGCGGTAAGCTTCTGCTGCTCGATGGTGATTTTTTCCAGCCGGACCTTTTTGCCCTCAAAAACGAAAACGGGGTCGAAAGATTCGTCGTTCAGCAAAGAGGCAGCAATTTTGGCAGAGGGAGCTGCTGTGTCCACATAGACATCTGACGCTCTTTCGGTGTACATTTTTTTAGCTATGAGCCTTGCAAGAGGCGTGATATTCAAAGCGCCAACTTTTACGGTGGTTACCTTTAGATTTAAGAGTCCCTTCGTGCTGAGTGTCGGCTCGACGGCAATTGTAACGACGAAATCCACTCCGCCGGTAGCAGCGGTTCCCATCAGTACGATTCTGCCCGGCTCGAAAAAGACTTCGGGCGCTGAGAAGTTTGTACCCTCTGCCTGCTTTGGCCAGCCGGAGAAGGCGACGACTTCGTTTAATGGTTTTTGCATTATGACTAAATCGAATGGTCTGCCGGACTGCAGGCCATTATAGAGCTGGGTTGATAAATCGTGTGTCAGATATGGATGTACCTGGTTCTGCTGCAGGCCGGCAGGGGCGAGAGCAAAGGGATTATAACGAGCCGGCTTGTACAGCAGTAAAATAAGGACGACGGCCATTATGGCCAGGTCGATTAGGAGCCAGTAGATTCTTTTGAACTTTCTTTTTTTTCTTTTTTTCAAATTTTGCGGCTGTCCGAAATCACAGTAAAAATTTGGGTTTTGAATTTCTATCTTGCTCAATGGCAGGTGTATCATTATAGTAAGTTAGTGGTCTGATAGAAAGGATTTTATAGGATTTAAGTTTGTCAAAGAGGGGTTTTTGAAGAATGTTGAGCCATTTTGCAGACCGTTTGTGCGAAGCGGTGGACAATAAGAAGACGCCTTTGATTGTCGGGCTGGACCCTGTTTACAGCCGACTGCCTTCTGCGATAAAGGACCATCGCGAGATGAATGATGAGTTTGATGCGGCGGCGGCGGTTGATGCGACATTTGATTTTTGCACACAGGTTCTTCGAATTGTTGCTCCGATGGTGGCTGCAGTGAAGATAAATATAGCGTTTTTCGAGAAGTATCTCTGGGAGGGGGTGGAGACATATTATTCGTTGGTTTCGGAGGGTAACGAGCTTGGTCTGGAGATAATCGGTGACGTGAAGCGTGGAGACATCGGGCATACGGCGGGGCTTTACGCTGCGGCTCATCTTGAGAATTCGCAGTTGGTGGGGCTTGAAGACACTGTAGCACCGGATGCAATTACGATTAGCGGTTTTGCGGGCGAAGACGGGATTGAGCCATTTGTGAAAATGGCAGACGAGCAGGGCAAAGGTGTGTTTGTGTGGGTCCGCGGCAGTAACCCATCGTCGGCGGCGATTCAGGATTTTGCCAACAGCAGCGGCGAAAAGATGTATGAAAAGATTGCCGAGATAGTCGGTCGAATCGCCGATAAGCCGGAGCGAATCGGCGGCAGCGGCTACAGCAACGTCGGAATGATAATCGGGGGGACTGCGCCTGAAGTTACAACGGCTCTGCGGGAGAAATACGACAAGGTGTGGTTTCTGGTGCCGGGCTACGGCTGGCAAGGGGCCTCGGCACAAGAGTGTGTGCGGTTCTGCAAAGATGACGGTACAGGGGCGCTAATCAATGCATCACGCTCAATTATTTACGCTTACGAGAAGCCAAAATACAGAGAGCAGTTCGGCGATGACTGGAAAAGGTGCATCGAACAGGCGGTTATCGATACGAAGATGGATTTGGCAAAGGCGATGGGTTCTTAAAAGCGACAAGGCCGGTTGCGGGGCGGAGCTTAGTCGAAAGTAAAAACGAAGAGCGAATGTGGGACAGGGAATATCGAATTTCGGATAAGGGATTTTTTGCGGGGAAAAAAGTTTTGGTTATGGGTCTGGGGCGGTTCGGCGGAGGGGTAGATTCGGCGAAATTCGCAGCAGAAGCAGGAGCGAGAGTTACGGTGACCGACCTGGCAGATACTGAGCAATTGAACGACTCGGTCAAAGAGCTTGAAGAATTCGGCGATATTGAATTTCACCTGGGCGGACACGAAAAAACTGATTTTGAAAAAGCCGACATTGTCATAGTCAATCCTGCAGTTGCGCCCGGGGATGAGTTTGTCAGGGCGGCGGAACAGAACGGCAGGTTTGTCACTTCGCAGATAAATATTTTTTTTGAGCTGTGTCCTGCAACGATAATTGGGATAACGGGTTCCAACGGCAAAAGCACGGCTGCGGCGCTGGCCGCACATCTGTTAAGGAATGCCGAAGGTGAGATACGGGATACGAGATACGAGAATGTCCGGCTCAGCGGTAATATCGGCAATGAGCCGTTACTTGCGGCGATAGATAAAATGGGCAGTGATGATTTGGTGGTGCTGGAAATATCGAGCTTTCAGGGCGAGCAATTGGCACAAATTGAAAAAGGGCCTAAGGTGGCAGTTTTGACAAACCTCACGCCAAACCACCTCGACCGTCACGGCACGTTCGCTGATTACTGCGTGGCCAAGGAGAATATTTTCAAGTTTCAAAGGTGGGACAAGAATGGGCCGGCTGTTTCAATATTTAACAGCGAAGACCGAATCGGAGCGGAGTGGTTTGAAAGATACAGGAAAGAAGCGGGCAGGATTTGTTTGAAATTTTCAACTGACGATGTAGGCGAAGAAGTTCGCCAGATGTTTGGGCTGGTCGGCAGGGCCAATCTTAGCAACCTGTCCGCTGCCATTGCTGTTGCGAAACATTTTGGCGTGACGGATGAACAGATAAGAAGCTCTCTGGGGGGATTTAAGCCGCTTGCTCATCGGCTCGAACTTGTGGCAGAGAGTAAAGGTGTCCGCTGGTATAACGATTCGATAGCAACTACGCCGGCAAGTGCGATTGCGGCGCTGGAGGCGTTTGACGAGCCGAAGATTATTATTGCCGGCGGATACGACAAGAAATTATCGTTTGACGAATTGGGGTTGGAAATGGCAGCAAAGGCCAAGGCGGCTATTTTGATAGGCGCAACAGCCAAAAAAATTGCAGAAGCGATTGCAAAGAAATTAGCCACAGAGGTCGCAGAGAACACAGAAAAGAAGGTAAAAGTTGAAATTGTTGATTCACTGACTAAGGCCGTTGAGTCGGCTAAAAACCTTGCGGTCAGCGGCGACGTGGTTTTGCTCAGTCCCGCCTGCGCGAGCTATGATATGTTCGATAATTTCCAGCAGCGAGGGGAGGAATTTGTCAGACTCGTAACCGGCAAAAAAGAATAATCAACGAGCATACAAAGAAATTTAGCCACAAATAGGTACGAATTAACACATATTACCCCGCATAAAGAGACTCTCCTGCCGCCCAGTCAAAAAAGGACAGCAGTTGTTAAAAAGAGAATTTGCACCGTTATGCACATTTTGCCAAAAAAGCCAAATGTTTAGATGAACAAGATTATAGGAACATGGAGGGCTAAAAGTGAAAAAGTTAAAAAAAAGTCCAATCGGGTGCTGTAAAGGAACCTGCGGACTATCCCGTTGAACCGAACGGTAAATAGCCCAATCGGCTTTATGCCGTAAGGCATCCTCCGCAGGGAGTCCCAAGGACTGCGGATTGGGCCGGTCAGCGGTGATTTTCTCGGTAGTTGTTCGTTAAGGAGGGGCTTGAATGTGTCGATTTTCCAAAGGTTAAGTTAAAAAGGTACGGAGAGTTTAGAATGGAGACAAATACCGAGCGAAGAAGGGAACAAAGGCTTCGTTATCACTGGCCTGTCTGGTTTGCCGAGGACTTTAACGAAATACTTTTGCAAGGTCAAATGGTGGATATTTCGAGCAGAGGGGCGGCGTTCACGTGCTATTGTAATGAGGAGAGTCCATATCTGGGTCAACAGATAACGGCGCGTTTCAGCATTCCACGTTTTGGCCGGGGCGACAGCTTTGATATGGCTAACTTCACGCGCACAGCTAATGTCTGCCGGGTCGAAAATATAAACAGGTTTATCAGGCGAGTTGCGGTTCAGTTCGCCGAGCCGCTGCCTTTCAAACCTGGCGAACAAGCCGAAAGCCAATCCGACGCGCAGCAGCGGCTCAAGGCCGTAACAATATAATCGCTGTTCATTTACTATTGACAATTTACGATTGACGATTGCAGGTGCAACGGAAAAACCGTGAAGGCAACAATCGTTAAGATGACCATTTCTTTTAAGTCAGAAATTCACTATTTTTGCTTTTCAATTTGTCCTTTCTTTTCTTAAAATACCCGTATGCTGAAAAGAGGACTTGTTCAGATTTATACGGGCGACGGCAAGGGCAAGACGACGGCGGCGTTTGGTTTGGCGCTTCGGGCGGCTGGTCAGGGCAATAAGGTTTTGATTTATCAATTTTTGAAGCCGCCATCACTTGATATAGGTGAGCGTTTCGCACTGCAATTGGGAGCGGTTAGAATCAGGGCTGAATCGCTCGATGTCCAATGGGATATGACTAAGTCCTTCGATGATCCGAAGCAGGTTGCTAAAATGCAGGCTGCAATCAGCAGCGTTCTCAAAAGAATCGCAGAGACAGCAGAGAAAAGATTTTACGATTGTGTCATACTTGATGAGATTGTTTTCTGCCTTTCGAAGGGTCTGGCAAAGCTTGAGGATATTAAAGATATTATTGACAGAAGAGAGAGGTCGGTAGAGATTGTAATGACCGGCCGGGGGGCGAGCGAAGAGTTGATAGCGATGGCGGATTTGGTAACGGAAATGAAAAATATCAAGCATCCGTTTGATAAGGGGATACCTGCAAGACGAGGTATTGAATATTGACTATTTTCTATTGACTGTTGAAAATTGAAGGTCGAAAATTGCAAATCGGAAATCACAGTGTTGCAGTGATAATATGTGCGGCTGGTAAAAGCAGGCGCTTCGGCGGCAAAAGAAAGAAGCCGTTCGTTGATGTGGCCGGGCGGGCGGCATTTCTGCGCAGTGTCGAGCTTTTCTCCGATAGAGATGACGTGAAGCAAATACTGCTGGCGATAGCGAGCGAAGACCAAGAGTTGGTGAATGTCAAGTGGGGGGCTAATTTGAAGTTTTTTAACGTGAAGACGTATATTGGCGGAGATGAGCGTTTTGATACGGTTGCAAAAGGGCTGGAATTGGTCGGCGAGACAATAGAGCTTGTAGCCATCCACGATGCTGTGCGGTGCTGTGTAACAGAAAAATGGGTTGATGACTGCTTTGCTGAGGCGGCAAAAAGCGGTGCGGCAATACTGGCCTCTCCGGTAGTTGCAACAATAAAAGAGGTCAAAGACAATGTGATAATAAAGACTGTTGAGCGATGGGGGCTGTATGAAGCACAGACGCCGCAGGTCTTCAAGACCGACCTGCTCAAAAAGGCATACAGCAACCTGAATAAACTCGATAAAGATACAATCAGCGATGATTCTCAACTCGTCGAAGCGTTGGGTCGTGAAGTGTCAATTGTCGAGGCCGATTCATCGAACATCAAAATTACGCAGCCGGGCGATATTGCGATTGCAGAGGCTATTCTCAAATCCCGTCCCAGGCCCGGTGCGAAAGGTTCACTGGGGCCATACGTTGAAGCGCAATGGTAAAATTTTCGTATTGCGTTGTGCGTATATCGTATTGCGTAAGAAAGCAGCTTTGCGGTTGAAAACTACATTCTCTGTGGGGATTTCCCCCTTTTCTGCTCTCACACAGCACCTTGAAAGTTTCTGAAAAAATTTTATTTTTTGTTGGCAAATCAACGATAGCCGTTAATTATTACATCATATTTGCGTAATTCAAGGTGGTGATAGGGATGAATAGTATTATGAATGAGTTTGTTAAAGAAAACAAAGGCTTGTTGAGATTCTACTATATTGCGGCACGAATCGTTGGCTGGGTGCTAATTTGCGGGCGGGACCGTTTGGTTCTTACTATATGTGCTCTGCATCCTGGCTGTGTCGGATGCTGCGGGTGAACTTCGCTGGCCACATACACTCAAAAATGTTATCTACTCAACTTCGTCTTTTGTTTTCGAGTTTTTGTTTCCCGCCCTTATTGCACTTATTGTCGCACAGCTTATCGGTTACCTTATTGCCGATAAGAGCAAGCTAAGCTGGCTTCTGCAACACAGCCGGTACATTCTGTATGTATTCGCCGTGCTTGTTATTGGCAAGGCAATTCTGCAATATTATTTTTGGCAGAGTATTATATTTGAAGGCCGAGGAGACGGAGGCATCCTGTTCATCCAGCCGTTAGTGGTTCCCGTTGCTGCGAAGGTCCTGATTATCATTGCTTTGGCCCAGGCTCTGCGGCGGGTTATGCCTGTTATTGAAGAGTCAAAAACGCTGGTCTAAAGGAGATTGTGAAATGATTAATATCCGGCTTGATTATGTTCTTTTGGACCGGCGGATGAAACTTAAGGATTTAGCTGAGGCAACGGGGCTGGCGGTCAACAATCTCTCGATTCTCAAAACCAACAAAGCCCGCGCTATTCGGTTTTCCACTTTGAGTACCCTGTGCAAGGTATTGAACTGCACGCCTGGGGATTTGCTTGAGTATGCTGTTGATAAGGCAGAAAAGTAGATTAGTACAATTTGGCCTTTTTTCTTTTTTTCTGCCCTTCGGTGTGATACACTGCCATCAACGGTGTAAATACGAAATTCGAATATCGAAATCCGAGGCAGATTCGGAATTTAAATGCCAAATATCCAAAACAGAACAGGATCTGCTCACAGATATGAAGCATTAGATACAACCAGCAAAGTAGGTGTTGCGGGGAAAAGGTTTCACTTTATCGGTGCAGGCGGTATCGGGATGAGCGGTCTGGCGCGGCTTCTACTGAGAAATGAAGCAATTGTTACCGGCTCGGACCAGGAACGAACCCCCATTACAAACAAACTGTGCCAGGCAGGTGCTGACATTAAAATCGGTCATAGCGGTGATAACCTCATCAAACAAACCGACGCGGTTGTTATCTCAGCAGCTATAAAGCAAGACAATCCCGAATTGAAGCTGGCGTGCAAAAGAGGTTTGAAAATCTATAAATACGCTGAAATGCTGGGAGAGTTGATGGGCCGCTATGACGGCATAGCCGTAGCCGGCACTCACGGCAAAAGCACAACAAGCGGATGGCTGACATATTGTCTCAAAGCAGCGGGCATTGATGTCAATTTTATCATTGGGGCTGAGGTTACGCAGTTGGGCAGTTCGTCGGGGGTGGGCCAGAGCAATTATTTCATCGCTGAGGCCTGTGAGTACGACAGGAGCTTTCTGAATTTAAGGCCGAAAGTCGCCTGCATACTGAATATTGAGGCCGACCACCTTGATTACTATAAGGACGAGAATGAGATAGTTGAGGCATTTGGCGAGTTTGCCGGCGGGCTGCCGCCGGGCGGTGTGTTAATCAGCAATGGTACGGATTCGAACGTGGCGAGAATAATTAAAGGATTGGCTGCTGATTTGCGATGTGAGACATTTGGGCTTGATTCAAGCTGCAATTTCTGCGCTGAGAATATGCGTTTGATTGACGGGCTTTATTGGTTTGACGTTTATCATAACGGTGAGCTACTGGGGGCAACGAGGATATCGCTGCCGGGAGAGCACAATATCTTAAACGCTCTGGCGGTGGTGTCTATGTCGGTCAATACAGGGGCAGGGTCTAAAGAGATACTTGAATTGTTAGGTGGTTTTACAGGTATCGACCGTCGGCTGACGCTCAAAGGAAAGTTCCGGGGTGTTACAATTATCGATGATTATGCGCACCACCCAACGGAGATAAGGGCTTCGCTGGCGGCGATACGTCAAAGATATTCACCGAGGCGGCTCTGGTGTATTTTTCAGCCCCATCAGTACAGCAGAACAAGATTTTTACTTGAAGATTTTGCAGAAAGCTTTAAGCTTGCCGATGTAACAATAGTGCCGGAGATTTATTTCGTCAGAGATACACAAGAGGCGAAGAAGGAAATTGATTCGGCAAAATTGGTTGAGCGAATTCGAGACAACGGCGCAGAGGCGGTATTTATCGAGGGTTTTGGTCCGATTTGCGATTATCTGAAGAAAAATGTAAGGGCGGGAGATTTGGCGGTTACAATGGGTGCGGGGGATGTCTGGAAGGTGTCAGATGAATATATTCAGTGGCTTAGAGAAGATAGTTGAGACCGATTACCTGTTGTCTAAGCGGACGTGGTACGGTCTTGGCGGGCCTGCGGATTATTTTATCAGGCCTAAAACCGTTGAACAGCTTACGGAAGTGGTTCAGCGATGTAACGAAAATAACGTCCAGATTTATGTGATGGGCTTTGGCTCGAATCTGCTGATAAACGACGACGGTCTGCGGGCGGCGGTGATAAAACTCGAATCGGACCAGTTCGCACAGATACAATTTGAGGGAGAGCGATTGAGCGCCTGGGCGGGAGTGGAATTGAGCAAACTGGTATTGAGTTGTGTTCAGGAAGGTCTTTCGGGTCTTGAGTCGCTGACGGGGATACCCGGTTCGGTGGGGGGAGCAATAAGAATGAATGCAGGCGGTAACTTCGGCGATATCGGCTCGGCGGTGGAAACCGTCAGGGTGATGGACCATAAGGGCAGTGTTTTCGAGATGAGTAAGCCGGAGTTGATATTCGATTATCGGCGAACAAATATTACCGCCAAATTTATTCTCGGCGCTGATATGAAACTTCTGAGCGGTGACCCTGAACAAATTATGCGAACGGTAAAAGAGATATGGATATATAAGAAGAACAATCAGCCATTGAATTCGAAGAATTCCGGCTGCATATTCAAGAACCCCCGAGGTGTTTCTGCCGGAGCTCTTATCGACAGGGCCGGGCTGAAGGGCCTGCAAATCGGAGGAGCGGTTGTCAGCGAAAAGCATGCAAATTTCATAATCGCTGGTGAGGGGTGCAAAAGCCGGGACGTTATGAGACTTATAGATGCGGTAAGGGGGCGTGTGCAGGAGCAATTCGGCATTGAGCTGGAACTTGAGATTGAAATCTGGAATTGAACCGGTCGTGCTTCGGATGTGATGTTTATCGCGTAAAAAGAAACGTACGGTGTGATATAAGCAATAATGCTCAAGCCGACCGTTTCTTTGAAACGGAACAGTTTGAGCGTCGTTCGTCGCTGGTGAATCGGAACTCGTTAGTTGAAGCCGACTACGTCGGCAATTAGTTTAACTTCTTACCTGTGGCAGAGCTATACGATAAGATAAAAAAGATTTTATATATTAAAATGGTAAAATGACCATCAAATCTTCATCCAACTCTCAAAGGCCGGCGGTAAACAGCAAGTTGAAAGTTGCTGTTCTTGCCGGCGGTGTTGGCAGCGAACGCGAGGTTAGTATCCAGAGCGGTGAATGTATTGCGCAGGGGTTAAAAGAGGCCGGCTTGAGAGTGGAGATTGGCGATATTTGGCCGGACAATCTGAGTGTTCTCGAAGATGAGAGTATTGATGTATTCTTTATTGCACTGCACGGCAAATTCGGTGAAGACGGCCGGTTGCAGCAGATACTGGAGGACAGAGCACTTCTCTATACGGGCAGCGGGCCGGCGGCGAGTAAATTAGCGTTCGACAAAATTGCAAGCAAGAAAGCTTTTAGACAAGTGGACGTACACACACCGGCCTGGGTTGATTTCAATTGTGACAGCGACGTGCAGGAACTTGAGAAAGAATTACAACAGTCTGGGAAAAGTTATGTGGTAAAACCCATAAAAGAGGGAAGCAGCGTTGGTGTCAGAATTATCAGGGACAGTCAAGAAGTGACGGCAGTTGCTCAGAAAACACTGGCAGAATTCGGTGATTGTATGATAGAGGGATTTATAGCTGGGCGGGAAATAACTGTCGGTATTCTTTGCGGCGAGGCACTGCCGATTATTGAGATAAGACCCAAAGAAGCGTTCTACAGCTATCGGGCAAAGTACATCGATGAACGAACGGAGTTTCTTTTCGATACGATTAAGGATGCGGGGCTGTCGGCAAGGATCAAGGCGGATGCCCTTGCATGTTTCGGCGTACTCGGCTGCAAGGACTTCGGTCGGGTCGATTTTGTTCTCGGCGACGACCAGGTCGCCTATGCACTGGAGGTCAATACCATACCAGGATTTACGAGCCATTCCCTGCTGCCGATGGCGGCAGCAAAGGCGGGGCTCTCGATGAGCGATTTGTGTGTAAGAATTGTTGAGGCGGCGCTGAGGGCAACCAAACGCAAAGTAATGCGTTCGGGGAACCCGTGAAAGATAAAAAGATGATAACGTGCAGTGGATAAGTTTTAGCGCAGGAAATACACAATGTGATATACGAGATAGTCAGTGGCCAGAAGAAGAAAAAGTAAAAGGAAAAAAGTATCGCTCAAGCTTGGCAAGTCGAAGCGCAGGAGCAGGCTAAGGTCGGTTTTGTCTGCTTCGGGTTTGAAAGCCGCATTGAAAGTATCAGCGGTAATCATTGTTCTTGCAGGGGCGGCAGCAGGTATTTTATTTTTAAGCAGATATGTGAAAGAGACGGTTCCGGCGTCCGGCGGAGCGGTCGGGTTGAGATTGGCGGGTGTTCCCTGGTGGGTTAATGAGGAGCTGGAACGAAAGATTTATGCGGCGGCAATTGCCGATGGCGAGGATTTGAGAGTTGATGAAGATGCTGCTGAATCGGTGCAGAAAAACGTTGAGTCTCTGGTTGCCTGGCTCGCCGATGTTAAGGTGCAGGTTGCTCATGACATTATCGAAATCCGAGGCAGATGGCGAAAGCCCCTTGCAATGGTAAAAACGGGGCTTCGAGAGCCTTATTATGTTGATGCCGAGATGGTTGTGCTGGATTTTGTTGCGATGTCTGAACTGCCGATAGTAAAAGTGAAGGGTTTGTCAGCTACATTCAGAACACCACATCCGGGTGAGGTGTGCCGAGGAAACGACCTTGCAGCGGCGTTGGAAATACTGGCGTTGCTGGACCAAAGAGACCGAATTGACACTTCTGTAAAACCGTTACTTTATGAAATTGACAGTATTGATGTGAGCAATTTCCGAGGCCGGCAAAACAGCAGGGCAGCACATATCATCCTGTATGCCAGGGACAGGACGGAGATTATCTGGGGGGCAGAGATGGGCAGCTGGCAGCGACACCTCGAAGTGCCGGATGAGGAAAAAATTGCCCGGCTTTACGGCCATTACAAGGAATACGGCTCACTGCAAAATAACGTTAAATATATTAATCTGTGTGAGCCGCAGGAGAGAATCCCTCTGCCGGTTGACAAATATTAGTGGCTTGTGAAGCTGTTCATAGCGTACAGCGCTTAGCGTATTGCGGATAGTATAGAGTGCTAAGCCCTATACGCTAAACTCTGTCGATTGTAAATTTCAGCGACTTTCGCTATGAGCCGGGGGTTTACTTTGAATTCTGCCACCATTTTTTATCCTTTTTTATTTTTTCAATTTCCTGTGATGCGTAATGTTTTCCGTGGTTGATACCGGGACATTTTTGAGCGGCTTTATTCCAGGCTTTTTGACTGGTCAAGTTGCTCGGCCAAAAAGGCCAGGTTCTGCACTGGGTTGGTCGGACTGGGTAAATCATACATTTTTTTTGGTTCTGAACTTTTCGCAGAAAATTGCAATCTTTACTGCCCGGCTGTTCAATGATTGTTGTTCGCAGTCCGACTCGCTTTAGGTATTGCTGCCTCAGGTTTTTGACCGATATTTTCAGAAAGTCGGCTATGAGTTTAATCTGGGGTTTAGTAACCCAGATGTAGCCCTCTGCCGGTCCGGAACAGCATCGGCCACACCGGATGCATTGGAAATGCAGACCCGCGACATACCACGGCGTTTTGTTTTTATTTTTGGTCATTTAGATATTCATTGTTGGGCAGGTACTGCCCTGAACCTGTAAACTATACAAAAATCGGCTTTTTATATCAACCACTGCGTTGGTACTTAATGTGATTAGAGTGTTGTGTTCCTGGAATTCGTCGAAGGGCCGATAAAAGATGCGTTATCAGGATATTTGGGCTGAAGTTGACAAGTTCTGTGGTATGAACTTATGGGGCGTCAGGGGCGTATATTTTTTGTCATAAAATCGGCACTTGATGCTTGACGGCTGCGTGCCTTTACTCAAGCTATGTTCTTTATTTGCCGATACTTATGATATAGAAGGAGTCAGTTCGCAGAAATTTAGGGCAGTGAGTGCCTTTCTGGTCTGCTACAAAATCCACTCCGAAGAATGGGATTATGGATTTTTATGAGTGTGTAAGCTGGGCATTTTGGGGCAGCCGACGGGGACGGAGTCTGGGCTGATTTACTATTTATTGAGGAATACCGCCTGTTTGATTGTTGGTTCCGGCAGAAGAACAGTTGTGGTATTATCGATTATTTGCTATTGAAAGGTATTTTGCCAGACAGGTAAGTTAGTAAGCAGGTCTTATATGAAAACCTTGATAACAGGCGGAGCAGGCTTTATCGGGTCCCATCTTTCAGAGAGATTATTGAAAGCCGGCCAAGAAATAACGGTTGTTGATAATCTAAGTACGGGGAGCTTAACAAATATTGAAGCGTTTCTGAAAGAAGCCGAATTTGATTTCGTAGAGGGCGACATCCGCGACTCAGGATTGATTGAGAGGCTCATTGAGCGATGTGATGAGATTATCCATCTGGCTGCGGCAGTTGGGGTAAAACTGATAGCTGAGGCGCCCGTTCATACAATAGAGACCAACATCGGCGGGACCGAAGTTGTGCTCGATTCGGCCAATAAGTTCGGTAAAAAGATTCTGATAGCTTCAAGCAGCGAGGTGTATGGCAAAAGTGAAGCTGTTCCGTTTCGTGAAGATGATGATATTGTTTTAGGCAGCACGACTTTTTCTCGCTGGTCTTACGCCTGCAGCAAGGCGATAGATGAGTTTCTTGGTTTGGCGTTTTATCATCAGTACGGACTGGGTGTGGTAATTGCCAGGTTTTTTAATACAATCGGGCCGAGACAGACAGGTCAGTACGGGATGGTAGTGCCTCGTTTTGTGCAACGGGCGTTAAGGAATGAGCCGGTTCCGGTGTACGGCAGCGGAGAGCAGAGCCGATGCTTCTGTTACGTTGGAGATGTTGTCGAAGCAATCGTTGGTCTTATGAGCTGTGAGGAGGCTGCGGGGAAGGTTTATAATATCGGCTCAACGGAAGAAATCAGCATTGACGGCCTCGCTGATAAAATTATTGAGATGACGGGTAGCCGAAGCATAAAGGAGTTTGTGCCGTATGAAGCGGCCTACGGCAGGGCTATCGACGATATGATGCGTCGGGTGCCGAACCTGGAGCGAATCCGAAAGACAATCGGCTGGGAGCCGAGAACAAGTCTGGAAGAGGCTCTGAATTTGATTATCGAAAGTGAAAGACTTAAAATCGAGGGTGTAAAATCATAGAATAATGTACACCGGCACAGGGTTTTTGCCTGAGCTGTTGCGAGGAACAAGTTTTGAGAAGGCGGAATATTAACTGCTTGTAAAGAGGCGAATAATTATGAAAAAGGCATTGATTACGGGCATTACAGGGCAGGATGGTTCCTATCTTGCGGAACTTTTGCTGAAGAAAGGTTATCGTGTCTGGGGTTTGGTGCGGCGAAGTTCGTCGTTTCACACAGGCAGAATCGAGCATTTATATAAAGACCCACATGAGAGGCCGGAACTAAGATTGATATATGGCGACCTTACCGATGGGGGGAATATGTCAAATATTATCAGCGATGTAAAGCCTGACGAGGTTTATAACCTCGGTGCCCAAAGCCATGTCCGAGTGAGTTTTGATACACCAATTTATACGGTTAATACCGATGCACTGGGTACACTTCGCCTACTTGAGGCGATACGTTCGAGCAGTAAGCCGCCGAAGTTTTATCAGGCATCGAGCAGTGAGATGTACGGCAAGGTCGTAGAGACGCCACAAACGGAAAAGACGCCGTTCTATCCGAGAAGCCCGTATGGGTGTGCGAAGGTGTACAGTTTTTTCCAGACGGTGAACTACCGTGAGGCTTACGGTCTTTTTGCGTGTAACGGAATTTTGTTTAATCATGAATCGCCGAGGCGCGGCGAGACGTTTGTTACGCGGAAGATTACTCGTGCGGCGACACGAATCAAATTAGGTCTTCAGGAGAAGCTTTACTTAGGTAATCTTGACGCCAGGCGAGACTGGGGCTTTGCGGGAGATTTTGTGGAGTCGATGTGGCTGATACTTCAACAGGAAAAACCGGACGATTATGTGATAGCGACGGGTGAGATGCACTCGGTGCGCGAGTTTCTGGATGAGGTTTTTGGGTACCTTGATATGGACTGGAAGAAGTATGTTGAGATAGACCAGCGATACTTCAGGCCGACGGAAGTTGATATTCTGCTGGGTGATTCAAGTAAAGCGAGGAAGGTTCTCAACTGGCAGCCAAAGGTTACATTCAAAGAGCTTGCGAAAATGATGACGGATGCGGACATGGAGATAGCCAGGCGTGAAAAGATTATTAACGAACATCAAGAGGTGAAGTAATGAGCGGATTTTTTGAGGACAGGCGTATAGTAGTTACCGGCGGTGCGGGTTTTCTGGGCGGATATATTCTTGAGGGGCTGCGAAAACGCGGCTGTAAGAACATATTAGTTCCGAAGACAGATGATTACGACCTTGTAAATCTGCAAGATGTGATGCGGATGTACGGTAATATGAGGCCGGATATAGTAATTCACCTTGCGGCGGTTGTTGGGGGAATCGGGGCCAATCGGGAGCATCCGGGTGAGTTTTTCTATAAGAATCTGATGATGGGTGTTCAGCTTATTGAGCAGGGCAGAGTTCGAGCTATTGAGAAGTTTGTTGCGATAGGGACGATATGTGCATATCCGAAATTTACGCCTGTTCCATTTAAGGAAGAAGAGCTCTGGAACGGATATCCTGAAGAGACGAACGCCCCGTACGGCCTGGCGAAGAAGATGCTGCTTGTTCAATCGCAGGCGTACAGGGCTGAGTATGGATTTAATTCGATATTTTTACTTCCGGTAAATCTCTACGGGCCGGGAGACAACTTCGACCCAGCGAGCAGCCATGTGATACCTGCTTTGATAAAGAAATGTGTGGATGCGATAGAGGTGGGGGCCGACCATATCGACTGCTGGGGTACGGGGCGAGTGTCTCGGGAGTTTATTTATGCCGCCGATGCCGCGGAGGGTATCCTTCTGGCGACGGAGCATTACAATGGAGATGAGCCGGTAAATATTGGGGCCGGATTTGAAATAACGATAAAAGACCTTGCAGAAAAGATAGCCGAGCTAACGGGCTTCGAGGGTGAGCTTCGCTGGGACAGCTCGAAGCCGGACGGTCAGCCGAGAAGATGTCTGGATACGTCCAGAGCCAAAGAATACTTTGGGTTCGAGGCAAAGACGGATTTCGACGAAGGGCTTAAGGCCACGATTAAATGGTACCGTGAACAACTTGCAGGTAAAGGGCGCCGATAGCAGGTTAAATTATTTCGATGGATGCAAAAAGAACGAGCAAAAGAGGCTATTTGTCGGGTGGGTTCATATTGTCGAGTAAATCTTTGAGTTTCTTTATGAATACTGCGGGAGGGTCGTAACCAATTAAGGGGCCGAAAATCTCGTTGCTGTGAGGCGGTTTGATGTAGTGGGTGGGGTAATAACCGATATTGTATTGTTCAGCGATTTTGGGCTGTTCATCGACATTGATTAAAATGGGGACGAAGTTTTGATGAACATAATTTATGACAACAGGGGCATTGTAAGTATTGTCGCGAGTATCGGTATACATAGGAGCAAATTCCTTGTAAAAGGCAAGTAAGACGGGTTTATTTTGTTTTTCTGCAAGTTTGATGCCGGTATCATAATCTTCAATCCAATCAATAGTGTCTGTTCGCTGGAAGATAAAAACAAGAGCAACCAATATAAAGAAGGCCAGAAACATTATCAACAACGGTCGCGATTGCCTGCCGGTATGGGGAGGCTGGGCCAGGGGCGGTGCATGCTGGTCGGAGATGTTTTGATTTTCCGGTTTTTGAGCCGTCACTTGAGTATCCTTATTGCGAGAAACGGTTCGGCTGTCAAAAGTTAATTATAAGTATAGTATTTTTACGGTCAAGCGTCGTTTTCCCATAGTTTTAAATGAAAGAAATATCCGGCGAAGACAGAACAGCGAAACCTAAGAGGGCAGCACTGTGGTATTTAGTTGTGCTGGTCGGGGCGTGTGTTTTTTATGTGGTCAGTTGTGCGCCGACAATACTATGGCAGGACAGCGCGTTGTTTGTTTATCGAGTATGGCACAACGATATTGAAGGTAATCTGGGTCTTGCGCTTGCCCATCCTCTTTATATAATGATAGGTATCGTTGTTAAAAACATCCCTATAGGACAGTTGGCCTACAGAATCAACCTGATTTCGGCGGTTTTCGGGGCGTTAACGGTAGCGAATTTGTTTTTACTGGTTCGGTTATGGCTTGGGAAATTTTTGCCGGCACTAATAGCAGCGATAACGTTGGCTGTTTCGTGGACCTTCTGGCAGCAGGCGGTAATCAGTGAGACTTATACGCTATATACAGCGTTGATGTTAGGTGAGCTGCTCGTTCTTTTGCAGTACACTAAGACAAAACAGATTACTTACCTGTATTTGTTAGGGCTTTTGAACGGTCTGGCACTTGCCAATCATTTGTGGGCGGTGTTCGGTTTTGGCTGCTACGGGGTTTTTCTAGTATTTTTGTTGGTCCGCAAACAGATTGGTTTAAGGCATTTTGGGGTTATCGTTTTGCTCTGGATAATTGGGGCACTGCCTTATGAGTATATAGTAGTAAAGAATATGATACTTTCAGGGGATGTTCGTGCGACAATGGCGTCGGCATTGTTCGGCGTTTCGTGGCAGGGCAGAGTTCTTAACAGTTCGGTAACCATTAAAATGGCGTTGGAAAATGTAATATTTGTGCTGTTGAACTTTCTTACGCCGAACCTGGTTCTTTTCTTTGTGGGTATCGGGGTGTTTCGGAAGATGACGCCAAGTCGGAGTTTCGGTAACGTTGTACTTGTACTGTTAGTGCTTTATTTTATATTTGCCTTTCGATATACGGTGCCTGACAGGTATGTATTCTTTGTGCCGTTTTATTGTCTTGCAGCGGCACTTATCGGAATGGGTGCGGATGTTTTTCTGGGGCGCTTCAGGCGCAGTTGGTTGGTGTTTTTGGTGGTAATTTTTAGTTTGCTGCCGATAGGGGTTTATTTTGTTACTCCGGAGATTGGTCGAAAGATATACAAGGGGCTTGGTCAGAGAAGGCAGCGGCCTTACCGTGATGAATACACGTATTTTTTGCAGCCCTGGAAGAGCGGGTATCGCGGGGCGGAAAGGTTTGCCGAGGAGGCGCTGGATATAGTTGAAAAAGACGCGATAATATATGCCGACACCACTGTCGCCCATGCACTTTTATATGTTCAGGAGGTTATGGGTAGGCGCAGTGATGTAAAAATAGTATCAGATTATGATATGAGTGACAATGCTCCGGTTTTTAACGCAGATAGTGTTGGAGGTATAATTCGGACTTCGGCGTTGTATGTGGTCTCGCCAGTGAAGGGTTATTGTCCGGGGTTTCTTCTTGACGGCTATGATTTTTCCCAAGTGGGTGTTTTGTGGAAGGTAGTAGAAAAAGATGAATCTCCCGTTGGCTTTGGATTAAAGAAAAGTGTAATTAATGGCTGTTGCGGAGAAGGGAGTCAGAGTTTTTAGCGTTTTGACAGGTAACGGCAATTGAAAGGGATTTTAGATGAAAGTAGCTGTGGTTGGGATAGGATATGTCGGATTAGTGGCGGCGGGTTGTCTGGCTGAGGGCGGCAATCAGGTAATTTGCATTGACAACGACAAGAAAAAAATAGCTGAGCTTAGAAAAGGTATTATTCCGATTTATGAGCCGGGTCTTGGCGAGATAATAAAGCATAACGTGCCGGCCGGCAGGCTGGATTTTACTACGACGTTGAAAAAAGGAGTTGATAATTCGTTAGTGATATTTATTGCGGTTGGGACGCCGAGTGCGGCCGATGGTTCGGCGGACATATCAGCGGTGCTTGAGGTTGCAGGTTCCATTGCTGAATTGATGGACGGTTACAGAATCATCGTTACTAAGAGTACGGTTCCCGTGGGGACATATAAAATAGTCAGTGAAGTGATGGCATCAAAGACAAGCCATCCGTTCGATTACGTGAGCAATCCTGAGTTTCTCAAAGAAGGTTCCGCAGTTGATGATTTTATCAAGCCTGACCGTGTTATCATCGGTACTGAAAATCCTGCGGTGATGGAGATTATGAAACAGCTCTATGCGCCATTTATGCGGCGGAGAAGCCGGATAATATGGATGGACCCTGCCAGTGCGGAACTGACGAAGTACGCTGCCAATGCTATGCTTGCGGCGCGAATATCCTTTATGAATGAAATGAGTGCACTTTGCGAGAAGGTCGGTGCGGATGTCGAGCTTGTTCGAGAAGGGATAGGCAGTGACAGTCGAATCGGCAATGCTTTTTTGTTTCCGGGTGTTGGTTACGGCGGCAGCTGCTTTCCCAAGGACATACGTGCCTTGATACACATTGGAGACTCAGAGGATTGTCCGATGAGGATTGTCAAGTCTGTTCAGGATGCGAACCTTCGTCAACAGGAGCGTTTTGTCGGGCGGATTCTTGATTATTTTGCCGGCAAGGCGGGGGATATGACCCTTGCTGTATGGGGTCTGGCCTTTAAGGCACGAACCGATGATATACGTGAATCTCCGGCGATATCGTGTATTGAGAAATTGCTTGAGGCCGGCATGACGATAAGGGCGTACGACCCTGAAGCAATACGGGCAGCAAAAGAGAAGCTGGGCGAAAGAATTGAGTTCACCAAAGATAACTATCGGATGCTGGATGGTGCAGATGCTTTGGTGATACTTACCGACTGGCAGGAGTTTAGGACGCCCGACTTCGAGCTGATAGCAAGTAAACTAAAGAAAGCGGTTATCTTTGACGGGCGGAATCTTTATGACCCGGCTTTCGTTAAAAAGGCGGGGATTGAATATCACTGTGTCGGCAGGGCTTAACGTTTGTTTTGCCATGGGATGTATTTATGATTATCCGAACCAAGACTTATTCGGGAGTTAGGTTGGCAGGCAACCCTTCGGATGGTTATTTCGGCAAGACTATACATTAAACGGCTGGCTCAGTGGTTATAAATAAAAAGTAAGGACATGAAGGTAATTTTCTCTGGGCGAAATACTGGTGGCGGTGAAGAAGAGATGGAGATGCCGAACTGTAAGCAAAGTTGTTTGTCTCTCCCGGAGAACCTTTTTTGAATTTGTGGAGAAAAGAGAGAAAACGAATCAACAGACAAAGTTACTTATTTCCTGGAGGTTGGGTTGATGAAGAATCTAATACCTGTTTTTTTTTTCGTGGGGTTGGCTGTATTTGCGCATATTTCTTACGCTGATTTTTTGCGCCCAAGTGTAGCTTTTTATTCGAGTGAAGAATCCGGTATTTTCGAAGAGTATGATGTGAATGAACCTTTTTACAAGACGATGGCGGTCAGCAATGTCAGTGATGGTGAGTATCGTACTGGTGAGGGTCTGGTTGGTGAAGACATTGCGGTTCACGGTAAAAATGCCGAGTACGTTTTTGGCATTGGTAAGAATTCCGGACGTTTGCTTCGCAGCCAGGACGGCTTGAGCAGTTGGGAGCATACGAACTGGGAGGTGTATCTCAACGGAGGCAGAGTCTGGGCGCTGCAAACGGGTACTATTTTGATCGCGGACAGGGCTGAAGGTGAAGTTTTCCAAAGTACTCTCTACCGCAGCAGCGATAATGGTGACACCGTAGAGACAGTTTTGACAACGGGTGGAGAGGGGTTTTCAAGTGACAAGGCATATTTGAGGAGCTGGAGTGTTTACGAGGGTCCAAACGGGGCTGTTTTAGCTGTTGAATATGGCAGGCCCGGCATTGTATATGCGGGCCGGCGCATATTCCGTTCGGATGATGACGGACAGACTTTCAGTAAGGTTTGGGACTCTCAGGAGGAGGGTGAGACGTACAATCACCATCATGACGTATGTTATCACAGCGGTCTTGGTCGCTGGATAGTAGTTGCCGGTGATGGCAGGAAATATCGCCGATTTCTGGCCAATGACAATGATGGCCGTGCCGGCTTTTGGTACAATCTTACCGAACCCGGTTTCACTTACCTGCAGCCGACGGCGCTGCTGGATTATGGTCATCCAACGCGTCTTTTATTCGGCTCTGATACCCGAAGCCATGTTGGCTGGGTTGACGTTAGTGATTCCAACGCCGGGGAGTTTGGCAACTTGATTACCAATTGGGATCCAAGAAGAGGGCATGGTTTATGTTTTTTGTTATTTGAACACGATGGCATCTATTATGCGTGCGAGTATGCCGATGCTGTGAATAAACAAAATAATGCGGTCATTTCAGTCAGTACGGACTTGAAGAATTGGGCGATATACCATCGTTTTACTAACAATGAAAGAGGTGTTGACGACTTTGCGGGGTATGCCGGCGGGAAGCTGCACCTAAATGTATTAGATGTCAACGAATCCGAATCACACTTTGTAATAAGCCCTGCGCAAGTTAGTACTCAAAGGACAGGTTTGGTTGAGCCAGGCACAAATAATATGTTTGACGACCCAAACACATCGAGCGTGGAGGATAACCTGGATGAATGGTGGCTGGGTTCTTGTGCTTGGACAACAAGTGAAATAACAACGGATGAACAAAAACATGGGAATGCCAGCTTGCGTCTGGTTGGGTCGGTATCTGCTTCCTGCACGGGGCATATATATTCTCCGAGTGTAAGTGTTGAAGCGGGCAAGAGTTACCAGGGAAGATTCTGGATTAAAAGCAAAAACGGCACGAATACCACGCTGGGGGCGAGATACGTAATGAACACTGATGCGGGCGAGCCAATCTTAGCTCTTATAGATGCTAAATGGCAGGAAATAATTCTTGAGCCATACCGGGTAGGCCCTAATGACGGGAACAATCTGAGGCTATTTATTAGCATAGGTGAGTGTGATGATATACACCCTTCAGAGCAAATAGAGGTTTATATTGACAGTTTGCAAATTGAGGAGGTGGTCGGTGGAAACTGGCAGCTCGGAGGCACCAGTCGGGCAGATACAAGAGTGCACAGTGTTAAAACATTACCGGAGGAATGGACGAATGTATTCACGTTTTATCCATCCGGCAGGAAGGAACATTACGACGGTCTGGACCTCGGCAGTAAACTGCACATCAAGTCGTGGCGAGTTGGAGATGCTTACGCGGAACTTTATTATGATGCGAATTCTTCGGAGCCGGGTGGCGATGATGAGTTTGTACTGTTTGTTACAGAGGATACGAACTCTTATTTTGTTCGTACAGAGGCCCAATACTTCCAGAGGTATGCACAAATCAAATTTGCCATAGTGTGCTACAGGGACGATAGTGACAGTAATAAGACGAAGCTGAAGATGCACGTTTCAAACGGCGGTGCGGCGGAGACGCCGGGCTTTGTTACAACGGGAAGTTTTGATGCTTTCGGTGCTGGAAGCATCAGCACATATGTCGGTGACAAGGACGGACTTAAAGTTTTTGGGGGATTGTACTCGCATGACGATTTTCTTGCTGAAGCGGTTGCAGACGAGGATATAGAAGCGTTACTTGATATTGCGGGGACGGGTTTTCTGGCGGCTGATTTGAACGGTGACCTCTGCATTAATTTTCAGGATTTATCTATTCTTGCCTTGCACTGGTGCGATGCCAACTGTGTTTTTCCGGAGCTTTGCGGCGAGACTGACATTAACTGGAGCGGTGAAGTTGACTACTTTGACCTGGCGATTTTTGCCAAGCATTGGCTTAAAGATTGAAAGGATGTGAAAACGGGGTTTTTATGAAACATTATTATCAGCAATTTATATTGCGTTGGGTAGTTAGTGTACTGTTCCTTGTCAGGTCGGAGTGGGGCGCAACGGCTTGTCAGTGTCGAAAAATTCGGTGCTGTTGTAAAATAGGGGGTTTCGTTTGAGACCGGAGCAGGAAAGCACAAAAAGCTATTCGAAGCTCTTGTAAAGGGATAGTAAGAAATCGAGATGGACGTTGTTCAGACAAAATCAAGCATTGTGGGTGAGCGTATTCTGGTGAGGGAATTGAGTGTTTTTGACGCTATTGATATCTATATAAATATTCGAGACAAGGAGGTCGGCAGGTGGACAGGCCCACCCAGACAGTGGTACCTTGAGAACAAAATTGGACGGTTTGTATGCAGGGCGGTTAGGCATATGTGGAAAGGTCTGCAATTAATCTGGACAAGCATATTTGAGCCAAAGTCTAAGAAGGTTTTTAGGTTGGCTGTCGTTCTTAGAGAAACAGGAAAAGTTATTGGTGTAGTGTCCTTATCAAAAAATGAACCCCAAGAGGAGTTTGCAGATATTGGATTTTGGATCAGCAAGAGATATTGGGGCAAAGGGCTCATGTCGGAAGCACTAAAGCTCGCCTTAAAATTTGGGTTTGAACAGTTGGGCCTGGTAAGTATAGAAGCCTGGGCATTTGAAAAGAATGTGAGTGCACTAAAAGTTATGGAGAAATGCGGCTTCAGGCTGAAGGAAGTGGTAAAGGACGCCTATATCAAATACAATGTAAGTCAGAATAGATTGAATTATGCGATTCTGAAATCAGAATTTGAAAGATTGGAGTAATATAACACACTGTCAACAGGACTTCAACGACGTAAAAAGAAGCGAGAGTGAAAATGCTTTACCATCTTCGAAGCCGGGGGCTTTTATGTTTGACCAAATTTGTCGGGATTTGTTTTGATGAATAGTTATTATCAGAAATTTTTGTTGCCCTGGACTCTTGTTATGCTGTTTCTTTCAGGTCAGAGCTTGGCACAACGTCTTGTGAGTGTTACACAATTTGGCGCGGTTTCAGATGCCAAGAATATAGGCGGGGTTTGGGTCGGCACAGACAATTCTCAGGCTATAAACAGATGTGCGGCCTACTGCCGGGCAAATGGTCTGACAATGTTTTTCCCAAAGGGCAATTGGGGAGTTGCATCAACGATATGGCTTGTCAATCCTGATAAGGATAAATTAGTACAGGCATCAATTACAGTGGTAGGGTCCAATCGCGGGGCCTACCGGGGACAGTCAACTTCCGCCAATATATGTGTTTTAAAAAATTTCAAGCCCGGCAAAATTGTTGAAGTGAATAAGAAAAACGGTGTAGTTAAAGAGCCGAATATTGTGCCCGTTCTGGGAATAAGCAATGGAAGACAGGTGCATATTTCAGGAGTGGGCATCCAGGGAACCAATAAAAAAGATTTAATCTGCGCCGTTGCGATAGGCAATGTCAGCGTGATGACGTCTATAGAGAACTGCAGCCTGAATAATTTATATGCAGGCACAGTTTTTCCCGGCCTAAGGCCGTCGCCCAATGAAAGCGTTGTCGACCATGACAACGGGCAGCTTGTTGTCGAGCAGTGCACTTTTGATAATGCCTATAATATCGTCTGTGCCGGCACACAGCCTTACGTGTGTGAGTATAGGAACAACTGGTTTATATTCACAAAGTCGGCTTTTACGGGAAATTTGATTACCAATTGTTATGAGCAATCCGGAGGCTCCCATAAATTCAGTTCCAATAATTTTGGAACACTCTATAAATCAGGTGCTGAAAGCCACGATACAGTTTATTTTGATTTGAGAGGAAACGAAATTCTGGTTGATAGCTGCCGGTTTGAGACAGCTTATGAACGTGAAGTTCCAGAGGTTCTTATACGCCAGTTTCCTGATGGTGGCCAAAAAAGGATGGAGCGCATTACTTTTTCGAATAATACGATTAACTTCAGGAATGTGAGCAAGAATCCTAGTAAATACAGGCCGATAATAGATACTCGTTCCGGCAACAGGATGATCATTCAAGGTAATTACTTTCAAGTTACAACGGCGACGAGAATCAAGGCCAACGGAGCGATTTTCATCGGCAATACATTTCTTCTTATGGGCGGTCATAATTTATCGGTGGTTGGCGACACTCATCAGCTTGGTGGTTCGGCTGGCAATATTGCAGCAGGCAGATACGATTTTAATCATTTTATCCGTCAAGATTCTGCAGTTTCGATATCGCTGCCGAACGACGTGCAGTTACAAGAAGACGCTGATTACAAGCTTCATAAAGGTCAAAATGCATTCGAGATAACCGAGGCCGGCAAAAAAAGAATAGATGCAGCGAAGGTAAAACGTTTGTCAATAACTTACAAGGCTAATGATGGAGCTGGTATCGGATTCAGGGCGTGGGGTGAGAATCGTTTTAATCCCCCTCACGGTTGGCTTAGTGAAAACTTAACGATGATATCCAACAAAGTCAGAGGAAAAAGCGATGCTGGTGTCGATTTTGTCAAAACCCTCAAAGCCGACTATGAGGCTTTTAAGAAATAAGCTGGTAGTGACATAGGGGTTCGAGGTATTTGAGTTTATAAATCAATATTCAGTACGTAGAAAAATGGCATTTCAAGACAAACCAGAGCCGAACATTAAGCCTGTAAGCAGGCGGTTAGCAACTGTAGCAAATCTTATTCATCAATACGTCACAGTCGGCTTGGCGATTGTTCAGGGTATTGTGCTGGTGCCTCTGTACCTGAGGTATATAGATTCAACACTTTACGGCGCATGGCTTGCCACAGGCAGTATAGTAATGTGGCTGTTGCTTGCGGATGCCGGCCTGACAAATATTGTTCGTCAGAAAACAGCACAAGTCTATGGTGCAAAAGAGTTTGACCAGATGGGCAAAGTAATCGGCACCGGTCTGGTTTGCATCGCTGCAGTAGGTTTTATTCCATTTTTTTTGAGTTTTGGTGTTGCTCCTTTTTTACCTAAGCTCTTTGGTCTGAGTGGGCAGGCTGGCGGCAGTCTATCCGATAGTTTTATTTTGGCGGGTTTTTCGTGCAGCCTTACGATAATTGCAGGTGGGGCAGGTGCTGTACAGCAGGGATTGCAGCGTAATGTAACATACAGTATTATTTATATTACAGGGGCGGTAACAGGCATTGTCGTAACAGTTGTGATGTTGTTGAACGGTTACGGTCTGGTATCAATTCCGGCAGGACTGGCGGCAAGGGGCATTGTGTGGTCAATCCTGTACTGGGCGGACATATTTTACTATTGTCTGTATCGGTTGCGTATTAGATTCTCCCTGGCAAGAGAAAACTTGAGAGATATGGCCGGTCTGACAAGCTGGACATTTTTTAATCGTTTATCATACCAGCTTTTTGCTCAATGTGACGCTCTTGTGATAGGAATTTTTTTGGGGCCGAATGTTACCATAATTTATGTATTAACAAGACGTTCCTGGGACGTACTCAAGATGATTCTGGAAAGAATCAGTGTTGCGTTTATGCCGGGACTTGCCCATCTATATGGAGAAGGCGATGCGACAAAGTTCAGGAATATTTCGCAAAGGCTGATGCGTGTAATAGTTTATTGTCTGGTAATCGGAGCAGGTTCGTGTGTGGCCTTGAACAAGACATTTGTTAATCTTTGGGTGGGTGCCGAGTTTTATGCCGGAGCAGCGTTCGATTTTCTGATGGCTGGAGCGTTGGCAACAATAATATTTGTGGCAGTTGTTCATCATGTTTTGTATGCCGGGGGTAACATTAAGAGTCTCTCGGCCATTGGTGTGTTGTTATCCAGCGTGCGTGCGGCGATTCTGGTTGGGCTGGTTTGGTTGATAGAGTATCTTGGCTCACCTGTTAGTCTGTTAGTGGGATTCGGGATAGCATCGGCGTTGTATTACGGCCCGGAGTGGGTAAAAAAGCACCGGCTTTCGGCGGTGGAGTTTCGTTGCGAACTATTCAGTTTCGGGAGGGCTTTTTTAGCAGCGATGGGATTGGCATTTTTATTTAGAAGATATGTTGTCGGGGAGAGCTGGGTATGGTTTATCGTGTGTGGGATGGCATACATATTAGTTACCGGTGGGGCGTCACTTGTAATGGATGAAAAGATACGTGCAGAAGCAGGGAGGTTTTTTGCGAAGGCTCGGGGCCTGTATTTGCGAACAGGATGAGCCCGGGACAAATTCAGGCGGAGTTGAACAAAAATAAGCCCTTTGTGTTAATTTTCGCAGTTGTCGAGGAATTTTGAGCATGGATAAAATCGGGCAAAAACCATTTGTACATGTTATAGGCAGAATGCGGTGGTATGATGTTTTGAAACAGAACATCAAAAAATATTCGCCTGGCTGGTTTGTAACATTTGTACAGACAATCATGCGTCCTTATGTACTTTCCAGGGTGAAGCTGGACGAATGGCTTAAGATTCGCAAAGTTCTTCAACCATCGCTGCACAGTCAATTTTATAAAATGTACAAGGAGGCGAGAAGTCGGTGGGACCAGGGTCGAAAAGAGCAAACAGGAGAGTCCGTACAAATGCCTTTAGGCGAGAGTGATTATTCTGTTTGGATTAGACCTGGAACCTGTGATGTTATTCTCTACTATGACATTCTCATCCAGCATCACTATGGACAGTTGCTTCCAGGTGACGCAAAGACGATTATCGACTGTGGAGCAAATATAGGATTAGCCAGTGCCTATTTGCTGAGCAAATATCCGGAAGCACGATTAATAGCGATTGAACCTGACCCTGTAAATTACTCGCTTTGTCGGAGAAATCTTGAACAGTTCGGTGCCCGTGCGGTCATTTTGCAATCAGCTTTATGGTGCGAGAGATGTTCAATGAATGTTGTTGCTGATAATATCGGCACTTGGTCTTCAAGTGTTTTACCGACGGATGCTGATGACGCTGACGGCATTGAAGGCGTTGATATGGCAACTCTTCTTAAGCGGTATGGCATCGAGACGGTGGATATCCTAAAAATAGACGTAGAAGGTGCCGAGATAGATGTCTTCAGTAGTGACGATTTAAGCTGGATAGATAAGGTCAGGTGTTTTCAAATCGAGCTTGAAAATGACGTCAGCAGAGAAATCTTTTTACGAGAATTATCAAAACGCGGGTATGACTTTGCCGACTATCGCGAAATAACAATAGCTTGTCGTGGTATCAGTTCTGCCGTAGCCAGGAAACAAATCGAGTCCTGATATAAAAACCTGAGCTGCTAATAATGCTTTACAGAAGGATTATAGTTGAAGATGAGAGAGTCACAAGATAATAAAGAAGCTGCGGTTACCCACCGCCCTTTGGTGTCAGTTTTAATTCCCTGCTGGGGTTGTAAGGATTATATTGCGGAGGCGATACAAAGTGCGCTGAGTCAAACATATGAACCTTTGGAAGTAGTGGTTGTTGAGGATTGCGGCGGCGACGGCACTTACGAAGAGGTGTTAAAGATAAAGGACAGTCGCCTAAGAGTGTATCGTAATGAACAGAACCTTGGACAGCATCTTAACAAAAATCGTAGTCTGGAATTGGCCAGAGGCGAACTTATTAAATATCTGGACGGAGATGATGTTCTTGAGTCGAATTGTGTATCGGTATTGGTTGATGGATGGGAAAAGGCGGGAGAGGGAGTTGGAGTAGTGTTCGGACAATTTACAATCATCGATTCTGATGGTTCTCTTATTGCTCGGCCGAGGAGATGGGGCGTGTCAGGCAGATGCAGCGGTATTAAGGTTCTTGACGTTGTGAGCCTAAAGAAAAGTGCCGGCTGTATGTTTGGCAATCCATCGCCGCACCTGATTAAGCGGGAAGCTTTAGAATCCATCGGAGGTTTTCCCAAAAACCAATCGTGGAGCGGTGACCTGGAAACTTTTTGGAAACTGCTGAGTGTTTGTGATGTTGTATTCATATCTGATTCGGTAGCGAGATATCGGATGCAGCCGGGGTCTGTGGGGCATACACGTAAAGTAATGCTTGGTGTGGAAGATAACATAAATATGGTTGACGATTTAACCAGTTTTTTCGGGCAGAAGAAAGGGCTTCCTGTACATTTGAGTGATACCGCATTTATTCAGGAGTCGAAAGTGTGGCAATCGGGGTCGATGATTATGCCGGAGTATCTTGCAAGGTTACGAAGGAAGAACAATCAGTTCGCGGAAATTTGTAACGTGTTTAGGAGACATGGTCTGGAAAAGGAACTTCTTCGGTTTGCTCGTAAAAAGCTGGTTCCATATTTGTGGGGGACGTTGGTGAGCAAGTGTCGGGTTTTTTTAGGCTTGCCGCGGCATCCCAACCTTTTTACCAGAAAAGAAGCAAGGTATGTACAAAGCCAATAGCCGTTCGAACCCGAAACATTTATGATGAAACCAGGTTCTTTGAAAATATTGTATATAGGTCCTATAAGGAGAGGAAGTACAACAAAGCAGCGCATGATTGCACTGCAGGATTTAGGTCATAAACTGACGAAGGTGAACACTCACCCCGAGTGGGTTGTTCGGAAAGAATGGCGTCTGCACAATCGTATTATCCGTCGTTTGTTTGGGCCGATGGATTTAGCATCTACTAATGAAGCGATAATCAATCATCTGGAGAAAGAGCAATTTGACCTGCTCTGGATTGATAAAGGGCTAACCATAGAACCTGACACGTTTAAGGCGGTAGGCAGTTTGCAGGATAAATGTTTAATAGTGGGTTATTCACCTGATGATATGACAGGTAACAAGCGTAACCAGTCGAGACGATTTTTGCGGTCTTTGCGTTACTATGACATTTACTTTACCACCAAGAGCTACTGTGTTTCGGAGCTGGAGGAGTTGGGTTGCCGGCGCAGCGAATTTATTGGGAACGCATACGACAGGAGCAGCCATCATCCGGTGGAGGTTACAACTGAAGAGAGGGAGCGTTTTGGAGGACCTGTGGGATTCATTGGACAATGGGAACCGGAGAGGGCAAAAAGTTTGTATTTTCTGGCTGATTGTGGAATTGATGTTCGAGTGTGGGGTTATACATGGCATCGGTGTAAAAGGCATTGTGAGAGATTGCGGCTCGAGAACCGGCCTTTACTGGCAGAAGATTATGCGCGTGCGATTTGCGCGTTTGATATAAATCTCGGTTTCCTGCGGAAAGCAAATCGGGACCTTCAGACGACGCGCAGTATGGAAATACCGGCCTGTGGGGGGTTTATGCTTGCTGAAAGGACCGATGAGCACCTTTCGCTTTTTAAAGAGGGCAAAGAAGCTGAGTTTTTCAGCAGTGATGAAGAACTTTTAGATAAGGTTAAGTACTATCTGTGTCATGACGAAGAAAGGAAAGGGATAGCACAGGCCGGCAGACAAAGATGCTTAGACAGCGGCTACAGCAATCATGAGAGGTTGAGAGAAGCGATAAATAAGATTGTTGCGTTGAGGTCAAAATAGTTGCCGTTAGGTTTTGCTGTATGTGGCACGCAGGACGCTTTTATTATTATAAGGTTTGTTAATGGAAGTTGACAGCGTACAGGATGTTGAATGGGAATATGAGCTGCTTGATGACGTCGGCGAAACGGCGCACAACTATTATTCTATGCGCTGGCTGTCATTGTCAGGGTGGTTTTTTTTGGCGGTTTTAGGACTCTTGATTCCTTTTAAGGTGCGTTCAAATTTCTGGGGGGTCAGTCTGGCTTATGTGAACTGTCTGATTATATTCGGTTCTATTATTCATTTTCTGAAGAAGTGGACAGCGGAGGCTCTGGTGCCGGTTTTCACAATGCTCATATTTTTTGTTGCATGGCCGCTTGCGACGGTTTATTTCGCAGTGTTTTATCCCGAAGCCAGATATGTTACATACGAAGGCACGATTACAACATATATGCTCGATGGGGCTTTGAGAGTACAGACGGCGGTTTTTTTACTCCTTTTGGGGTATCTACCAATAGTTTGGCAGGCAGTTCGAGAAAAAGTGTTGGCCAGCAGCACTCCGGCTCGAAGACCAAAACTTGTTGCAAATGTTGTTGCAGTATTTTCGATGATTATTCTCGGTATACATTCGATATCAAAAGTTATTATGATTCCTGATTCGGCAGTTTATGTAACAGAGGGTTTAATGAAATACTACAATGGCGTTTTGTTTGTAGTTGGTGCCCTTATTACAAATTTGTCTAAAAAGATGGTAATTGCTCTTGCGATATTTTTGGCAGTTCTGGTTTTCTTTTATACATTAGGCAATGCCCGCGGTTTGGCAATTATTCCCGTCTTTACGTTTCTAATGGGTATTCTTTTTTTAAGCAGGACATCGGCTAAGACCAAGTTCATTATTCTTGTTTGCATAGCAATTTTATTCCCTCTTTATGCGGTAATCGGCAATGTTACGAGGATACTGACAGGCACCGCAGAATTTAAGGACTTGGCATACCGTTGGGGGCTACTGAAGGAATGGCGTACAGCCACGGCAGATACGCCTCCGGTTTATTACACCTTCCACCGGTTGTTTCACAATGCCGGACATAATGTTGTTATAAATACGCCGGGAAACTCCCCGTTTTTAGCGTTTGCGCCATTGGGATTCCTAAAGGAAGCGTTTATGCGATTGATACCAGGCAGATTGTGGTTTAGCCCACATTATTCCGGCTACTGGATATTGCCTTATTACGGTTTTCGGATAGAGGAAAAATCTACAATTGAAATCTCTCTGGTTGGTAACCTTTGGTTGCTTGGCGGATATTTGTTTGTTTTTGCGGGTGGGATCGTGTTGGGGATTTTACATTGGATTACAATGTGGATTTTTCGCAGGGCATCGAGGAAATCGGAGGTCAAGGCGCTGCTCTATGTAAGTGTGTTTGGACCTCTGCTTATCGCTACGGATGCAGTTGGCTTAATCGACTGTTGGCGAAATCTGGTATGGTGCCTTATTTTTGCTTTTGTTTTATGGTGGGCGGTTGCACTTTTAACAGGTGAGTGGCGAAGAGGTAAAGCTGGAGAATACGGATATAGTGACAGCACATAATTTATGAATGTGTTACAGGATTATTCATGCGCTATTTAGTTGCTGTTGACGCATTTTTCCCCGACCAGGCAAGCGGGTCGGCAAGGGTCGCATTTGATGTCGTCCGATTTATGTGTGACAGGGGGCATCAAGTCACCGTATTCTGTCGAAAGCAGAAACCGGACGCAGAGACAATTTCCCAATACGAAGGGATTCGAGTGGTACGTTTTGCTTTTCCTAAAACGAGGCCTCTTGACCCATTTAAGGTTCACAAGCAAAAAATGGCTGGCGTACGTACCGCCCGCAAATATCTTTTTGATATGAAATGCGACGTGATACACATTCATCTTCCTTTGTACGGCAAAATCGTTTATGAGGTCTTTGGAGATGGTCCGAGATATGTTTATACCGTTCACTCTCCAACTGTTATGGAGCAGGAAATTAACTGGGCGGCCCAGGGTTTACCGGGCAAAATAAAGCTGCTTTTAGGCAAAGGTACACTTAGAAAACTTGAAGGGGAGATACTTGGCAAAGTTGACTCTATCCATACTCTTTCGATGTTTACCAAAGAGGCTATAGATAATTATTATGGGGTTGGTGATAAAGTCCAAGTAATACCGCACTGGTGCAGGGAGGGGTTTTCCCGGGAATATTTAAAAAGTGAAGCCCGTGCCAAACTCCATTGGCCGAATGATGCTCGAATACTGCTGTCAGTTCGTCGGTTGGCTCCGCGAATGGGGCTGGATATTGCTATCAGAGCTATTGCGCCTTCGCTGAAAGCTCAAAATAATGTGTATTATGTTGTTGTTGGTGCCGGTTCGATGGAGCAAGAACTTAAAAGTTTAACTAAATCACTGGATGTGCGAGATAAGATTTGGTTTCTGGGTCAGATTAAGGATAACATTCTCAAAAGATGTTATGAGGGTGCGGATTTGTTCATTCTGCCGACCCGTGCGCTTGAGTGCTTTGGTTTGCCGGTACTGGAAGCCTTTGCTTACGGACTGCCGATAATAAGCACTGATGCAGCCGCTATACCGGAGTTAATGGAACCTATCCTTCCTGGGTGTATTGTGCCGGCGGGAAGCATTGAGCACTTAAGGCAAAAAGTTCAGGAGTATCTGGAAGGTGAGCTTAGTCTTCCAACATCTGATGAGCTGATAAGTTATGTGCGAGAGCGATATAGCCCCGAAATAATTATTCCACGTATGGCGAGATTGTTGGAGGCTTAGGTGGAAGAAAATTGTTTAGCAATCGGTATTAAAAGGGAGTTAAATATACACAACGTGTTAGTATGAAGCGGCTTAAGATAGCTATTATCGCTCATGGTTGCCGCACAGGCGGAGGTTTATTTGGGACATTAAATTTGCTTAGGGCATTTAAGAACGTGGCAGAGAATGAACAATTTCTGTTGGTTTGTTCAGCTGGTTATGGTTACGAAGATATTGAGCTGCCAGAGGATAGTGAACTATTCATTTACAATGGCCGTCACAACCCTATCGAGAGAAGCTGGTTCGAAAGCATCACATTGCCTAAGGTAGTAGGCAGCTATGATCCGGATGTAATATTTGGTCTTGCCAACATAGGTTTGACTAAACCAAGTGTTCCGCAGGCTCTTTTTATCCGTCAGGCTTACTTATTCTACGATAAAAGATATTACCCGGATATACATTTGAGGTTAAGATTACGTATTGCAGCGTTGAAATCACAAATCAAGAAATCGTTACCGGGCACGAAGTTGATATTCGGTCAAACCCCCATTGTGAGGCGGAGGTTTTCTAATGAATTTTGTTATCCGGAAGGCCGGATTAAAATTGTGCGTTTTCCTGCGCCAGCGGAGATAAGCCCTGTTCCTGGTCTGGAAGCTCCTTCTGTGTTTGACAAGTCTTCGGGCAATTTTTACATTCTGCTACTGACACGTTATATGCCCCATAGAAATCCAAGTGTTCTTATACCTCTTTGCAGGAATTATGGTGGCGAAGTACGTTCGAAGCACATCAAATTCATCACGACGATAGAGCTTGAGGATGATTATCGAGCCGGCAAATTCTTAAGAGAAATTTCAAGGAATGATTTAGAAGACATTATTATAAACGTTGGCGACCTTTCTCGTGAAGAGGTTTTAAGGTACTTCTGCTTCAGCGATGCTTTTTGGTTCCCGACCACACTGGAAACTCTTGGGATACCTTTTATTGAAGCTATGCGGATGGGCGTGCCTATTCTGGCTCCTGATATAGATTTCGCTCGTTACGTATGTGGAGAAGCGGCGCTTTTCTATAATCCGTGGGACATTAAATCTATTTTCAGCAGAATAATGCTGGTCAGAGACAATGCCGCCATAAGGCAGCAGTTGGTTGAGAAGGGTAAAAGGGAGCTTGGCAACAGAAAAAAGTTTTCAGAAAGCTGGGAAGAAGTAGCTGCGGATGTACTACGGGAGCTGAGACTTTTGGTTAAAAGTGGTTAGTTTGAGCGGCAGGTTCGTTGTATAAAGTCTTGTGATAAAAGAAGAACGACATAGGCAATATAGCTTCAGAGTTGATTAATCGGCAATAAATAATTTGTGAGTGAGTAACAAGTGAGTGATTCAGGAAAACATCCAAGCATCATATTTCTTAATCAAATGGCTGGTCCTCTATTTAGAGATTTAGCAGAGGATGTTTCTGTGGACTGGTCACCGGGGGTGTTAATTACCGGACATCCCAATACACTCAAAAGAGGCAGCCGAATAGAGTCTTTAAGTATTACAGCAGCTCCTAAATATGAACGTAAAAGTTATTTGTCGCGTTTTTTGTCGGGGATTCATTACTTCTTTTATGTCCTATTCAAGTGTTGGAGATTACCGAAGAGCGCATTGTTATTTTCGATGTCAAATCCACTTTTGCTGGGGATGGTTGGTTATTTGCTGAAGCGTTTTCGCGGACAACATTATGTAATTTTAGTTTATGATATTTACCCTGATGTTCTGATTAAATGCGGCCTGTTGAAGGAAAAGGGGCTGATAAGTCGTCTTTGGCGTCGAATGAATCGCCTGATTTGGGAAAATGCCGAGATTGTATTTACAATAGGTGAGACGATGGCTGCCACTTTAGAGGGGATGTTCGATGCCAGCAAAATACTTACAGGCAAAGTGGTTTTTGTTCCTAACTGGGCGAACACAGACTGGATTCAACCCGTGGCAAAAGATAAAAACGCATTCGCCAAAAAATATGGCCAAGTAGAGAAACTGACGGTAATGTACTCTGGTAATCTTGGCAAAACTCACGATATCGAGACGATTTTAGCTGCAGCCAAGGAAATGATAAAATATGATGCTATCCATTTTATGATTATTGGCGAAGGGGCCAAAAAGAAGCTTGTTGAGAAGGCGAAATATCAGGATGGTTTAGATAATTTGACAGTATTGCCATTTCAACCCGAGGAAGCATTATCGGCGTCATTACCGACAGCAGATATTTCTATTGTAACTCTTGATGAAGGTTCTGAGAACCTTAGTGCTCCGAGCAAGACCTGCTATGTTATGGCCGCAGGAGCAGCGTTGATTGGCTTATGCAATAATAATAGTGAAGTAGCCCGTATAATTAACCGCCATAAATGCGGCGTTGTGGTAAAACCGGGGGATGTTGATAGGTTGGTGAGCGAGATTTTTGACTTGTTTAATGACAGAGAGAAACTTCATCGTTATCGAGTTAACAGCCGTCACGCAGCTGAGGAGTTTTATTCCAGACGAAATACGAAACAGTATTTAGATGCTTTGTCGATGATAAGGTTTTAATAACAACAGGCGGTATCAACTGCATGAAAAACGTCTCTGAAGACCCTCATAAATTCACAATTTGCTTGAAAAGATAGCCTTAAAGCATATTGTCCTAACGAAACCGCACATAGTGTTTCTGAAGTGCAGAGACCGGATAGGGGTTATGTAATGGTGAACACAATGTGCCCAATATCTCAAAAGTTCGGCCAAGTGCACATAGAAGCAAAAAGGTGAAAAGGGGAATCGCCTAGGTGTGGTAGAGTTCCAATCCTGTGTTAATCGAAAAATAAAGTGGAGTCAATATAAATGAAGCATGAGTCGAACGCAATGGTTGAGTTTTTTGAGCGTTTGGGTCATAAGGTTATACGAAGTGAAAATGCCTGGTGGTATGATGCGGCGCCTCAAGTACTTTTGTCTCTTCCCTATTATAAACTGATTGAGCCGAGCGAAGAAGAGGTTGATGAACTACTGCATAAACACAAGCTGCGTGCACTACGTTATCCGACCACTCTCGAGAGTTACGGATTTATGAGCAATATAACTATGAATACTGACAAAAAGTACGATATGTCAAATCTTCATCAAAAGGCGAGGAATCAGACCCGTCGTGGTCTGGAAAATTGTGTTATTGAAGCTGTTGACTTTGATTATCTTATTGAGCATGGACTGTCACTCAATCAAGACACGGCCAAGCGTCAGGAGCGTGAAAGTCAATATGCCGACCCTGATTATTGGCGGAAGTATTGCCAGGCGGCCAAGGCAGTAGAGGGAGTTAGTGCCTGGGGTGCATTTGTGGATGGCAGACTGGCATCATTTATCGTATCTATAGAAGCTGAGGGAAATTGGCGAGAGTGGGTGGTGAATCATTCTTCGACGGAACTTAGAAATAAATATCCTAATAATGCCCTGGTTTTCACTGCGGCCCAATATTTCTTCCAAAAAGAACGATGTGAAGGGATTTGTTACGGCCTTGGGTCATTGGAGGATACAACATATCTTGACCATTTCAAAGGTCGGATGGGCTGGACTATCCAGCCGATAAAACAACGAATTGCCTTTTCAAGAGGAATGCGTTGTGCATTTGCATTGGCACGAGAACCTTTTCTTAAAGTTTGGGGCGGGTTTTTTCCCAGGAGCTACACGGTCCGCAAAGCTGTATCTATGATTCGTCTCTACCGGCAGCAGAGTTACGATTTCCCTGCTGCTGAGGACAATCAAGTCAAATGATTCGGTAAAATCGGTGCCGGCAGCATCTGGGAAATTATGATATGAACAGCACAAGTAATAAATTTGAGATGGAATTTGCTCGGTGGCTGGGAGTTTCGCATTGCTACTGTTTCTGGAAAGGGCGTGTGGCTTTATATGCGATGTTGAAGGCAATGGGGATTGGCCCGGGAGATGAGGTTATTCTGCCGGGTTATACCTGCGTGATGGATGTCAATCCTGTAAAGTATCTTGGGGCAAAACCTGTATATGTTGATATTGAGCCGGTCACTTTCAATATAAATGTGGAATTACTCCAGAAGAAAATTACGGCAAGGACAAAGGCGCTTATTGCTCAGCACACATACGGCTATCCGTGTGATATGGATGCGATTATGAAAATAGCCAGCGAGAATGGAATCGATGTGATTGAAGACTGCTGTCTTGCTTTTGGTTCAAAATATAAAGGCAGGACGGTGGGCACGTTCGGCAAAGCTGCGTATTTTTCATTTCAGTGGAATAAGCCTTTTACAACGGGGGTGGGGGGAATGCTTTCAACCGATGATGTGGAGCTTGCGAATAAAATTGAATTGCTGCGGGCCGGCGAAATGTGTCAGCCGTCCACGCAAGAAGTTTTAATGCTATGGACACAACTGGTTGTATATAGATTATTTGTGTATCCGAGGACGACGGCACTTGCACAGGAGGCTTTCAGGTACCTTACAAAGAAAGCGATGGTGGTAGGTTCGTCAAGCACATCGGAATTTCAACCGACAATGGCAAAAAATTTTTTCAAAGCAATGAGTTCAGTACAAGCGAGGGCGGGGGTAAGGGAGCTTAAGCGGATTGGACAGAACATTGCGCACCGCAGGAAGATGGCTGAATTCTATGACAAGCTGCTTGGTGAAAAAGGGGTGCCTGTGAGAAAATACGACGGCTCTTCTATCGACCCCGTGATGGTCAGGTATCCGGTAAGAATTGCCGAGAAAAATAAAGCACTGGCGGAAGCAGCAAAAGAAGGGATTGAATTAGGCAGTTGGTTTGAATGTCCGCTGCATCCGATTGAAACGCCTTTGGAAGCGTATGATTACCAAATTGGTATGTGCCCTGAGGCCGAAAAAGCCAGTAATGAAGTTGTGAACCTCCCATTGCATCCGCGCGCCGATGAAAGAACAGCAAAGAGGACTGTAGAGTTTATAAGCAGATTCACACCGGCTGAATAAAAAATGCAGAATAAATTCGTTCAAAAATTTTTTAAGCGCTTATTTGATGTTCTTGTTTCGTTTTCTGCGGTAGCAATACTGTCGCCTGCTTTGCTTTTTCTTATAATCCTAATTCGTCTGACGAGCAAGGGACCTGCGATTTTCAAGCAGGAAAGGGCAGGTAAAAACGGCAGGCCGTTCGTCTTTTATAAATTCCGCACAATGAAAATTGATGCTGACCCGTTCGGAGCGAGTCCAAAATCAGGTGACGACCCAAGACTGACCGGGACAGGGAAATTTTTGCGAGAATATTCCCTTGACGAATTGCCACAATTGTTTAATATATTAAAAGGAGATATGAGTGTTATCGGGCCTCGTCCTCTGTATGTTTCACAGATTTCCGAATGGGATGAACGACAGAAGAAAAGACTGCTTGTTAAGCCCGGTTTGACGGGATTAGCTCAAATATGCGGCAGGGGCGGTCTTACGCGAGAAGAAAAAATCGAACTTGATGTAAAATACGTTGAAAAGGCTGGTTTTCTGGTTGATATAAAGGTAATTCTGGCAACTATAGCCCAGGTATTTCGACGAAGAAATATATACGAAAAAAAATATTCTCAAACAGAATACACCCGGGGCGAGGCAAATAAGCAGATAGAAAAAAATGGTTAATGAATTGTAATAGATTGGTCAGAAAGGAGAAGTTGATATCAAGGTTCGATACATAAGACAAATAGAACAGTTGGAGCAATTAAGCGAGAAAGAACAAGCCGAATTGAAGAGTGTTACCGTTAGGTTTCCTTTTCGCAGCAACGATTATTATCTGTCGCTTATTGACTGGGATGACCCCGACGACCCGATACGTCGGATTGTAATACCGCATATACAGGAGCTTGAGGAGTGGGGCCGGTATGACCCATCAGATGAAAAACACTACACGATAATGCCGGGGCTGGAGCACAAATATAATTCCACGGCGCTGCTTTTGGTAAGTGATGTCTGTAATGGTATATGTCGCTACTGTTTCCGCAAACGTTTTTTTGTGGAGTCTCACAAGGAACATATTCTGAATGTGCCGGAGGCGACCGAGTATATAAAGGAGCACGGTGAGATAACAAATGTGCTTCTGACCGGCGGTGACCCGTTGTCACTGACGACCTCGAAGCTTGAGAATATCGTTCGGAGGCTCCGGGAAATCGACCATATCGGAATAATTCGTATCGGTACAAAGGCGCCGGCGTTCAATCCTTACAGGATTATCGATGACCCCTCATTTCCGGAGATGATAAAGAACTACAGCACCGACCAGAAGAAGATATATATAGTAACTCATTTTGTTCATCCGCGGGAACTGACAGACATTGCCGTCGAAGGTGTGTCACTTTTGCAAAAGAGCGGCGCAATCATAGCTAACCAAACACCATTGATAAAGGGTGTAAATGACGACCCTAATGTTATGGCCGATTTGCTCAGGAAGCTCTCTTTTATTGGTGCTGCACCTTACTATATTTTTCAATGCCGTCCGGCATTGGGGAACAAAACTTATACGGTGCCGATTGAAAGGGGATATGAGATAATAGAACAGGCCAAGTCGCAGGTTTCGGGACTGGCGAAGCGGGTTCGTTATGCGATGTCGCATTCGAGCGGTAAAATAGAAATTATCGGCAAAACCGACGATATGGTATTTTTCAGGTATCACCGAGCAGCCCATAATGAAGACAGCGGGCGAGTTATGGTTTTCAAGAGTCAGCCGGATGCCTGCTGGTTTGATAATTACCATGAGATGGCTGAGGATTACCAGCCCGAATTGCTGCATAGTCTGCACCTGTTTGAATAGCATCAGTGTGGGATGGCTGCAATCAATCATTGTTGTTTTAGACATTTGACTTTAGCCGAAAGCCCCGGTAGTGTCCGGGGCTGAATTTTTGGTATAAAAAACTTTTGGACGGATGAAGGTTCTTAAATTCATTTTTACATACCTGTTTTTTTTTGCAGCCCAGAGCAGCTTTGCACTGGAGCCCAATGAGCTCTTAGTAATAACAAACAGCGACATTGCGGCATCTGTACGTATTGGTCAATACTACTGCAAAAAGCGGGCGGTGCCGGCTGGGAATATTCTTTCTCTGCCTTTGGGAACAAGTCTTAGCGATACAATTTCCAGAAGCGATTATGGAGCGAGACTCGCCGGGCCGATTCGCAACAAGCTGCGCAGTGCCGGATTTGCCGGTAAAATCAGGGCTCTTGTAACAACTTACGGCGTACCAATCAAGGTGGGAAAACGAGGACAGTTAGAAGGGCAGGAAGATAAATTAAAGCAATTGAGGAAACAGCTTGAGCAAACACAAAACATTGTGAAACAAATAGAACAGAGCGGTCCTGTTTATATGGCCGGGCAGAAAGAACAACTCGAACTCCGGATAGCTTATTTGCAGTCTGCGATTGATAAAATCATCGGTAAGGAAACAGATGCCTCGGTAGATAGTGAATTGTCGATGGTGCTGGGCGAGGATTATGAGTTGTATCGGTGGCGGCCGAACAAGTTAAAGTATAAACTTCCTTACTGGGACTTCAAATCACTTATGGTCAGCCGTCTTGATGGGCCTGGAGAGGATATAGCGGTCAGCCTTGTGGATAAAGCCATCTTAGCTGAACAAATCGGACTGAAAGGCATTGCGTATATAGATTCCGGTTACGGACAGGACAAGGCGAAGGATTCATTGTATGCGAAATATGATGAGCTGCTGCGCAAAACAGCCTCGATTTTGCGACAGCGTACAACAATGAAGGTCATCGAGGAACAGACGCAGAAGGTGTTTGAGGCTAATCAGTGTCCGCAGACCGCCCTTTATTGCGGCTGGTACAGCTTGAAAAAATATGTCGATGCCTTTGATTTCGTCGAGGGGGCGGTGGGTTATCATATCTCAAGCTGGGAGGCTATTGACCTTAGGGACCCAAACAGCAGTCAATGGTGCCCGGCGATGCTCAAAGACGGAGTAACGGCGACATTAGGGCCGGTTGCCGAGCCGTATCTTCGTTCGTTTCCGCAGCCGGATGCATTTTTCTCTGAGCTGCTGGACGGCCGATGCCTTGTCGAGGCGTATTATAGAACAAAGCCGTTCAATTCGTGGCGTTTAGTCTTGATAGGCGACCCATTGTATAGGCCGTTTTGGAAAAAAATGTTACCTGAACGCATTACGCCATTGCCCTGATGTCGTCGAGCCAGTCATCCAGCAGTCGCAATTCTCCGGCGCCGATTAGAGACATATCAACCAGCTTCTGGTAACAAATCCTGAGGTTGTCGGGGATTTTCTCTTTGCCCGGCAGCAATTCCAAAGTTTCTAAAGCTTCTCTGATTTCGCAGTTGTGCAGATAGCCGGGAATTTCGTCCTCGAAGTCACCGAGCAGATTGTGCAGGTTGCGCCGCTGTTTAACCGTCGGTTCGTGCAACAAGATTGCCCAGCCGTTAAGAGCGGCAATTCTCTGGGCGATGAAGCTTCGCCAAATATCTGTCATTCGAAATGAGCAATACGAGGGCAGATAAAGCAGTTCGAAGGCATCCGGCCACCAGGTGGTGTTTTGACTGTTAAAAGGGCACCAGGAGCCGCCGGCCAGTGCAATGCGGCGGTCCTTTCTGAAGCTTTGAGGAAGCGGCATAGTCAGGCGATATATGGCATCGACGTCGGGATTTTCGTCGGCCAAGCCCTGCTGGATGGGGCAGTCAATTTCGGCCTGCTTAAGCGTATCGAAGCCCGGGGGCAGTTGTTGAGAATGCTCAAGAGGAAAACCTCGCGGCCAGATATTGTAGTCGCTAAAGTATCGATAGAGATTCACCCAGCCGGCTTTTTCAATTATCTTTGCGGCGAGAGTTCTTCGGCGAGGCGCCCAGAACTGTTCGTAAGGGATATTGTCGTCGTCGGTTTCAATAATAATCGATGCGCCATTTTGAATTGCCAGGAGATAGCCAATATTTTTTCGGGCATAGTGTTTTACCGGGCAGTTCCGAGCGAATTTTAAGCCGGTTTCGAGCTGTCTGGGCAGGCTGTAAAAATCGCAGCCCTCAATATGAAAATCATCCGGGCTTGCTTTGTCGCCTATAACGATAAAGTAACAGTCATTTTTGCCACAGCCCCGCGCCAATTCCCGAAGGATGTCATTTGGGGCGGCTATTGAGGTTACCACAATGAAAATTTTGTCTTTCATAAAACAGAAAAATCCCATCAAAGTTCACAACTTACCGGCAAGACGCTCTTTGAATAACCGGAATAAATTACTAAAGGCATCCATCATAACAGCGGCATTTACATTTTTGCTTGGGGTGCGATAATGTATCGGCACCTCAGCTATTCGCATATTTCGACAATATACCTTGATTTCGGTCTGGAAGAAATGCCCTTTTGACCGAATTGTTTTGTCTAGGACATTCTGTAAAGCAGAATTTGTAAACATTTCAAATCCGCTTGTCATATCTTTGAGTTCTGTGCCAAGCAGAATATTGGCTAAGACACTCCCCCATCGACTAATAATGCGGCGGCTGATAGGCGCATCCGTGAATTTACCTCCCTTGCAGAACCGGCAGCCAAAAACACAGTCATATCCCTGGGCCATTTTTTCAAAAAACCGGGGGATTTGCGAGGGCTGATGACTAAAGCCTGCATCAATCTCCAGTATCCAGTCACATCCTGCATCGAGGGCTTCGCGATAGCCCCGAACATAAGCGTCAACGACACATTTATTTTCAGGCGCCCAGATGGCAACAAGCTGCGGCAGTCTGTGTTGCAGGTCCTTGAGCAAATCGAAGGTGCCGTCTGTGGAGGAATTATCAAGGACGGCGAAAAACTTTACAGTTCCGAAATTCTGACATTGCTTCAGTACGGAGGTTACAAAATCCTCGGCGGTTGAGGACTCATTGGCCATTGGGCATACAATTGCCAATTTTATACCTGTGGCAGAGCTATTAGAAAAGCGAGAGCTGTTATTGTTGGTTTTGGAGTCGTTCATTTATTACTGGATTAATCCTTGTACCTATGGCAGAGCTAAAAGCGTTGTATATATTATCGCCTTTTTGGCTTATCATATTTAATAACACCGCTTAATGTATCTGAAATAAATCCCAGGGGCAAATCTAATTTTAATGTTTACGCAAAGGTGCAGTGAAATAAAATGCTGCGGCCACGAGAGCAATTGCCGCCAGCGAGACGATGATATTCTCTAAACTGAAACCGTTTCCGGCAATCGCTGAAAAAGATTCCGTCGCCAGCAGAAAAGCTGTCGGAGGCGTCAATGCTCCGATGAGCCATTTGGGTTGTGGCGGTTTTACTGTCAGCAGACGGTTCATATATTGAATCCACAGCAAAGCAAGAAAGGCGTAAGCAAACAGATGAAAAACTGTATTTATTACTCTGAGCTGGTCGGTCGGGGCGGCCTGAATCAGATTTGTTAAGATAAAAATAACAGCAGATGTTACCAGAAGTGATGCAGGCCAAAAGAGAAAAATCGAGAGTAAAATTAAGCCGGTGAGTGCACCGGCCAGGTCGGCAAAGAAATCCATAACATCACAGTTTCGTCCGACATATCCCTGCAGCCATTCGTCAACAGCCCCATACCAAACGACCACGAGAAGCACCCACCATACAGCGGGTCTGCGCCAGTTTACCCTTTTGTCGGGACTGATTGCGAACCAGAGCAGCAAAACCAAAATGAGGTAGCCGAGGAAATGAATGGCTTTGTCGGACATTCGAGGCTGAAAAAACCATTCAGGCACACCCGAAAAGGGTATGTGCGCAAGGATGAAGATGGCAGGCCAGTAAAACAGCAGGAGTATAATGGTCAGCTTTTGTCGCCGTGCGGCAGCCATTAGAATCGCCTAAATAAGCTATTTAATTAAACTTTTCATCCGTGCCGGGATTACTAATGCAAGTAATATGTCGATTTTTCAAGCTCTGTTCTTTAATTTTACCAGAGATTGGTTTATTATGTAAGAGGTTCCTCGAACGCATTACTTCGCGTTTGGGAGCCCCAATAGTTACTTTATTGAAAACTGGAGAAAATTTATGTTGTATTCAATAATCGAATTTCTTAAAAGTGCGATAGCTGAACAGATAGTTAACGACCCGGTGTGGGCGACGGTAGCTTTGATAGGGCAGGGGATATTCGGCGGACGATTTATTCTTCAATGGATAGTGAGTGAGTACAAGAAAAAATCCCATGTGCCGATAGCTTTCTGGTATATATCACTAGTTGGCAGTTTAATACTGCTGAGCTACGCTGTTCATATAAAGAACCCTGTTTTTATGTTGGGCTTTTCACTAAATACTCTCATATATTTACGAAATCTTCATTTGATTCATAAGCATGCAAAAAAAGCAGTGGTAACAGCTATCGAAAGCGGTGAGGATTAATTTTTGGAGGATTAGAAAAATGAGACGTCTTACAATCCCTGCGATATTATTATGTGTTTTTGCCGTTGTATGCGTTGCACAGCAGAGGTCCCGCGCGCTGCAGCTTAAAGTGATTCAGCTTGCCGAACCAAAGTTAACCGGCTCTGTCAGTTTAGAGCAGGCGGTGGCGCAGCGTCGAAGTGTGCGTGACTTTGCGAGGCGTCAGCTTGACCTTTCTCAGATTGGCCAGTTAGCCTGGGCGGGCCAGGGGATAACAGAAAAAGAGAAAGGTTTTCGCACGGCACCGTCGGCAGGGGCGCTTTATCCGATAGAATTATATTTTGCCACGCATGAAGGTTTGTTTATCTATCGTCCCCAAGGGCACAGTTTGGAGGAGGTCCTTAATCGGGATATACGAGCTCAACTGGCGGTGGCGGCATTGAACCAGAGGGCGGTGGCCGGTGCCGGATGTGATATTGTCATCGCAGGTTCAGTGAAAAAGCTTGCTCGCAAATACGATAAGAAAGCCCGAAGGTATATGCTGCTGGAAGCGGGACACATCGCTCAGAATATCCATCTTCAGGCGGTTGGTCTCGGATTGGCCTCTGTGCCGATAGGGGCTTTTGATATTAGTCAGGTGCGTAAGGTTTGCAGACTCCCAAAGGCACTTGAACCGCTTTACATAATTAGTGTTGGTTATCCGGCCGTGCAGGCGCCGAAAGAGACGGTCGAGGAAAAGAGGCCGGTCCCCCAACTGCAAAAGAGAATAACCAAAAAAGTGGTGCTGATTATTGCGCAGGAGAATTTCCGCGATGAGGAGCTTTTCCAGACCAGAGGTGTCCTTACCCAGGCGGGCGTGGAAACGGTTACAGCAAGCACAAAAAGAGGTGCTGTAAGAGGTATGCTGGGCGGCCTCGGCAGGGCAGAAGTGCTTGTGAGTGAGTTGAATGTGGACGATTACGACGGAGTGATTTTTGTAGGTGGTGGCGGTGCGAAGCAATACTTTAATAACCATACGGCGCTGAGTATTGCCCGCCAGGCGAAAGAAAAGGGGAAAGTTCTTGGGGCGATTTGTATTGCCCCAACAATTCTGGCCAATGCGGGAGTGCTCAAGGGGCTCAGAGCTACAAGTGCTCCGTCACAACAGGGCAATCTTATAAGGGCCGGTGCCCAATACACCGGCAATGCCGTTGAATGGGACGGTCTTGTTATAACAGGTATCGGCCCGGAGGCCGCGACTATGTTTGGTAAGGCTATTTCAGATGCTCTGGTCGGCAGATACTGAACTTTATGAAACAGTCATAGCAAAGAAAAATTTTTCATTCAGACGGTGTTGACTATCTGGAATATATCAGATACGAGGTGAAAGAAAATGAGTCATAAAGGCAAGACGGTAGATACCAGCAGGATAGAAAAAGCAGTTAAGGAAATACTTCTGGCGGTGGGCGAAGATGCCGAGCGGGAGGGCTTAAGGGACACGCCGAGAAGGGTGGCAAGTATGTACGCCGAACTTCTGATAGGGATGCGGGAAGACCCTCAGCAGTACGTCAGCAGCATCTTTGCAGAGAACTACAACGAAATCGTTCTTCTGCGTGACATACCGTTTTACAGTATTTGTGAGCATCATCTTATGCCGTTTATAGGCACAGCCCATGTTGCATATTTGCCGAGTGGTGTGGTGCTTGGTGTGAGCAAGCTGGCCCGTATTGTGGATTGTTTTGCGCGGCGACTTCAGGTACAGGAACGACTGACGGACCGGATAGCTGATTTCATAATGGACAGTTTAAACCCCAAGGGTGTGGCGGTTGTACTGGAGGCGGCGCATAGCTGTATGACAATCAGGGGGATAAAAAAACCGGGTTCGGTAATGGTGACATCGGCGCTTCGCGGGATTTTTAAGAAGGACCCGAAAAGCCGAAGCGAAGTTTTGAGTTTGATGCATAGCGCCAGCAAGTAGCGGGTGGGAAATGGTTTTTATTTATGCATAAAGTTACCAGACAGGTGCGGTTTTCGATTAATCCTTTTCTGCCTGAGGACAGTCCGGGTTTTAACTCATATTCATCGAGGCCGGCGGGAGAAGGTTTTTCAATCTTTTTCGAGTTGGGTGTCGGGGTGGTCGGAGAGGTTGAGCCGACAACGGGATTTGTCGTTAATGTGGTCGATATTGACAAGTGCGTTCGGGAATATGTGGTGCCGATTTTTGCCGAGCGAATAAGAGAAAGTTATCGGCTTGGCAGACATATCGGATTTTCTGAAATAGCCGAACTTTTGAAATCGACACAGAAACAACTGGCGGGTAAGTTCGGCAAGGTGATGTTGGGTGAATTAACCTTAAAGCTGAATCCTTTTAGAAAGGTTGCGATTGACTGTGAGGATGACAAGATGATTTATCTTAGTGAGAAATTTGAGTTTGCGGCGATGCACAAGCTCTGGAACGATGATTTTACGCGTGAGCGGAATTTTGAGGTCTTTGGTAAATGTGCGAACCCGGCCGGCCACGGTCATAATTATATTCTTGAAGTTACGGTCAAGGTGCCGACAGGCGAGGGCTTTTGCATAGGTGATTTTGAAAAAACAATTGATGATGAATTTATAAGACTTGTTGACCATAAGAACCTAAATGCCGACGTAGCTGAATTTGCCGGGACAAATCCTACGGTTGAAAACATAGCGGTTCTGGCGTGGGATAAGCTGGCCGGTAAGTTCAGCCGCCCAAAAACGCGAAATAATGCGCTGGGAGAACCCCTCAGCAAAGCATCGCTGCACAGTATTATAATCTGGGAAAATGACAGGACCTGCTGTACGTACTATGGCTAACCGCTAAAGCAGAAAAAAAGTCGATTTTCGGTAAAGCTGCGATGATAGAGATAGGGCCGGGACTTTCCTGGCTGGGCTGAAAAGCTGCAGGAGCATATCTGCCTGATATAACCGGATTTACCGGATTTGTACTTCGATAATCAAAAAAGGTTACCGTCCGATAATTTTTCTCTTGACTTTAATTCGACTGCTCTGTAAACTATTCAAACAATAAAGTTTGGTCTCAGCGAGGAGTGAGTGAAGATGCTTTTCCTTATCATCGCGGTTTTTATTTCGGGGGGGGCAGTGTACGGCCTTACGAAAGCCTTTTGTTTGGCAAAACCTGCATGTTAGTATCTCCCGGAGGAGGACATCTTCCAGAGATGGTGACTCTATACTCTGAGTAAACAGGGATTCCTCCACAAACGCATTGTTTCGCGTTTGAGGCCCCCCAGACAATGTGAAAGGCGAGAAGACCACTTGCGGCCAACTGCCGCAGGATAACATATAATCGGCAAGCATTTTTGCTTTAGCAAAGAACTTTTTTAGAGGATTTAATTATGAGAACAGTAAAGTTGAAAATGTTAATTGTTTGTTTTGTTTCTACGTTGACTTTTTTGCTTACAGCAACTGTTGTAAAGGCTCAGCCTGTTGTTTATCAATCAGGCCTAAATGTTTTTCCATTTGCAGGAGCAGCAGCCGGTGCTCAGCCAATCAATGCCCCAAAGTTCAGCCGGATAGATATTCCAGGTGGAGCATATGGGGGGATGATGTATGTCTCGGAGTTAGGAGGTGCTGGTGTGGTACAGGTGACACCAGCGGGCCTAGTCATTCCCTACACACAACCGTTCGGCCTTTTTGGGGGCGGTGCTTCCGGGATTGATATCGACGGGGCGACTGCAGACTTACCCTACCCGACCCAGGGCGGTTACCCGTTCGGAATGTTTGTCGGCGAGGTTGCTAGCGCCATCATGACAAACCTTAATTGGGTCAACCCTGGCGGCGCGTGGGGGCCATGGGTTAATCCAGGCGCTTTTCCAGGCATAGCCTGTGTGGAGTTTGACCGCACGCCAGGCTTTGCTTATGGCGGATTTCTGCACATTAGCGACTGGGGTAACGACGGCAGCGATGGAATAATGCAGATTCTTCCTGGTGGCGGTGTGGTTCCTTTTGCGGCATTACCTAACACCGATCCGCGGTACTTCACGTTCGACAATAGAGCTGGTGTAAGCCCGTATGGCGCCAATCGCTTGTGGGTTTCCTCCTGCGTAAACGGAGCGGTCTTCTCCGTCACGCCAGGGGGGGGGGCTAATCCGCCTCTGGCGGTGCTTCAGCCAGGGCTGGAGGGTCTCGCCTTTGGTCCCGGCGATCCGGTTTTCGGCAGCGACCTGTACGCAGGAAACGTGGCAACAGGGACAATCCATAAGATTGCACCGGACGGCACGACGACACTTTTTGCAAACTTCGGGCTTGCCGGTGTTGGTGCGGCGTATCTGCAGTTCGTAACCTCCGGCCCCTATGCAATAGGGGGGCAACCAACCCTGTATGTAGACGATGGTGTGACCTCAATCTGGGCGATTACAAGCACGAGTATAAGTGAGACAACCAAATGGGTACAAATGCCGGATGAAACCAAAAATGGTATCGATATCCGTTGTGACGACAGCGATGGATTTCAACGTGTCCTGGCTGACGATTTCAAATGCATCTCAACCGGGCTGATTACAGACGTGCATTTCTGGGGTTCGTGGAAGAATGACATAAAAGGCAATATCATAAAGATTCACCTCAGCATCCACAGCGACATTCCTGCCGAACAAAGCCCGACAGGCTATAGTATGCCGAATGAGTCGCCGCTGTGGGAGAAGGATTTCTTCGCAGGTGACTTCAATGAAACGTTCCATAGCGAACTAACGGATCCAAACTTTGAGTGGTGGTGGGATCCTTATGAAGGTCAACTGCTACAATATGGCGATAGGCAGATATACCGGTATGACATCTTCATCGACCCGGTTGATGCCTTCATGCAGCAGGGCGACCCCTGCAATCCAGTTACTTACTGGCTCGATATTTCCGTTTCAGTTGACCCATGTATGCCTCCTCAACCTGAGTTTGGCTGGAAAACCTCATACATGCATTGGAACGACGATGCTGTTTACCTCGAAGCCGAATGGTTTGAGCTGAGGTATCCAGATAACCATCCGTACCATCCAAACTCGATTGATATGGCATTTATGATTACAACTGAACCGCCTGAACCTCCTAAGCAGCCGGTACCAAATCTGAAGTGGTCCCAGCCGCCAATACCTATTGAGCCCTGTGCCGAGGTACCAACGTACTGGGGCTGGGATGAACCGGCATACCTTGAATGGTTGGAAGAGATACCGGCGATGATGGGCTCCGCAGCAGATGGAGGACGAATTGCTCCTCTGCAGGTCGGAGGCGGAAAAGGTTATTGGGATTTGTTCTGCGTGAACTTGACTCCCAATGGACTCTATTGGAATCAGGTCAATGGTGGCAACGGGCTTTTAAGTGACCCACTGGTACAGCCCGACCCGGCCGGAGGCCCCCCCGTTATAGACAATGCTACTGCCTTAGGTGGCGTGGCATGGGGCTGGGGTGGTTTGGACTGGGGTAACGGGACCTTGGAAACCAACATAGGCGTACACAGCATTCAGCATATCAGCGCTGTTTCAACACCGTATTTTCTGAGCGTTGTTCTTGATACCAATACCTCGCCAAACTTCGATAGAAACTATCCCTCGTGGGGTCTTATCAACAACATAGTTGTAAGCCCGTGGACAGGAACCGGCTGGGGCGCACCGGTTGCGCCGCAATGGATTCTTTCACCCCTTGACCCGGATATGGGCACAGTGGTGACCCTACAACCAGGACCGGCTACTGACATAAAACTGGCCAATAACCAATGGGGCTTTCCAGAGAATTTCCAGCAGCCACAGGGTATATGGGGCGCTGGTGCGCAGCTTACAAGTGCTCTGGGTTATAAGGTGGACTTCACCACAGACCCTGTGGACACCTGGGATTCGTACGATTCCGGCCCCGTAACGTCGCCGAAAAGCAAATGGAACATGGTCGCTGACGACTGGCATTGCCTCGGCTCTATGCCGGTTACAAGCATTCACTGGTGGGGTTCATATACCAACTGGGAATGTCCGGGGGGCCAGGGAGATATGCCTCCGGTTCTGCCGGTGGCCTGGCGGTTTGGCTTTTGGAGTAATGTACCTGCGGGCCTTCCACCAGAACCTAACTACAGCCATCCGGAAACATTGCTGCACGCCTTTACCGTGCCCGCTGCACGGGTCGAGGTCGAGGAGGTTGGCTGTGATTACTACTGCACCCAGTATCCTTCGGACGTGTGCTATCAGTATTATGTTGATTTGGACCCATGTGAAGTATTCTGGCAGGATGATTTCAACGATATGACTCAAGATGATATTTACTGGCTCAGCATCACAGCCATTTATCCCAATGATGTCTCTGTTTACTACCCCTGGGGCTGGAAGACACGACCGTGGAGCTGGAACGATGATGCCGTGAGGTTCGTTCTACATGAAGAGCCTGTGGCCGGCCTTAAGGTTGACCCATGCGATATCACGCCGATTAAAGATCCTCTCTGGAATGAGAGCTTTGACGTAGCCTTTGAACTTGACACCGACCCGAATTACATTAAGTGGGAGCAGCCGTTTACCGACATCCACCACTGGCCACACTACGAGGATGTGAATTCCATGAACGATAAGGGTGATCCTAATATCATCGTTGCTGATGATTGGCGCTGTGAGCGAAGAACACCTGTGACGGCTGCGGTCTGGTGGGGCTCCTATATTGGCTATCACTACAAAGCAGGTTGTACCGGCCCATGGATGCCTCTGCCGGTATCGCCGGACCGTTTTGAGCTTAAGATTTGGACAGATGTGGCGACCGACGACCCGGACAATACCTATCCTTACAGCCATCCAGGAGAGGTAATCTGGCAATATGATGCTTTCGAGTATGACGAAGTGCTGGTAGGGTATGACAAACATCCACATGGAGCGCCTAATGAGCCGGTTTTCCGCTATTCGGTCAGAATTCCTGATGCGAATTGGTTCCGCCAGCCTGATTACAACAGGGTCTTCTGGCTCAGTGTGCAGGCTATATACGAAACTAATGATCCGCTCTACCCGTGGGGATGGACCAACCACAAGCATACGTTCAATGACGATGCCGTTAGCGGCTATACAGAACCTGCGAGCGGTGAGTGGGTCTGGGAAGAGCTTCATGACCAGACAGGCAAAAGTGCAGATATGTCGTTTATCCTGTTCACTGATCCTAATGTATGTTCTACCTGTGCCAATTACAATACTGACTGGATAATCAACTGCATAGACTATGCCGACTTTGCGGATGACTGGTTGTGGGTTGGCCCAGCCGGTGGTTACAACAACTCAGACCTGAACTGTGACGGGATTGTCAGCAACAAGGATTTGAAGATATTTGCCTTACAATGGCTGACTTTTTGTCCGTAAATTAGCTCGTGACATATTTTAATTCTAAACTAAAAGGGCTGTGAGCATAAAATTGCAGCCCTTTTTTTAATCTTCCATACTCAGCCCAAATCTACAACCTTACTACAACCAAAAACCCAAATAGCCCTTAAAATCGCAAAGACTGTGAATCTATAAGCCTTGTAATATCAAAAACTTAAAAGATTTGTAAAAAAGGCGAACGTTTTGAACATACGTTGACCATAACAGGTAATTTGACATAACTATTGCTAAGTATCGAAAAAGGTAAAGATGCTTGACGAAACGATAAGATTTGATAATATTTACATTCCGCTGCGGATGCGGCGGAATTGGCAGACGCGCAGGCTTCAGGTGCCTGTGGGCTTTTAGCTCGTGGAGGTTCGACTCCTCTCATCCGCATTAAATCCGCCCCCTGGGGCGCAAGCCTGCATTTTTCAGCCTCATATCCACCAAAAGAATAACTATTTAACGAAAAATGTGCAGATAGGCCGATAAATAATTTAGTTGTTGGTGTTGTTTTTTCAGTTTGTGCACGAGTTTGCAGCGGCAAAGTGAGGCCTTATGCTGGAACTTGTCCAGAAATTTGAACAATTGGCAGTGTGGTTCAATCCGGGCCTTTTGGTCGGCTCAGGATTACTCTGTCTTCTGGCCGGGCTGTTTGTCTGGCTCGGCGGATTAGGCTTCAGGGTACTTCTGGTCGGCATTGCAGGTGTTGTCGCAGGCGGCATCTGCGGAGTTTTTATAGCTGCCCAAAGTGTGCCGTTGGTAATAATTTTGGCGGTGGCGGGCTGTGGAGCTGCGATACTGCTTGAAAGAGTATTCATCTCCATACTGACAGCGGCACTGGCAAAGATGCAGCAGGCCAATAGCAGCTATATGATGGTGGGCGGCGACGGTGCCCTGGAAGGTATTGTATCCAAATCAGACCTGACAGGAGCGTTTAGCCCCTACCTTCGACCTGTATTTGCCAAGTGGCGCCGATCGCTGGACGATGCTACCCTTCAAATCAAGATTAAGTGGATAATGAGCAGGTCTGTTCGCACGGTAAAACCGGAAACATCATTATCGGCCGTAATAGGAAATATGTGTCAATTTGGCGGATGTGCTTTGCCTGTAGTGGACAAGGAGGGCAAGGTTCAGGGGTTGGTAACAATCTTTGACATTTTACAAGCACTGCTGAGCGACAAGGGAGATTTTCCCACAGTGGGTAAAACAGCTCAGTCGCCCTCGCCGGCATAAAACAATTGTGGCAGACTCAACGGCAAATTAAAAATCGGAGAGGGCGGGATTCGAACCCGCGGTACCCGTAAAGGGCACACCGGTTTTCGAGACCGGCTCCTTAAGCCGCTCGGACACCTCTCCATATCAGCATTGATAATCTATACATATACATTCGACAAAGACCAACTGCAAGGATATTAGCAGTTAAAAAGGTAACCACCAGGCAGCGCAAAACCAGGACATCGCAGGATACACTCTACCCGCAGCCCCGCCCAAAATGCCGGCGTAAGATACTGTCGAAGATTTCAATTTACGGGTTGGCCAAAAACTTCCACTTCGACATAATGATTATCACTATTTTCACTGTTGCCGTTGCTGTAAAGGCGGACATAACGGGCAGACACGCCTCCGGCATCAATAAGCTTACCCTCAGCCGATTCGACATAATGCTTGTCGGAGCCAAAGCCAAGACCGGCAGAGTTATCATCGTCGTTGTTGAACAGTGTCCGAACGTTCGTAACAAAATCGGCATCGTCGGCAGCCTGCACAATCACATCATAATAAACACGGGCCCGACTGTGGAAATGCCATAGAAGAATGGCATATATCTCGTACTCAGCCTCCAGGTCAATAGTAACGCTCTGCAAAGAAGGATGTAACACGACATAGTTGGCAGCCCCGGACTCGGTATCTGCCGCCTTTTTACCGTCGGTAATCATTTCGAGCCAGCCGACAATAGGTTCTTCGTCGCTGCTGGTTATCGGCTTGTTTAAGGCAACGTTTTTTGTGCCTTCAGGAACATAAAACGGTGGACGTACCTGTTGCATAGGCTCTTCCAGGTTTGGTATCCTCAGGATCTTCTCAGGTATACCTGTGTACGCCGGCTCGGGTAGTTCGGTCGGAAGCGCCACATTCCCGTTAACATCTTCAGCAGGTTCTTTTATAACCTCCGGCTCAGTCACATCCTCGCTTTTAGCCTTAATCTCGGCGGGCTCTTCGGGCACAGACTTTTTGCAGGAACCAATAAACAAACTCAACACCAGCAAGCCCAGAATGTAAATTTTGACATTTGAATTCAATCCTTCAATTAACATTTTTCCTTCACCTCCATTCTTCCAACATTTTGCATTTCAACAAAAACTCAAACCTTTTATAGTGCTCACGATTGAAATTACCCGTTTGTTCGGGGGCAAGTACCTTTAAAACAATAAGTTACAATCCCCGTCGCGGGAATTTATTACCCTTAAGGGTATAACAACACAGCAATTCATCCCGCAGACCGTGTCCAAAACACCTGGCCTACACAAACTTCCACAGGACAGCCTCTACGCTTTATACAACCAATAAACTTAATTTGCAAGAATATTATACTCAAGTCAAGTATCTTGCTCTGACACCTGATAATAAAGACAACTCCTGTCCAGCCAAAGCAGCCGGCAATATCGCAGGTCAACAGCTAATTGATAAAATTCCGCTTTTCAAATAAAAGTCAACAAAATCTGTTGAAACCAAAAAAGCATTCGTCTAAAATTCAACAAACAGCTTTCAGGGATTTCAAAATTGGGATATTTTTGAGGTTCACAGATGTATATCATACCGGCGATTGACCTGATGGACGGCAAATGCGCCAGGCTAATCCAGGGCGACTATCACCGCCGGATAATCTACAAGCACGACCCCGTCAAACAGGCACGCCACTTTATTACTGCAGGGGCTCACTGGCTGCATATCGTCGATTTGGACGGCGCCAAAGTAGGCAGACCCGTAAATACCGAGACAATATCGGCAATAGCGGCACCTGGACAATTGAAAATTGAGGTCGGCGGTGGAATCAGAGACGAAAACTCCATACAACAATTACTCGCTCTGCCGATAGAGCGGGTAATAATCGCAACAAAAGCCATCAGTGACTTTGAGTGGTTTAGCGAGATGGCCCGGAAGTTTGCCGGCAGACTGGTGCTGGGTCTTGACGGGCGAGGTTCAAAAATAGCAACCCATGGCTGGACAAAGGACAACCCTCAACAATTACTGGATTTTGCAGCCAGGGCTGCCAAGCTGCCCATCGCTGCGATAATATATACCGACATCAACAAAGACGGAATGATGGCAGGGCCAAACTTAGAAAGAACAAAAACACTTGCAGAAGCGGTAGATATACCGGTGGTAGCAGCTGGCGGAGTTACCGAGACTGCGGATATAAAGAAACTGGCCGCTTTAGGAATCGAAGCGGCAATAATAGGCAGGGCATTATACGAAGGCACTCTCAGACTTGCCGACGCCATCAAGGCCGCCAAATAAAAAACTGCTCTCTCGAAAAATGAGAGAGCAGCTCAACAAACCTCAAAAAGAGTTAAACTCTTACATCAGCCGTTTAATCTTTTGCCTTTGTCAGTGCAACACCTTCACTGGCGGCAGTTCGCATATCCATTGGACTGCCGTGGTCCTGATGGTCGAGATACTCCCCCCCGGCGCCGGCTGTGCGGCCGACTGCAAAGACCATAAAGGCAATATCGCAAACACGAGACATCGAAATTCTTTTTTCCTTCAACGCCTGCCAGCAAGTCGCAAGAACGGTTGAAGCTATGGCACCATCAACATTGACGGCCCAGACGTTTCGAGCAATGCCCATATCTTTAATTTTGTGAGTAAGCATATGGTAGAATTCAAGGAAGATATTATACAGCTTCTTCTCTTTCATATACTTAGCCATAGCTTGTTCCCGCGGGTCATAGTTGACCGGGTTATTCCTGAAGACCGGATGGCCGAGACACGGAATACGTTCATAGCTCACGCCGGCCTCTTTTGCGATCGCTCTCTGTTGGGCAAAATCATTGGCGGCCCTGTCAACAATTTTCTCAAGGTCAAGACCGTGATTCTTATCCCAGGGGTCGACAAGGTTCACATCTTTGAAGACCCTGATGAGATACTCAACCGCCTTTTGACCGTTGCCACCGTGCACAGTGCCCACGCAGGCCAGCGTAGCTATCATAGCAGTGTTTGGTGAATTTCCAGCTGAGGTCGAAAGCTTCGCTCCCTGGGCGGAAATAGTGCCGGGCCCGTTAGTAAGGGCGGCAATAAAACATTGTTCCAGCAATTTGGCCTCGAAATCCCTCGGGGTTTCCCCCGTCCAGGCCAAAAACAACGACCTTATAAAAGAGCCCTGTTCCATCTGTTTGTCGAGACGGTAGCCATAAATTCTGGCAATCTTGCCGTCATTGGAAGATACATAGCTTGCGTTCTTCATATCCCTTCTCGGAGGAGTTGCTCCGAAGGTCTCTTTTAACATAAGATTTACCTGGGAACTGTAGGGTTCAGGGATAGTACCTTTCTCCAGAATCAGTTTTCTCTGAAGTTGCTTTTCAGCACCTTTATAATTCAAAAACCAGGGGTTTAACCGCAGCGGCCTTGAGGGATGAAAATCCCGCTCAATACGAAGTGTATCATAAATAAAAGCGGCCGCCGCAGGCAAATGGTGCAGCGATGTAATACGTATGCCCTTTTTAAGGGCCTTTGTAAGGGCAGGTGATTTATCATATTTTTTGTCAGGCTCGAAAGGTTCGATACCGAAGTACTCATCGAAGAGTTGCATTTTATCTTCGGCGCTTGTTCCTTTTCCTTCGACAACTGCACCGGCATGCCCGAGCGAAAGACCGCCTTTCTGAAGCAGTCCACCTGTAATGTAAGCGATGACGGGCTTGGGATATTTTGTCTGCTTCATCATCTCGACCGCTTCTTTTTCGTACAACCCGCCGGGTTCGATGTAGGCAACAACAAGCTGGGTATCTTTGTCGTCCCGTGCCAGCTCAAGCAGTCGTTTGATAGAAGTGAGAATCAACAAATCCTTTCCGGTCGAGATGCCGTACGAGGTTCCGATGCCGGCGCTGAGCAGATACGAGGCCATAGTATTGACCATATTGCCGCTGTTTGATATTATAGCGGTAGTACCCTTCTTGAAGCTTTCGGCCGGGTCGGTGCCGCCGACTGCCCCAACTCGAACACCATCAAGGGTATTTATTACACCCAAAGTGTTACAGCCTAATACATCGATATTTGCCTGAGAACAAATCTGAGCCATCTTTGCCGTAACCTCTATTGACACATGTTCGGTAATAACAAAAATAGTTTCGACGGTTTTGCCGAGATGTTCTACGACTTCCTTCACATCGCCGTAAACAGCCGGCGGAGGAGAGTAAACGATAACTTTGTTAGGCTGTTTTTTCCTGGGTAAGTGCTTGGCCAAATCCTCCACCGTTGAAAAAACAGGAACGCTTTCGCCGTCCGAGACCTGGATGCTTTGGCCGCCTTTACCTAAAGCCCAGCCGCCAACAACATTTCCACAGTACTCCTGTGAAACAACAGTAACTTTGCTTGCTTCTCTACCTGTGATGTTTGAAACAGCCACTCGGTCTGAAGCTTTAAGAATATCACTTAACTTTTTGGCTCTCATTTCGAACCTCCATTACTTTTGTAGTTCTTAACGACTTTGGCGGCGTATTCAGCCACCTGAGTTACCGGAGTATCCGGCCCGAATATAACATAGGGCAGCCCCAGCGAATCCAGGGTCTCTTTCATAGTTAAAAGGCCCCTTACCAGTTGCGGACCGCCCCTGCCGATTACAACTGGTATGTTGGTTGGCCCGTGTTCTTCAACATAAGCCTGCAGCGCGTCCGCAATGGCCTTGAAAGTTACATCAATCAGCGTGTTGTTGGCTTTCCCACCCAGAATAAGAAGCAGTTTTGCCTTGGCAAGATTGTGGTCAAAGCATATTTTTGCTGTTCCAAACATACGTTCATAAGGTG